>NZ_JBICXB010000002.1:0-474043 GCF_043200055.1 Streptomyces sp. NPDC048496 | reverse complement strand
CGACAGCGCCACATACCGCGCAAAAGCCCTTCGTCTTCTCAAGGACACGATCGGCTTCTTCTAACTAACCGGTCCACAGGTCTTGACGATTACTCCCAGTCTCACACGTGCAACGCTCCCCGACCGCGCGTTTCTGTGCGCTGATGTGGTCATCGGGTGTCATCGTCTGTCAACGTCGGGACCTGACTACTGGCCGACTCGGGTGGCCCGGCCTCGGAACAGCCGCAGGACCTCACCGAGGTTGAGCGGACCGCGGGGCGCCTGGAAGACACTGTCTTGCACCTTCGTCCTGATCAAGATCTAGTCCAGGTCCGCCTGCCAGAGGTCGGGGCCGAACACCTCGTACTGGATGTCCTGGGGCGCGACGCCCCGCTCGAGCAACCTGCTACGCACACCTTGCATGAACGGCAGCGGGCCGCACAGGTAGTACAGGGCGTGGTCGGGCAGATCGACTGCTGCGGGTTTCATCAGTCCCTGGAAGACCCCGTTCAGCGGCTCCATGCTCTCCACGCCCTTCTCGTACCAGGCATACAGCTTCGCGCGCCGCAACTCCAGGACGTCGCTCACGACTTGGCGCCGCAGGGGAAACGAGGGCTCGTCGAGATCGGCGTGGAGGACCGTGATGTGCAGCCCGGACCCGGCCCTGGCGAGGTGCGAGAGCATCCCGGCCACCGGGGCGATCCCGATGCCCGCGGTGGCGAACACCACCGGCCGTCCCGAGTCGTCGAGCACGACGTCGCCGTACGGCAGCGACAGCGACAGGATGTCGCCCACGTCCACCGAGTCGTGCAGGAGCGTCGACATCTCCCCGTCGGGCTCGTCGCCGACGCCACGGACCCGCTTGACCGAGAACTGGCGGTGCTCCCCGTCGTCGGCCCGGGTCAGGCTGTACTGGCGCGGCTGGAGCACCCCGTCAGGCATCGTCATCCGCACAGTGACGTACTGGCCGGGCAGCGAGGTCTTCACCAGGCGGTCGTCGATCCGCTTGACCACGAAGGTCACCACGTCGGGGGTCTCCCGGATCCTCTTCTCGACCTTCCACTGCCGCCACACCGTCTCCGGCCTGACCCCACGCGCGCTGTAGAGGCCGCGTTCCTGGTTGATCAGAGCATTGGCCATCAGCCAGTAGACCTCGTCCCAGGCGGCGGCGACCTCCGGGGTGACCGCGTCGCCCAGGACGTCGGCGATCGCCCACATCAGGTTGTCGTGGACGATCTGGTACTGATCGGGACGGATGCCGAGGGACGCGTGCTTGTGCGCGATCCGCGAGAGCAGGTGCTCGGGGATGTGCTCCGGTGATTCCACCAGTCCGCTCGCGAACGCCGCCACCGATCCGGCCAGCGCCTTCTGCTGTTCTCCGTGGACCTGGTTGCCGCGGTTGAAGACGCCGTTCAGGAGTTCCGGATGCTCGGCAAACATGTGCCCGTAGAAGCGCTGGGCGATTTCTCCGATGTGCTCGGCGACGACCGGCAGTGTTGCTGCGACGACAGGCCGAGAGGTGTCTGAGAGCATGGCAGCTCCCTCCAGCGAAGACGTGCAGATCCCGGCCGTGGGCCCTGAACGGCAGCGGTCACACGAGTGCATCGAAGCGGGTCGGCCGAAGCCCGGCAGCGGCTGGGCTGCAGCCGGACAGGTGCCGGACGATGATGGAGCGAGCCCCTCTGGGTAGGCGGCGACGAGGCCGATCCGGGACGGGCGGCCGCCGGCCGGGAGGAGGCCTGCTGCCGGGGCCAGAATCTGGAATTGTTCCCCCAGGCTATGACGCGCTCCAGCGCCGGGCGAGTCGGCCCAGGCCTGTGCGACTGACATTGATCGCTTACACCTGGGTCACCTTCGGTTGCGCACTTGGAGCGGGCCCGGTGGCCGCTGCCCACGTTCGGTGTCCTCGCCGGGGTGGCCGGCACGGGTACCGGGGTCCTCGCGCTCCTCCGTTGACCACACCACCACGCCCCCTGTTCCGGCTACGGCCGGGGCGAGGTCAGTTTCGTGCGCCCAGGATCACACGAGGCCGCACTCAGAAAGGGCCTCGCCCCATACCCTGACAGTGACGAGCTGTTCAGAGAGGGGCAAGGCCATGCCAGATAATGCTACCCCGGACCCGTACGCGGACCCCATGGCATTCGGTCAGCGCATGCAGATCCTCCGTACGAAGCGAGGTATGAGCCGCCCTCTGGTGGCCGGCCTGCTGGGCATGTCTCCGTCGTGGGTGAAGCAGATCGAGACGGGACAGATGCAGATGCCGAAGCTCCCCATGATCCTGCGCATTGCTGAGCTGCTGCGTGTTCGGGACCTCTCTGACCTGACCGGCGATCAGAGCCAGTCAGTGGACCTGTTCATCGGCCCGGGTCACTCGCGGTTGCCTGCGGTTCGGGACGCGGTCAACGCGCTGTCGCTCGGCGGGGACCATGAGGCGCCCTCAACTGAGCACCTCGCTGCCCGCCGCGACGAAGGCTCGGCCGGGCCTTCACGATCCACAAGCATCGACAAAAAGGAGTGAACAATGGGTTGTCCAAACTGTGGCGCAAGTACTCAGCAGACCCCAGCGGGGGGTGGCTGTGCGGAAACTGCGGCTGGCAGTCCGGGGTCGCCCCCGCACCATCGGCGGCACAGCCTCGGGCGCTGACGGCACCAAGCGTCACGTCACCGGGTGGGGAACCGGCGCCCGGGGGTACATTCCAACCATGACCCGGCGCCCCGAAGCTCAGTCCACGACCGTCACCACGACGCGCAACGAGATCACGCGCACGGACTGTAGGCAGTGCGGCACCGAGGTGCACGGCATCGATGGGCGCTATGCGTGCGCACTGTGCGGCTGGGTGAACCACTGGTCCGAAGGGCATGGCGCGTTGCCGGCCGAGTCCGACGACCGGCACTGGGACCGGTAAAGCGCCTCGCAGGACCGAGCAGACGGAACTCCGGCCGGCCCGTTGGCCGGCCGGGGTTCACTGCCGTACGAGGTCAGCGAGCGGGGTATCGAGCGCGTCGGCGATGACGAGCAGGTAATCGAGGAGCGGCGAGTGCCCGCGGACGCAGCCGCAGCTGCAGGGGCTGCTCGACGATCCGCCGGCTGCTGCGAGGGCGTGAACGAACTCGGAACGGCCCGATCCCTCAGGGGTCGGGCCGTTCCTGCTTTTCTGGGAAGGGGCGCCTGACCTGCACTTCCCTAAGATCGTTTAGGGGATATCCAGGGGACGGTGCGCGGTAGTGAGGGTGTAGCCAGAGTGACTGAACCAGTAGTCAAAGTGACCGCCAACGCAAAGAAGCCCAGGCCAGAAGCGCTCTGACCTGGGCTTCTCTTGTGACCGTGCTGGTCAAACCGGTGGGCGCGGACGGTTTCGAACCGCCGACATCTGCTTTGTAAGAGCAGCGCTCTACCCCTGAGCTACGCACCCGTGGATGAAGCAACAGCGTACATGCCGCAGGGCCCATGCTCACAAACGGTTGTCCGGACCGACGGGGAGACGGGGGATATCCCCACCCTGCTTACGGTAGCCGCCCGGATTCTCCCCGGGTCCGCTCGCTCTCTACGGTGGATCCACACCGGCGGGACAGCCCGCTGGACCGGATGGGGGATCGATCACCGTGGCACTCCGCACTCGCACCCATACCCGCGCTCGCACCCGGCCCCGCGCGCTCGTCGCGTCCGGCGGGGCTGTCCTCGTCGCCCTGGCCCTCGCCGGTTGCGGCAGCGCGAATGTGGACGACGCGCCAGCCGAGCACAGGTCGTTCGCGCTGAACGGGAAGACGCTGACCATCGAATCCGGCGGTACGGCCGTGGAGCTCGTGCCGGCCGATGTGCGCAAGGTCGAGGTGACCCGGCGCGTGGACGGGTGGGTGGTGCTCGGGAACGGGCCCGATGCCCGGTGGTCGATGCGGGACGACACGCTCACGCTGCGGGTGAAGTGCCGCGCGTTGATCAGTAACTGCGGGTCGCGCCACCAGGTGAAGGTGCCGCGTGGCGTCGCGGTGACGGTCAAAGGGGACAACGGGCGGATCCTCGCGTCCGGGTTCGACACTCCTCTCACGCTCCGCTCCGACAACGGAAGGGTGACCGTGCGTGACTCCAGCGGTCCGTTGAAGCTGGAGTGCGACAACGGGGGCCTCGTCACGGAGCGGATCTCCAGCAGGTCCGTCTCCGCGCGCTCGGACAACGGGGGGATCCGGCTCGGGTTCAGCGCTGTGCCGGATCTGGTGGACACGGTCAGCGACAACGGCCGGGTGACCATCGATCTGCCGCGCGGTTCGGAGGCGTACGCGGTGACTGCCACCGCGAGCAACGGGCGTGTCTCGGTGAAGGTGCCGCGCAGCGACGGCAGTGCGCATGTGGTGAAGGCGCACAGCGACAACGGTCAGATCACGGTGCGAACGGCGAACTAACCGGCCCGTGTGTTCGTCCTTACCTGGTGGGAGAATGAACCGGGCAGGGCGAAACAGCACGGGAGAGGGATGTGACGGCGACACACGCGCGGCCGCAGGCAGGAGCGGGTGCCATTTCCGCCGTCAGGGACGTCCTCGGGTTGATGCTGCTGCCGGTGCCGTTGCTCGCCGCCACGCTGCCGGCCGCCTTCGCCGGTGGAGGTACGCGGCGCTGGTTCGGCGGCCGTGGGGAGAGCCAGCGTGTCGAGGCTCAGGCGGCGAAGGATGCGGCCGCGGAGGCGTTCTACGAGCTGGACACCGCTCAGCGCGATCTGCAGATCTCGATCGAGACGATCACCGCGGTGGACAGTTCGGCCGCCGCGCGCAAGGTCGTGGACGACTTCGCCGCTCTGGGGCGGCGGATCGACGAGGCGAGCCATGCGTACATCACGGCGGTGGACGCGCACGACCTGGACCGGGACGATCTCGAACCGGCGATCGCGGCGCGTGCGAGGACGGAGCTGACGGGCGCCAAGGACGAGCTCGTACGAGTCAAGGGCGAGCTCGACCGGTTCGCCCAGGGACTCGGTCCGCTCCTGGCAAGTGCGGAGACACAGCTCGCCCGGCTCGCGCCCGCCGTGGAGCGGGCCCGGCAGGCGCTGCTCGGTGCGAGCAATGCTCTCGACGCCGTGCGCGCGTCCGGGCTGCGGGCGGACGATCTCGCCGCGCGTCTGGCGGCCCTCGCCCCCGAACTGACCAAGCTCAACCAGGGCGCCGGCCGGCACGGCGTGCAGGAGACGCTGCTCCGCGCCGATCAGGTGCTGCGCGGTGCGGAGGCCATTCGGGCGGAGGCGGCGCAGCTTCCCGAGCGTGCCGCCGAGATCGACCACCGGCTGGTCTCGCTGCGGACCCGTGCCCAGGCGCTGACCACCCGCGCGGGCTCGGTGGAGCCGGTGCTGAGTGAGCTGAGGCGGCGTTTCTCGGCCGCGTGCTGGCAGGACCTCCAGCCGGTTCCGGAGCAGGCGGCGGTCAACGTGCGGCAGGCCGAGGAGAAGCTCAAGGAGGCGGCCAAGGCGCGGGACGAGCAGCGCTGGGCGGATGCGACCTCGCGGCTCTCCACCGTACGGGCCCTGTTGAACGCGACGGACGAGGCGGTGTCCGCGGCCGGCGACCGGCTGCACCGGCTCGACGCCGTGGCCAAGGATCCGCAGCAGGAGATCCAGCGGACCCGGTTCGCGATCCGGGACGCGCAGCGTCTGGCCATGGCGGGCCGCAACACGCCCGACCCGCGCCATGCCCGGCCGCTGGACGACGGGGTGGCCCGGCTGGAGCGCGCCGTCGCCGGGCTGGAGGGCCGCCACCCCGACTACTGGCACTTTCTGACCGAGACGGAAGCGGTGCGGCAGACGGCTGCGAGGGTGGTCTCCGAGATCCGGGAGGAGCGTGGCGCCGGGGGCTGAGCCGAGTTGTCGGGGCCCGGGGCGGGGCGGATCCTGGTGGTAGTCCGAAGGAGGCCGCACCACCATGGCCCACGCCCACGCTCATGCTCCGCGTCTCCCGCACCTCCCTCATCACCCGCAGCGAACGGCGCGAGGTCCGGAAAGACGCGGCAGAATGGCCCGGCTCGACGAGCATCTCCCGGTCGATCACCGGCTCAGCAGCGTCTACCGCGTCGGGGCAGGGCTGATGGGACTGGTGCTGCTCGCCTTCGGCATCCTGGGGCTCATCGACAAGATCGGCTTCTTCGACACGGGTGGTGCCACAGTCGCGGGCCTGAACACCAACGGCGCGCTCAGCGTCCTGTCCATCTGCGTCGGCCTGCTCCTGTTCACCGGAATGGTGATCGGCGCCAACTTCGCCTCGACGCTCAACATGGTCCTCGGTATCGCGTTCATCCTCAGTGGCTTCGTCAATCTCGCGCTGCTCGACACGCACTACAACTTCCTGGCCTTCCACCTGCAGAACGTGCTGTTCAGCTTTGTCGTCGGGCTGATGCTGATGATGTTCGGGATGTACGGGAGGGTCAGTGGCGGGCTCCCGCACGACAACCCGTACTGGCAGGCCCGCCATCCCGATCAGGCAGCCGAGGAGTTGCGCCGCAGCCGGCGGCAGTCCATGCCGATTGACCGGTCGTAGGAGCGGCGCCGTCGCGGCGGTGGGCCCTCCCCGTACCGTCCCCGGGTCCTGTTGCCGGATACCGCTGCCGGGCAGCGCCGCCGGTTACGCACTCCCCATCGTGGGGGAGGCCGTTAGCCTGGGGTCATGCCTCGTTACGAGTACCGCTGCCGCTCCTGCGGAGACACCTTCGAACTCAGCCGTCCGATGGCCGAGTCCTCGGCCCCTGCCTCCTGCCCCGCCGGGCACGAGGACACCGTGAAGCTCCTCTCCACCGTGACTGTGGGCGGGGGTTCGGCCAAGTCCGTGCCCGCCGCCCCGTCGGGTGGCGGTGGCGGCGGGGGCTGCTGCGGTGGGGGCTGCTGCGGCTGACCCGACCGCGGCGTCGAACGGCTCGACCCGGCGGGCGGGCGCTACCTCCTGCGGGAGAGTGCCAGCCCGTCCGCCACGGTGAGCATCACGCTGTCCATCCGCGGGTCGGCGGCCACATGCTCGTTGAACTCCTTGATCGCCGCCGCCCCGCCGGTCGCCTGCGGGTCGGTCACGCCGCCGTGGAACAGCACGTTGTCGGTGACGACGAGGCCGCCTTGCCGCATGCGGGGCACCAGCTCCTCCCAGTACGGGATGTAGTTGCCCTTGTCCGCGTCCAGGTAGGCAAGATCGATGTGCGGGTCGGACGGCATCGCCCTCAGCGTGTCGAGCGCGGGGGCGATGCGCAGCTCGATCCGGTCGGCGACGCCTGCCTTCTCCCACGCCTCCCTGCCGTAGGCGGTCCACTCCTCCGAGATGTCGCAGGCGATCAGCCGCCCGTCGGCGGGCAGCGCCTGCGCCATGGCCAGGGCGGAGAACCCGGTGAATGTCCCGACCTCGACGATGTGCCGGGCCCCGGTCAGCCGTACGAGGAAGGCGAGCAGTGGCCCCTGCTCCTCGGCGGACTGCATGCCGGCCTGATCGGGAAGGCGTGCGTACGTGGTCTCGACGAGCTCGCGCTGCACCGCGTCGAGCGGCGGGTTGTGCGCCAGCATGTACGCGTACAACTCGTCCGTGATCTTGGTTTCGTTTCCCTTGCTCATCGCAGACTCTCTTCGTGCCTGCCGGGCAGGCTGGTCAGGTCCCCGAGTACCGGAGTACGGCGGGAACGCGGCGGCTGCCAGCCACTGTTCCCTGTCGGTCCGAGCTTGTCGAAGATCGCGTCGACGTGTCGCTCCGCGCACCGGTGCGGCCGTTCGGCGACGGCCGCGCGGGATTCAGAGACCGCGCCGGGGGACGGAAGCCCGGATGAATCGGCGGAGGATCTCCTCGCCCGCCGCCACACCACGTTCCATCAGGACGTCGACGTGCGGGGCACGCCAGCCGGTGTCGGCGAGTTCGCCGTGGCCCGGACGCCAGGCGAGGTCGGCGGCGAGGAGCAGATCGGCGTCGAGGAGCGAGTCGCCGGCGGCGAGGGTGAGCGTGGCGCCGGCGCGGCGGGCGACCTCGTGCATCGCGGCGCTCTTGGTGAGCGGCTTGGGCACAGCGTAGATCTTGCGGCCCTGGAGGGACACGGTCCAGCCGCGGGGCCCCGCCCACTCGGCCAGCTCCTGCAGCCAGTCCGTGGGCAGCAGCGGGCGTTCGACGACGAGATAGGCGAAGAGGTCCTCGGCGACTCGTTCCTTCAGCAGCCAGGCGGGGTCGGCGGCGGCCACGAGGTGGGCGCGGACCTCGGCGAGCGAGGCGCACTCGTCGGCCAGCCGGCGGGCCACCCGGTCCTGCCAGTCGGGATCGGAGACGCCGTCGACCAGGAGGTGTCCCCCGTTGGCGCAGATGGCGAACTTCGGTGCGGGGCCGGGGAACTGGATGCGGTGGTACTGCTCGCGGGTACGGGTGGTCGTGGGTACGAAGACCGTGGTGCGGGCCAGTTCGTCGACGAGTGCGGCGGCGGTCTCCGTCATGTAGGAGAGCGGCTTGTTCCCGTACACCTCGACGCAGAGCAGCCGGGGGGCGTCCGCGTCCGGCATGGCGAGCTGGAGTGCCGCCGTCGAATAGATGAGGGTGCGGTCGAGGTCGCTGGCGACCAGCGTCACAGGGGTGGTCGGAGTGGCCGGAGTGGTCGGGGTGGTCGGGGTGGTCGGGGTGGTCGGGGTGGTCGTAGTGGCCGGGTGGGTCACTGTGACGCCACCGCCTTGCCGTCCGCGCCCGTCGCTCCGCGGGTGTACTTCGGGTGGATCAGTCCGACGCAGGTGTACGGGAGACCGTCGACCTCCTCGACCGGCACGCCGCGCTGCTCAGCCAGCAGCCGGATGTGTTCGAGGTCGGCACCGGCGCCGCGCTTGGCGAGGATCTTCCAGGGGACGCGTCGCAGCAGTACGCGGGTGGTCTCGCCGACCCCCGGCTTGACCAGGTTCACATCGTGGATGCCGTACTCCTCGCTGATGCGCTCGACGGCCGCCCAGCCCTCCCAGGTGGGGGCGCGGTCGGCTGTGAGCAGCTCCTTGACCTCGGCGTCCACGGCGTCGACGACCTCGTCGAAGTGGGCGGCGACGGTGTCGAGGAAGTGACCGGACACATCGGCTTCCGCGAGCTCCCGGTAGAACTTCGCGCCGTGGAAGTCATGGGGGCCGACCAGGTCGGACCGGAGGACGGTACGGGATATCAGCCCGGAGACGGTGGAGTTGAGGCAGGCGGACGGGATGAGGAAGTCCTCGCGGGTGCCGTAGGTGCGAACGCAGCCGCCCGGGTCGGCGAGGACCGCGATCTCGGGGTCGAAGCCGTTGAACTCCTCGAGTGCGGCGGCCAGTTCACGGGTGATGGCGCCCTTGCCGGTCCAGCCGTCGACGAAGACGACGTCGGCGGGGTCGTGGTGGGCGGCCAGCCAGCGCAGGGCGTTCGCGTCGATGCCCCGGCCGCGCACGATGGAGACGGCGTAGTGCGGCAGATCGAGCCCGTGGCGGTGCTGGGCCCAGCGGCGCATCAGCACGCCGACCGGGGTTCCGGCCCGCGCGAGGGAGACCAGGACGGGGCGGGGGGTGCGCTCGGCGAGGACCGTCTCGGTGACGGTTCCGACGGCCCGCGCGATGCGGGCCGCCGACAGGTCCAGGGCCGCCTTGAACAGGTTCTGGTACTCGGCCGACGGCTGGTACTCGACGGGCAGCGACTCGGCGTAGTGCGCGCCGCCGCTCTGTATCGCCTCCTCGCGCTCCTCGGTGGGCGCCTCCAACTCGGTGTCCGAGAGGTCCTGAAGCAGCCAGCCGACTTCTTCCGGCGCGTAGGAGGAGAAGGCTGGGCCGCGGAGGGGCTCGGACAGCATGGGAGGTTCCTGCCGTTCGGGGGCGGTGGAGGGGGCGGCCGACGGGACGTACGAGGGGACGACGGCCAGCAGGACGTGGGAGGTGTGCGCGGCGAGTTCCGCCAGCAGGCCGTCCGAGGCGTGCAGTTCCGGGGTGTCGGCGGCGGAGTCGACGACGACGACCACGGCGTCGAAACCGGCGTCCGCGACGTTGTACGCGTAGCGGACGCCGGGGCCGTCGGCCGGGTTGTCGTGGGCCGGGAAGACCAGTCGGCTGCGTATCGCGTAGCCGGGGTCGTTCACGGCGAGGACAGGGGACCGTGTGGTGGTCGAGTAGCGCACCTCGGCGTCGGTGTGCTCCTCCAGGGCGGTGCCCAGCCGGAGCGGTGCGTACATCAGCTCCTCGAAGCCGAGGACGAGTATGCGGCGGGCTTCACCGCCCAGGGCGCCGGCGATGCGGGCAGCCATGGCGGGAAGGGCCGATTCGAGCGTCTCGCGGTGGGCGGGGGTGAAGCCGTGCCGTCCGCCGTCGGGCACACCGGCGGGCCACTCCAGCTCCACCCGGGTGCCCGGGCTGCCGGGCCCTGCCGCGCCGGCCCGGGCGGGTTCCCGTTCCGGCTCGTGGGCGGCGACCAGGGCCTGGCCCTTCTCCAGAACGCCGTCCGGGAGCCGGACCGTACCCGTACCCCTGGCCACCAGGTCGACGCGGGCGCCGATCTCAGCGGCGAACCCGGTCAGCCGTTCGCGGTCGGCCGCCGACCGCATGTCCACCAGAGCCACGATGACGTAGCGGTCGCGCGGGTACAGCTCGTGCAGCGCGCGGATCGTGTTGAGCACGGTGTTGCCCGTGGAGAACTCATCGTCCACCAGCACGAGCGGCGCCCCGCTCCCGCGCGCCAGCAAGGCGGGGTCCTCCGGCAGCAGCAGATGCGATGTCGCGTGCGAGTGCGACTCCTCGAAGCCGCCCGCCCGGGCCACGCCCTCGACCGGACGCCGCGTCGAGTGGAGGTACGGGACCACGCCCAGCCCGTCGGCGACCGCGTGGCCGAGGCCGGTGGCCGTCTCCGCGTACCCGAGCACCACCGCCCGGCGGGCCTCCGCCTCCCCGAGGAGCGCGCGCACGCTCAGGCCGAGCTCGAACCCCGCGCCGTACACCACGGAGGGCCGCTGCGGCACATGCTTGCCCAGCACATTGGAGACGAGCAGATGGGCCCGCTTGGGGTTGCGGCGCAGGGCGAGGCCCAGCAGTTCCCGGAGCTCGCCGTCACCTTCGGGCTTTCCGTTGCCGACGAGCTCGACGCCCAGCCGCTCCGCCACCCAGCTACCCGACCACACCACGTTCGCCGTCTCTTTCCTTGCTGCGCGCTCGCTCATCGAGACGCGCTCATTCCGCGAGCCCCGCGGCCAGCAGATCCACGAAGCCGACGTCTTCCTTCGCCACGCCGAAGACCTCGGCCCGTTGCAGGGTGCGCTCGGCCCAGGCGCGGTGCGGCTTCACTTCATTCATCTTGTTCGTGTATGCGGAACGCATCACTCCGCCACCGCCCCGCTCCGGCCGCAGGATGTCCTGTGCGTCACTGAACTCCTCGTGACTGACCACGGACAGTGCGTGCACCGGCGCGACGTGCGACGGGTGGATGCAAGTCTTGCCGAGCAGCCCGTTGGCCCGGTCGAGCTCGATCTCCCGCAGCAGGCCGTCCAGGTCGTGCTCGATCAGTGCCGTGCGCAGCTCCTCGGCCCGGCCCTCCAGGAAGGGGCTGCGGCGCAGCTGCGGCTTGAACATGCGCTCCTGGAGCCGGAAGTACTCCCACACCGGTCCGGTGATCGTGAAGCCCGTCCCGTCCGACCGGCCCAGCACATTGACCACATCGGCTATGACCGCGGCGACGAGCTGGACGTCGTACGCCGTCATGTCGGGCGCCCTGCGCAGTCCGTACGCCGAGCAGAAATCGGTGACCCCGAGCCGCAGGGCGAGCACCCGGTCCCGGTACGTGTTGACGGTGCGGACGATTCCCTGGAGTGCCGCCGCGCGGGTCTCCAGGTGCAGCAGCTCGGGCGATTCGAGAACGGGCATCGCGAACAGGCGCTGTCCCCCGGCCGTCTCGGCCTTGGCGAGCGCTTCCATGAACGGAATGCCACGCTCTTCCGTGAACTTCGGAAGTACAAAACCGGACAACAATCGGACGGAGCTGCCCAGCCGCTGCGCCAGGTCCGTTATCTGCTCCGGTTCGCGGACCCGGACGAACAGCAGCGGCACCTCGGTGCCGCGCGCAGCGAGGTCGCGGAACTGCCTGACCAGATTCTCCTCGGCGTCCGGCACCTCGGAGTCGTCGATGGAGTCCTCCAGGCACAGCACCATCGAGACGACACCGCGCCTCGCCTGCTTGAGGACGTCATCGGCGAGCCGCGGCCGGGTGGCCGGGGAGTACAGGGTGGCGCCGAGGGCGGCCGAAAGCATCCGGGCGGGAGAGTCCGCACCGAATTCGCACGGCTGCCGAAGGAACAGGCCTTCCCGCGCAGCGGGCGAGATGTGCCCGAAATGACGCATGTGATTCCCCCGTACTGCCGGATCGGCCGGACGACGTGTGGCCGGTAATAGTACGTATGGACGGGTGTCGAGGGTTCCCCACGTGCATGAATTTCGGGTAACTCGTCCATTTCCCGACGGTTCCGCAGGGCCCGGAGGGCGTGGTTCCGACGCACTGCCGAGACATGGGTCGGGCCCCCACGTTGTCTGCGCAGGCAGCCAGCAGGCAGGATGACCGCCATGACGCACGCGATGCTGAAGGGCTCGAACGTCCCCCTCGATGCCATGGCCGTACGGGCCGTGCTGCGCTGGACTCCGGGCGCCGGGGTGCCCGATGTGGACGCCTCGGCCCTGCTTCTCGGCGCCGGTAGCCGTGTGCGCTCGGACGAGGACTTCGTGTTCTACAACCAGCCCCGGCACCCATCCGGGCTGGTACGACGGCTGCCGAAGCGCAGTGTCGCCGAGGGGCTCACCGACACCATCGAGGCCGACCTGGGCGCGCTCGACCCGTCGGTCGAACAGGTGGTCGTCGCCGCTTCCTCCGACGGAGCCGCCTTCCAGCAGGTCCACGATCTCCGCATACTTCTCTACGACGCGGCATCGCCGGGCGGCGACCCGCTCGCCGTGTTCGATGTACGGCCGGAGACCGGCGAGGAGACCGCGATCATCTGCGGTGAGCTCTACCGGCGCGGCGATGGCTGGAAATTCCGGGCGGTCGGTCAGGGCTACCCGACCGGACTGGTCGGGCTCGCGACCGCATTCGGCATCTCGGTCGACGAGGCGGAGGCCGCGGCCGAGCCCGATCCGGCCCCCGCGGTGGCGACGGTCGCCCCGGCGTCTCCCCCGGCACCGGCACCCGGACCCGACGCGCAGGCCACGGTCCAGCACCAGCAACCCACGTACAGCTCCCCGCAGCCCGCAGCAGCCCCGGCTGCCCCGGCGTACGGCTACCCGCAGCCCACGGCGGCCACCCACGCTCCTCAGCCCGCCTACGGCTATCCGCAGCCCGCGGCGGCCGCCGCGCCCGCCCCGGACCCGAATTTCGTGCTGCCGCCGCAGGGCCCCCAGTTCGTCCGCTCCTGACCGCCGCGGCGGCAGGCGCCCGCTCAGAGCCTGTCGGGTGACCTCTGATCGGGCGGCCACGCCCTGGCACGCACGCTTCCCGCGTTGCCGAAACGCCCTAGTAGCTCCTTCCCCAAGCTCTCAACTTCGTTCGAGCAGGGGAGACCCCATCCGAGGACCTTCCAGCGCCTTGGAATCGCACGCACCAGACCGCGTCCGCTTTCCGATCGAAGATCACCCGACAGGCTCTCAGGCCCGGGACTTGTAGCCGCGCCCCCACTGCATTCCCCAGCCGTACAGCCGGTCCAGCTCCGACTGGAAGCCGTAGACGAACTTCACCTCGCGCCGCACGATCAGCTCGCCCTTGACGTTCTCCACGGTGAACACGGCGCACGAGCGCGCCTGCGGGGCCCGCTCGTCGAGCTCGATCTCGATCCGCGGGCCGTTGCCCGGGTAGAGCGTCACCTTGGCGTGTGTACGGTCGAAGGCCGGCGTCTGGTCGTAGATGTAGACGAAGAACAGCAGCCGTTTGATCTGGTCCCGCTGGTCGAGGTTGACGTACACGGTCTCCCCCGACGGCGCCCCGAAGCGGTCGTCGCCGCTGAGCCTGATGTACGGCGGCGCGTTCAGGTCGCCGATCAGGTTGCCGAGCGGCTGCACCACACCCTTGGTGCCGTCCTTCAGCTCGTACATGCAGCCCAGGTCCAGGTCGACGTTGACCACACCCTGGGTGTGTGCCTGGACCACATCGGGCTGGAAGAGTTTGAACGGCCGCAGCAGCCGGCCGCTCTGCCGCGACCTGCCCTCGATGTCGGACGTGCGCATCCGCCAGGAGAGGTTGACGCGGAGGTTGCCGGTCAGCGCGCCCTGTTTGGTGAGGGAGACCGTGGCGTGCCGCCTGGACAGCACGATGGAGTTGGTCGCCGCGTTGCCCGACTCGAACTGTGCTTCCCGCCCCGGCCACAGGCTGTCCCAGAACGCCATCCCCAACCCCCACATGTCTCGGTAGTGCCCAGGTCCCGCACGCATCACTGCGGGGCGGCCCGCGGGCCGGTCCCGGGTGTTCCCGGAGAACCGTCGCCGTACGGACCGCCCCGCTGAGAGCGTTCCTCAATCCCTACCGGGTCACACCCCGGACGGGACCTCCGCCTTGGAGCCTGAGCTGTCGTCGCCTCCGGCCTCCAGCGCCTTGTTGCGCCGGACCGAGGACCAGAAGGACCAGCCGATCAGCACGACGCCGACGAGACCGGTGATGATCTCGTTGATCTGGTACTGGATGGTGACGAGCAGGATGACGGACAGCGCGCCGATGGCGTAGTGCGCGCCGTGCTCCAGGTAGACGTAGTCGTCCAGGGTGCCCTGTCGGACCAGGTAGACGGTGAGCGACCGGACGTACATGGCGCCGATGCCGAGGCCGAGGGCCATCAGCACGATGTTGTTGGTGATGGCGAAGGCACCGATGACGCCGTCGAACGAGAAGGACGCGTCGAGCACTTCCAGGTAGAGGAACATGAAGAACGCGGCCTTGCCGGAGAGCACGATCGCGGAGACCTTCTTGCCGCTCTTCCTGGCCTCTTCCTCGACCTCGTGGTCGCGCTCCTCCTCTTCCTCGAGCTTGTTCTCGAAGAAGCCGGAGAGACCGCCGACGATGAGGTACGTGATCAGACCCGCGATACCCGCGAGCAGGACGGTCTCCGCCTTGTCCGCGTGCGCGCCGCCGTGCTGGTGCGCCTGGGTCGCGAAGGTCATGGCCGAGACCAGCAGCACGATGAGCGCGATGCAGACCGACAGCATGTCGACCTTGCCGAGCTTGGCGAGCGGGCGCTCGATCCATCGCAGCCACTGGATGTCACGGTCCTCGAAAATGAAGTCGAGGAAGATCATCATGAGGAACATGCCACCGAAGGCGGCGATCGCCGGGTGGGCGTCCGTGACCAGTTGCTGGTAGCGGTCGGGCTGGTTGAACGAGAGATCGACCGCCTCGATGGGCCCGATCTTGGCAGTGATGGCCACGATCACGACGGGGAAGACCAGCCGCATACCGAAGACCGCGATGAGCACACCGACCGTGAGGAAGATCTTCTGCCAGAAGGCATTCATCTTCTTCAGGATTCCGGCGTTGACCACCGCATTGTCGAAGGACAGCGAGATCTCGAGGACGGAAAGAATCGCCACCACACCGAACGCTTCCCACCCCCCGTAGAACACCGCTGCGACCAGGCCGAGCGCGGTAATCGCGAACGACCAGCCGAAGGTTTTCAGAAGCACTGGCTACCCCATCGTGTATGTAACTGGGTCTCCCCTGGACGTGTACGGGGCTCCCCCGCTGTGCGCGGCTTTACGAAACGTTGACCCCGAAGTCTAGAGCGATGCCCCGCAGCCCCGACGCGTACCCCTGTCCCACTGCGCGGAACTTCCACTCGCCGCTGTAGCGGTAGAGTTCCCCGAAGATCATCGCGGTCTCGGTGGAGGCGTCCTCGCTCAGGTCGTAGCGCGCGAGCTCCTGGCCGTCCGCCTGGTTCACCACGCGAATGAACGCATTGCTGACCTGGCCGAATGTCTGGCCGCGATTCTCGGCCTCATGGATCGAGACCGGAAAAACGATCTTGTCGCAGTGGGCGGGGACCTGGTTGAGGTTCACGATGATCGACTCGTCGTCGCCCTCGCCCTCACCCGTGAGGTTGTCGCCCGTGTGTTCCACGGAGCCGTCCGGACTCGTGAGGTTGTTGTAGAAGACGAACCATTCGTCGCCGAGCACCCGGCCCGACTGGCACAGCAGCGCGCTGGCGTCGAGGTCGAAGTCGGCGCCCGTGGTGGCTCGTGCGTCCCAGCCGAGGCCGACGAGCACCTGGGTGAGGTTGGGTGCGGCCTTGGAGAGGGAGACATTGCCTCCCTTGGCGAGCGTGACGCCCATGATGTGAGTCCTCCCCGAGTCGATGAACCGTCTGTTGAGCGCGTCCGGCGCCGCACTGGGTGCGGCGCCGGACGGGGATGTGCTGGGGGTGTACAGCGGATTATGGCCGGACACCTCCGGGGGCGCGGCCCGGGCTGTGCCTTCTCAGGAACGGCCCGGTCCCGCGCTCTGGGCCGTACCTCAGACGTTGACGCCGAAGTCCTGCGCGATGCCGCGCAGACCCGAGGCGTAGCCCTGGCCGATGGCACGGAACTTCCACTCGGCGCCGTTGCGGTACAGCTCGCCGAAGACCATGGCGGTCTCCGTCGAGGCGTCCTCGCTGAGGTCGTACCGCGCGAGCTCGGTGTTGTCCGCCTGGTTGACCACGCGGATGTATGCGTTGCGCACCTGGCCGAAGCTCTGCTGGCGGGTCTCGGCCTCGTAGATCGAGACCGGGAAGACGATCTTGTCGACGTCGGCCGGGACTCCGGCCAGGTTCACCTTGATGACCTCGTCGTCGCCCTCGCCCTCACCGGTGAGGTTGTCACCGGTGTGCTCGACGGAGCCGTCGGGGCTCTTGAGGTTGTTGAAGAAGACAAAATTACCGTCGCTGCCGACCTTGCCCTCGGCGTTGGTCAGCAGCGCGCTGGCGTCGAGGTCGAAGTCTCCACCGGTGGTGGTACGGGCATCCCAGCCCAGACCGACGACGACGGCGGTCAGGTTGGGCGCGGCCTTGGTCAGCGAGACGTTGCCGCCCTTGCTGAGGCTGACTCCCACGAGTCCTCCCATTGGTTTCTTGGGGGCCGACGGCTGCCGGCGCCTCCACGTTGCGTTGGCATCGGATCAACGAGTGGATCCTAGTGACGGGTTCCCGGCCAAAACAGGCTTTTGGCCGGGGGGCGCCGGGAGATCGTCCGGAACACCGGCGCGGGATCGTCCGGAACCGGATCAGATCGCGTCGAGGGCCTTGATGTAGTCGTTCAGGTCGCGCGCGTCCGGCAGACCGTTGACGACGGTCCAGCGCACCACGCCCTCCTTGTCGATGATGAAGGTGCCGCGCACCGCGCAGCCCTTCTCCTCGTCGAAGACGCCGTAGGCCCGGGAGGTCGCGCCGTGCGGCCAGAAGTCCGAGACCAGCGGGTACTCGAGGCCCTCCTGCTCGGCGAAGACGCGCAGGGTGTGGATGGAGTCGTTGGAGACGGCCAGCAGCTGCGTGTCGTCGTTCTCGAACTGCGGCAGCTCGTCACGGAGGGCGCAGAGCTCACCCGTGCAGACGCCGGTGAAGGCGAACGGGTAGAACAACAGCACCACGTTCTTCTCGCCGCGGAAGTCGGAGAGCTTCACGGTCCGGCCGTGGTTGTCCTTCAGCTCGAAATCCGGGGCCTGGGTACCGACCTCGATCGCCATGGAAACGCGTCCCTTCGCTGCTTCACCGGGCTGGGCTGTCCGGGTGGACTCCCACCCTACGCAGAGACCTCGGTGGGCCTGCGGACAGGGATGTGCGCGGGCGGGGACCTGGGTACGGGCATGCGAAGGCCCCCGCCGGTGCACGACCGGCGGGGGCCTCGTGGTGAGTGCGGTTCAGCGCCTGGCTTTGGCCGACTTCGGGGTGACCAGACGGCTGCCCGTCCAGTCCTTGCCCGCATTGATGCTCTTGGTCTGGGAAAGACCGGCTGTCTGGCCGGCCTCGTTGATATCGCTCGGTTCGACGTAGCCTTCGCGGCCTGTCTTCGGCGTCATCAGCCAGATCACACCGCCTTCGTCGATCAGACCAATGGCATCCACCAGCGCGTCCGTAAGGTCGCCGTCCTCGTCGCGGAACCACAGCAGGACGACGTCAGCGACGTCGTCGTAGTCCTCATCGACGAGTTCCTGGCCGGTAGTGGCCTCAATGCCCTCACGGAGCTCCTGCTCGACGTCGTCGTCGTAGCCGATCTCCTGGACCACCTGTCCGGGCTCGAACCCCAGCCGTGCAGCCGAGTTGGTCCGTTCCTCCGCGTGGTCCGCGGTCGCGCTCACGGGTTGCCTCCTGATCATGTTCGGAAAATGCTTCAGCCACGCGCGTGCGCGGGGCGTTGGCCGTAGTCCACACGGGCGCGGCGGATCGCGCAAGTACCCAGCGTGCGAGACCGCCTGAACGGTGACGTTCCCTGCCACGTCGCCGCACGATCGGCAGGTCCCTGACTGGGCTCCACACGGCCGTCCACACCCTTTACGTCCTTGCACAGCTTATGCCGTTTCGGTCCGCCAATCGGAGTCGAGCAGCCTTTGGGAACGCTTGGACGGGTTGGGCGTATGGTTGCGGTTTGATCCAACCCGTCTGCCGAGCCGCCCTGGCGTACCCGACATGATGCCTCCCCACCTGGCGGTTACCCCTCGGTAGAGATGACGTACGCGCCGTCGCGGTACACGATGGTGCTGGCGTACATGCATACATCCCGGGGGCATGCCTCCCGTGACCAGGCCCCGTAGAGCAGCACCGAACAGCGAAGGAACAGCGTGGCTTCCGGATCCGATCGCAACCCGATCATCATTGGCGGCCTTCCGAGCCAGGTCCCGGACTTCGATCCTGAAGAAACCCAGGAATGGCTCGACTCCCTCGACGCCGCCGTCGACGAGCGCGGCCGTGAGCGGGCCCGCTACCTGATGCTCCGGCTCATCGAGCGCGCGCGCGAGAAGCGCGTCGCCGTGCCGGAGATGCGCAGTACGGACTACGTGAACACGATCGCCACGAAGGACGAGCCGTTCTTCCCCGGCGACGAGGAGATCGAGCGCAAGGTCCTCAACGCGACCCGCTGGAACGCGGCCGTGATGGTGTCGCGCGCCCAGCGCCCGGGTATCGGCGTCGGCGGTCACATCGCCACGTTCGCCTCCTCCGCCTCGCTGTACGACGTGGGCTTCAACCACTTCTTCCGGGGCAAGGACGACGGTCTGGGCGGCGACCAGATCTTCTTCCAGGGGCACGCGTCCCCCGGTATCTACGCCCGCGCATTCCTGCTCGACCGGCTGAACGAGGCGCAGCTCGACGCCTTCCGCCAGGAGAAGTCGAAGGCGCCCAACGGCCTGTCCAGCTACCCGCACCCGCGGCTGATGCCGGACTTCTGGGAGTTCCCGACCGTCTCGATGGGCCTCGGTCCGCTCGGCGCGATCTACCAGGCCCGGATGAACCGCTACATGGAGGCGCGCGGTATCGCCGACACCTCCCGGTCCCACGTCTGGGCCTACCTGGGCGACGGCGAGATGGACGAGCCCGAGTCGCTGGGCCAGCTCTCCATCGCCGCCCGTGAGGGCCTGGACAACCTGACCTTCGTGGTCAACTGCAACCTGCAGCGTCTCGACGGTCCGGTGCGCGGCAACGGCAAGATCATCCAGGAGCTGGAGTCGCAGTTCCGCGGCGCCGGCTGGAACGTCATCAAGCTGGTCTGGGACCGCTCCTGGGACCCGCTGCTGGCGCAGGACCGCACGGGCATCCTGGTCAACAAGCTGAACACCACGCCGGACGGCCAGTTCCAGACGTACGCCACCGAGTCGGGCGCGTACATCCGGCAGCACTTCTTCGGGGACGACCCGCGGCTGCGCGACATGGTCAAGGACATGACCGACGACCAGATCCTGCACCTGGGCCGCGGCGGTCACGACCACAGGAAGGTCTACGCGGCGTACGCGGCGGCCAAGGCCCACAAGGGCCAGCCGACGGTGATCCTCGCGCAGACGGTCAAGGGCTGGACCCTGGGTCCGAACTTCGAGGGCCGCAACGCGACCCACCAGATGAAGAAGCTCACGGTCGAGGACCTCAAGCGGTTCCGCGACCGGCTGCACATCCCGATCACGGACAAGCAGCTGGACGAGGGCTACCCGCCGTACTACCACCCGGGCCGCAACTCGGAAGAGATCCAGTACATGCACGACCGCCGCAAGAGTCTGGGCGGCTATGTCCCGACCCGTGTGGTGCGCGCGAAGCCGCTGGTCCTCCCTGAGGACAAGACGTACGCGACCGCGAAGAAGGGTACGGGTCAGCAGTCGATCGCCACGACCATGGCGTTCGTCCGCATCCTGAAGGACCTCATGCGGGACAAGGAGATCGGCAAGCGTTTCGTGCTGATCGCGCCCGACGAGTACCGCACCTTCGGCATGGACGCGTTCTTCCCGAGCGCGAAGATCTACAACCCGCTGGGTCAGCAGTACGAGGCAGTGGACCGAGATCTGCTGCTCGCGTACAAGGAGTCGCCGACCGGTCAGATGCTGCACGACGGCATCTCCGAGGCGGGGTGCACGGCGTCGCTGATCGCCGCGGGTTCGGCGTACGCCACGCACGGCGAGCCACTGATCCCGGTGTACGTCTTCTACTCGATGTTCGGTTTCCAGCGCACCGGTGACCAGTTCTGGCAGATGGCCGACCAGCTCGCGCGCGGCTTCGTGCTGGGTGCGACCGCCGGTCGTACGACGCTGACCGGTGAGGGTCTGCAGCACGCGGACGGCCACTCGCAGCTGCTCGCCTCGACGAACCCGGGCTGTGTGGCGTACGACCCGGCGTTCGGGTACGAGATCGCGCACATCGTCAAGGACGGTCTGCGCAGGATGTACGGCGAGAACAGCGAGGACGTCTTCTACTACCTCACCGTCTACAACGAGCCGATCCAGCACCCGGCCGAGCCGGAGAACGTGGACGTCGAGGGCATCCTCAAGGGCGTCTACCGCTTCAGGAGCGGCGAGAAGGGCATGATCCCGGCCCAGATCATGGCGTCCGGTGTGGCGGTCCCGTGGGCGGTCGAGGCGCAGCGGATCCTCGCCGACGAGTGGAACGTGAAGGCGGACGTCTGGTCGGCGACCTCCTGGAACGAGCTGCGCCGCGAGGCCGTCGAGGTGGAGCGGTACAACCTGCTGCACCCGGAGGAGGAGCAGCGCGTCCCGTACGTGACCCGGAAGCTCTCCGGCTCCGAGGGCCCGTTCGTGGCGGTCTCGGACTGGATGCGTTCGGTGCCGGACCAGATCGCGCGCTGGGTTCCCGGTGCGTACCAGTCGCTGGGTGCGGACGGCTTCGGCTTCGCCGACACGCGTGGCGCGGCCCGCCGGTACTTCCACATCGACGCGCAGTCGATCGTCCTCGCGGTGCTCACCGAGCTCGCGAAGGAGGGACGGGTCGACCGTTCGCTGCTGAAGCAGGCGATCGACCGGTACGAGCTCCTGGACGTGACCGCGGCCGCCCCGGGCGCGGCCGGCGGCGACGCGTAAGCACGACGGCCGAAGGGCGGCGGGATCTTCTGGTCCCGCCGCCCTTCGGCGTATCCGGTCAGTTCTCCCAGACCTTGAAGGCCCTGACCTGGTACGGGGACTGGGGCACCCAGGTGCCGCCGCCCGGATAGGTCTCGAACTCGCCGGTCTCGGCGCACTCGGCCGACTGATATGTGGTGACGGGCCGGCCGGTGCGGTTGGCGAGCGCTTGGACCTTGTTGCCCGCCGGCAGCGGCACACAGCTCTCGATGTCGATCGTGGACAGCTCATGGATCTGCCGCAGGCCGGTGAAGTCCGGCTTCTCCCAGAGGCAGAGCTGACCGCTTCCGCAAGCCCCAAGGCGTGCGGGTGCGGAGTGGGCCGCGGCCTGCGAGCCCGTGGAACGGGCAGCGGCCTGCGGAGTCGCGGGGTGGGCCGCGGCCTGCGGAATCAGGGCGGCGGTGGCGAGAGCGGCGGCAAGAATGGTCGTACGCATGGAAATCGACCCCCGTGGTGGTGCGAATCAGTTGCACGCACCCTGACCTGCTCGGCAGCGCCCGGGGAAGGGGCTGCGGAGCACACCACCCTGATAGGCGACAGCCCCGCCGGAACGATCCGGCGGGGCTGTCGTGCGCACTGTGTTGACGCCACGGAGGCGTCACGACGAACGGTCAGATGTGACCCGCGCCCGCACCGGCCTCGGCATTCGCACCGCGCTTGGTGAGCGTGGCGACCAGAGCGGCGACCACCGCGACGACGCCGGCGACCATGAACGCCGTGCTCATGCCCGACACGAACGTGTCATGGGCGACGTCCGCGATCTTCGCCGCGACCTCCGGCGGAGTGTTGCCGGCCACCGGCGGTACGCCGACCTCGACAGCCGAGGACGCGGCGTCCAGCTGCTGCGGCGAAAGGGGCGGAAGCTTCGCTGCCGTCCAGTTGTCCGCCAGCTGCGAGTCGACCCGGGAGGCCATGACCGCGCCCAGCACCGCCGTACCGAGGCTGCCGCCGACCTGCATGGCGGCCTGCTGCAGGCCGCCCGCGACGCCGGAGAGCTCCATCGGGGCGTTGCCGACGATGACCTCGGTGGCGCCGACCATCACCGGGGCGAGGCCGAGGCCGAGCAGACCGAACCAGATCGACATGGTCAGGGTGCTGGTGCCGATCTCCAGCTGAGACATCCCGAACATGGCGACCGCCGTGCACACCATGCCGCCGACCAGCGGGACCCGCGGGCCGAACTTGGTGATCATGGCGCCCGCGAGCGGCGAGGCGACGATCATCATCCCGGTCAGCGGCAGCAGGTGCAGACCGCTGTCGACGGGGCTCAGACCGTGCACGTTCTGGAGGTAGAACGTGACGAAGAACAGCCCGCCCATGAAGGCGAAGGCCATCAGCACCATCAGGACCGCGCCCGCGGACAGCGGCACCGAGCGGAACATCGCCAGCGGGATCAGCGGCTCCCTGACGTTCTTCTGGGAGAAGGCGAAGACCACGAACAGCGCCACGGCGGCACCCAGGAAGCCGAGCGTCCTGTAGTCGCCCCAGCCCCACTGCGCACCCTTGATGAGCGCCCAGATCAGGCAGAACATCGCCTGCGACAGCAGCACGATGCCGCCGATGTCGAAGGAGCGCGGCGCGTTCTCGGCGCGGTGGTCCTTGAGGATCACCACGCCGAGCAGAAGCGCGATCACTCCGACCGGCACATTGATGAAGAAGACGGACTGCCAGCTGACGTGCTCGACGAGGACGCCGCCGAGGATCGGACCGCCGGCCGTCGAGGCCCCAATGACCATGCCCCAGATGCCGATCGCCATGTTCAGCTTCTCGGCCGGGAAGGTGGCGCGCAGCAGGCCGAGCGCGGCCGGCATCAGCAGGGCGCCGAAGAGACCCTGCAGCACCCGGAACGCGATGACCAGAGCCACGCTGCTGGAGAAACCGATGGCTCCCGATGCCGCGGCGAAGCCCACGACACCGATCAGGAAGGTCTGGCGGTGGCCGAACCGGTCACCGAGCTTGCCCGCGGTGATCAGGGAGACCGCGAGTGCGAGCATGTAGCCGTTGGTGATCCACTGGACATCGGCGAGCGAGGCCTTCAGGTCCTGCTGGATGGCGGGGTTGGCGATCGCGACGATCGTGCCGTCGAGCGCGACCATCATCACGCCGATGGCCACGGCGAAGAGCGTCAGCCAGGGGTGGCCGCGCAGCCCCTTGGCCGGGGCGGGAGCAGGGGCGCCCTGCGGCTCCCGCAACGGCTTTTCTGCGGTGGTCTGACTAGTCATGCCGGGGACACTAGTGTCAGTCGCTGACAGTTGACAAACCATTTCACAAGCCGGTAACTGTCACGTGGCTCACAGGTACCCTGAGCTGGACAAAGAGACAGAAAGAGGGCCGCTCAGTGACCGATGTCCGGCGCGCCGCAGAGCCACCGACCGGGCTGCGGGAACGCAAGAAGCGACACACCCGGGACGCCCTGCTGCACGCCGCCCTCGACCTCTTCACCACCCAGGGGTACGACGAGACCACCGTCGACGAGATCGTCGACGCCGTCGAGGTCTCCCAGCGCACCTTCTTCCGCCATTTCGCCAGCAAGGAGGAGACCGTCTTCGCCGTCCAGGAGATGATGGAATCGCATTTTCTCTCCGAGCTGCGTCAACGACCCGCAGCGGAAGCCCCTTTCGAGGCTATGCGCAGCGCGGTCCTGCGCACCTGGAACAGTATCGGCGAGGCGATCGAGGAGACCGTCACGGTCGAACTCCACATGCGTACGTACCGGATGATCGAGTCGACCCCTTGCCTGCTCGCGGCCCACCTGCGGCGCAGCTTCGACCTGGAGACCGAGATGGCCGAGGTGATCGCCGGGCGCGAGGGCCTCGACATCCGGACGGATCCGCGACCGCGGGTCGCCGTCGCCGCGTTCTCCGGGGTGATGCGGGTGGCCGGGCAGCTGTGGGGGCAAGGGCGGGACACGAGCGTGGAGTCGCTGCGCGCGCTGACCGAGAACTATCTGGACCAACTGGGCCCGGCGCTCGCAGGGAACTGGCATACGCCGGTCGAACCCGCGACCGCCGCGCCTGCGCCTTCCGCCGGATAGCTCCGCCCCAGCCATGTGCCGAACGCCTCATACCGGAACATGGCGGACTTCACAACTGTCGCACCACAACCGGCCCGCGCAGGACGGGAGCGGCGCGAAATCCGTCGGAGCGTACCGGACGCGCGCACGGAGCGTGAGAGAAACCCGCCCCGATTCCCTGCAGGCGAGTGATGTGTGTCACCCGGTTCACAGTGGTCGTCGCGCGTCTCCTAATGTGGGCCGGAGTGACTTCCTTCGACTCCTCCCCCACGCTCACCGCATGGCGCGCACTGCTCGCCGTCGCGGTCGTGTTCGTGATGCTGGCGACCACCGGCTGGACAGCCGTACGTCACCAACCCTCCCACGAGCCACGCGACATCGCACTCGCCTCCTGGGCGCGGGGGCGGATAGCGGGTCACCCGCTGCCGCACGCCGATGCACCGCCGTACCGGCTGGCGCGGTTCTTCGCCACGCTCACCGCCACACAGCGGACCGCGCTCGCCGACAGGTACCCGTTGGTCGTCGGCAATTTGAACGGCGCCCCGGTCACCCTGCGCTACCACGCCAACCGGCGGGCCCTGGTTCAGGCGCGGGCGGTCGAGCGGCGGCGCATGCACGACGTCAGGCTCTCCCCGGACGGCCGCGCCGAGGCGCTGCGCCGGATGGAGCGCTTCCAGTCGATGCTGGCCCACGGCCGGCATTTCCTGGCCTTCGACCCGTCCGGGAAGGGCCACGCCGCCGAGGTGTTCGGTGACCTGGACAAGGCCGAACGGATCTCGATGGTCGTGCCCGGTGTCGACACCAACCTGCTGACGCTGGAGCGGACCGGGCCGAAGGTCGACGCCGCCCCCGTCGGCATGGCGAAGTCGCTGTACACGGCGGAGCGCACCGCCCGCCCCGGCACCCGGACCGCCGTCATCGCCTGGGCCGACTACACCGCGCCCGCCGGCATCGGTATGGACGCGGCCCTGGGAAACCTCGCCGAGCGCGGCGCGGTCCGGCTCAACGCGCTCGTCGGCGCGCTGCCCGGCACGTCAAAGGTCTCGCTGTTCTGTCACAGCTACGGGTCCGTGCTGTGCGGTGTCGCCGCGGAAGAACTGCCGTCCCGGGTCACCGACATCGCGGTCGCGGGCAGCCCCGGCATGCGGGTGGGACACGCGGCGCAGCTGCACACCTCGGCCGCCGTCTGGGCGATGCGGGACCGCAACGACTGGATCCAGGACGTACCGAACATGGAGGTCGGCGGGCTCGGCCACGGGGCCGATCCGGTGGACCGGGGCTTCGGTGCGCGTGTCGTCTCGGCGGGCGACGCCAACGGGCACAGCGGCTATTTCGTGCCGGGCACCGAGAGCCTCCGCAACTTCGCCGCCATCGGCGTGGGTGCCTACGGCTCGGTGACCTGTGCGAGCGCCGACAGCGCCTGTCACAAGGGAATTTCCGGCGCCGAAGGCGTGTGACGCGCGTAAAGTGCCGCAAGGGAGCATGAATTGCGGCATACGCCGAGGGGGACGTGCGGGCAAGTGCCACATACGATGAGGCACATGGGTGATGTGCTGGCGGGAATTCATGCCACCTGGGAGTTCGACACCGACTCCGTGCTCATCCGCTTCGAACGGGGTATTCGCACGCCGAAGCTCTTCCAGAGCCTGCGTGAACGCCGCATTCCGCATGCGGCGTTGTCGTCGGTGACGCTGACTCCGGGCAAGCGGGGCACGGTGGTGCTGCATGCGGTGCCGAGACCCGGCGCCGATCCCCTGCTGGAGGCTGCGGCAGGGCAGCTGAAGGACGGCTGCGATCCGTACCGGCTGGTGCTGCCCGCCGAACGCGAGACGCTCGCCGAGTACTACGCGGACGAGCTGCGCGCACTGCTCGGAGCGGACGCGGGGGAGCCCGCCGAACGTTTCATGGTCGCGGCCCCCGAGGCGCCGATGCAGTTCAAGGCGTACGACGGCCGGGCCAGCTTCGACGGGGACCGGATCTCCTTCCGCTGGTTCTGGACGGGTGCCTCCACGGCGAAGTGGAAGGCGGGCGACCAGACGTTTCCGGTCACCGAGCTGTGCGGGGTCGAGTGGCGGTCGCCCGAGGCGTTCGGCGGCTACCTGCGGCTGGTCCCGCGAGGTGCCGGGAGTGCGGTTTCCCTGGCGGGCGCGGAAGGTGCGGCCGCGGAGGGCGGGGCGCCCCGTCCGGACGCCGCACCCGGTCCGCAGGCAATGACCCCGCGGGCCGCCCAGGCCGATCAGGACCCGGCCGCGGTGACCTTCGGGCTCGGCTACGGCCCGGTGCACGAGTCGCTGCCGTTCGCCGCCGCCGTCCTGGAATCCGTACGCAGGAACCAGTCCGCCCCCGTGGCGGCAACCGCCGTCCTGGCGGGCGCGGGGCGCCGCGATCCGGCGGACATCGCCGAGCGGATCCGGCACCTCGGGGAACTCCACCGGGCGGGACTCGTGACGGACGACGAGTTCAGCGCGAAGAAGGCCCAGCTGCTCGCGGAGCTGTAGCGGCGTGCGGCGATCCCGCCGCACGACCGGATCGGCCGGCTGCTGCACCGTCCACTGGTGTGGGCTCCGGTCGCCGTGTTCGCGCTGGGGATCGCGTAGCGGGGCGGCCGGCGCCGCCGCCGGTTACTCGCGCGCCGCCGACGTCGAGCTCATGTCCGGGTAGCGGTCCCCTGCGACCAGGCCGGCGATCGGCTCCAGCACGGCCAGCTCCTCCGGCGTGAGGGTGAGCCGGGTCGCCCCGACGTTCTCCAGCAGCCGGCTGCTCTTGCGGGTACCCGGGATCGGCACCACGGTCAGGCCGTGCACCTGGGCCCGCTGCTGCACCCACGCCAGCGCCACCTGCGCGGCCGAGGCCCCGTGCGCGGCCGCGATCTTGTGGACGGGTTCCAGCAGCGCGGCGTTGGTCTTCGCGTTGTCGCCGGTGAAGCGCGGCTGGTACTGGCGGAAGTCTTCCTTCGACAGGTCCTTGCCCGCGTCCGCGAACGCCCCGGTCAGGAAGCCGCGGCCGAGCGGCGAGTACGGCACGAACGTCACCCCGAGCTCGACGGCGGCCGGCACGGCACTGCGCTCGACGTCCCGGCTGAAGAGCGACCACTCGGACTGCAGGGCGGCGATCGGGTGCACGGCGTACGCCTCGCGCAGTTCCGCGCCGGTGACCTCGCTCAGCCCGAGCTGCTTGACCTTGCCCTGCTGGACCAGCTCGGCCATCGCGCCGACGGACTCGGCCAGCGGGACGGCCGGGTCACGGCGGTGCATGTAATAGAGATCGATGACGTCCGTGCCGAGGCGGCGCAGGCTGTCCTCGACGGCCTGGCGGATGTACCCGGGGTCGTTGCGCACGCCCCGGTACTGCGGGTCATCGGTCCGCTCTATGGCGAACTTCGTGGCGAGGGTGATCTCGTCCCGGTGCGCTCCGACGAACGGGGCCAGGAACGTCTCGTTGGCGCCGCTCCCGTAGATGTCCGCGGTGTCGAAGAGGGTGACGCCCACGCTCAGCGCCGTCTCCAGGGTTTCGCGGGCCGCGGTCTCGTCGGTGTTCCCGTAGAACTCGCTCATGCCCATGCAGCCGAGTCCCTGCACGCCGACCTGCGGGCCGTCGTGTCCCAGCTCCACTGTGACGATCTTGTTGTCAGTCATCAGGCACAAGGCCTTTCCGGCGCCCGTCGGGCACTCGCATAGAAGTCGATCTTGTGGTCGAGGACGGCGAGGGTGTCCTGGAGCTCCGCGATCCGCGTCCTCACATCGCGACGGGTCGCCTCCAGCAGCTCCTGCCGTTCCTCGAACGTGTGCTCGCCCTCACGCAGCAGCTCCGCATACCGGACCATGTCGGCGACCGGCATCCCGGTCAGCCGCAGCTTGCCGACGAAGGCCAGCCAGTCGAGGTCGCGATTGGTGAAGCGGCGCTGACCGGTGTGGGACCGGTCGACGTGCGGCATCAGCCCGATCCGCTCGTACCAGCGCAGCGTGTGGGCGGTGAGCCCGGTGAAGGCCGCGACCTCGCTGATGGTGTAGCGGTCCTGACCCTCGGGGCGCGGATGAGCCCTGGGTGCCGATGCGCATGCGTCCGTCCCTGCGGAAGTGCTCTCCATCACCGTCATGACCTCCACGCTAGAACCTTGGAGTGCACTCGAAGCAAGCGCAAACGGCGACGGGTTTCGGGCGGGTGGCGGGGCGGCCCGGCCGCCCCGCCACGTGGCACGGAGGAATACCCACGCACCGACTGCGGGCGAGGAACTCACCCGGGGACGCCGGGCGCCTACGGGTTCAGGATGGCGCGGACCGCGACATTATCCGCTTCGGCAACCAGGATTCCGATCTCCACCCCCGAGCCGACCGGTAATGCAGCACGACCAACCCACCTCCCCAACTGAATTCCGCCTTTAAGTAGGTTGCTTCAGGAACAGCGACCCGATCACGAAGGACCGACTCGCGCCTACGGCGAACGCAACACTCTGGGGAATCCCAACGTTTGACGCATTCAACTCACTGACGTTGATCCCTTTTGTGCTTCCTTCCAAAAAATGAAGAACACACGCCCAAAATCATGACGAGCACTCCGTAAGCGATCATCGCCTCTTCGAGTCGTTCAAGAAATCTCCCCTCACTGGAATTCATCACCAGAAGGAGAATTCCTGAGACCGAGAAAACCAGCCCGACCCATACCGCCGGAAAGTTGAATCGATCACCCTCGCCGGCCGGTCGTCGCCCGGACGTGGAGGTCCCCGACATCTCGCCCTCATCCCTCTTCTGATTTCTTGCGACAGCCCAAGGAATGAGCGGCGCAACTATCAGTCCTACGCCGGCCGCTTGCCACGGCGGCCCGAGGGTGAGCGCCAATGCCGTGACCGCACAGACCCACACACCGATACCGGCGAGAACCAGGTAGCCGACGAAGCCCCGAGAGGAGGCGGACTTACGGATACGTCTCACCTGCCCGCCCATTTGGTGCCGAATCCCATGTGATTCACCACCTGCCTTCCGTTCAGGCCACCCTTCCAGAAACGCCCGCCGTTCCTCCATGCCGAGGAGAACAGAGTGGACACCGAATGGTAGGGGCTTGTCGGACTCATGAGCATTCCCGCTTTACTCAGTGCGGTTGCTCCACCGACCGTCGCAGCACCTATCGATGCCGACTGCACGTAACCCTCCGTAGTGTGTTGCCCGCCGGACAACCCATAGGTTGCAATTCCTTGTGTGGCCCCGATTGCCGCGCTCAGGAGAATTCCACCGGCACCAGCACATATTCCGGCGGTCGCGATGGTGCATGCAACCGCTACCACTGTGCCAACAATTATTACTACCCCTTGAGCTATTCCACGCCAGTGATCCTTCGCGAAGCCTCCAACAGCGCTGGCAGCACCAGCCACTCCGGATACGACTCTCCCTCCGGAGTTGTTCCAGATTCCCTTCCAGAATCCCTCTTCGTGTTTGTTGTTCTCCTGCTGTTCCAGCGCACGCTTGAGATCCGCTGCCCGTTTCTGTGCATCCGCTTGTTGCTGAGAGCCCGACTTGTTTCCGGAGCAGCTGGCGGACATGCTGCCGCCGTAGCAGTACTTGGGGCCGTCGATGGCCGCTGCGAGCTCGGCGGACCGGCGCCGGCCTTCCACGCTGTTGTGGTCCGGGTTCACCGCGGTGCAGCTGGCTGACATGTTGCCGGTGTAGCAGTTGCTCTTGGGCGGGGTCGGGGGTGCGCAGCTGGCGGACATGTTGCCGCCGTAGCACCTGGAGTTCTCGCCGGTGGGGTCGGAGTAGGTGGCCGGGTTGTTGCTGCCGTACTGGTAGGCATTGTGCTGGACCGGGTCGTCGACGACCAGGAGCGGGTCCACGGAGATGAACCGGCCGAGTGTCGGGTCGTACTCGCGGGCGCCCAGGTGTGTCAGCCCGGTCGGGTCGGTCGTTCCGTCCACGAAACCGTGACTGCCCGGCCAGCTTGTACCCGTGCTGGCACGTGCACCGCCGAAGGGAAGTTGCTTGCGCCGAGTGACCAGCTGGCCCGCGCCCATGGCGACTGCGACGAGCGCGGTGCCCTGCTGGTCGCCGAACAGGAGGGATATTCCGGCGTTGGTCCGGACGGCTACTGTCTCGCCACCGTGGGTGTAGTAGCGGGCCGCCGTCTTGACGCCGGCCGAGGTCGTCGTCAGCTCGTTGCCTCCCGGCAGGTACGCCGTCGTGCTGCCGTCGGCGTTGCGGGCCAGGATCCGGTTGCCGTCGGTGTCATAGACATAGGACGTCGTCTTGCCGCCCTCGGTGACCGTGTCGAGGTTGCCCTCTGCGTCCCAGGTCATTCCCTGATTCCGTGAACCGCCCTTGCGCGTCTCGGTATTACCGGACGCGTCGTAGGTGAAATTCTCCGTCTTGCCATTGTCCGGACCACCAGTCGTGGAGACGGAGCGCAGGGCGTGGGGGGTGTCCCCCGGCTTTCCGGGCGTGTACGTGCGAGTGACATCGGAAGCGCCCGATGTGACCGCGTGCCGGGTCTCCTTGGTTCGGTTGCCCATCATGTCGTACTCGTAGGTGTGCCAGTAGGCATCCGGTCCACCCACCGTCTCTGCCGACGGCTTCTTCTTGCAGTCGTCGGACGCGTTCTTGGTGGTCCAGGCATCCGTCATCTGCCGCAGTGCGTCGATGCCGAAGCACTGGGTGTCGGTCACCGCTGCCGCGTCCTGGCCGGACGTGCTTGATATCCGGGTGGTGTTGCCCGCCGCGTCGTAGGAGTACTTCGTCGCCTCGATCCTCAACGCCTCGTCACCGTCGAGGGTGCGTCCGGTCAGCTCGCCCGTGTGCTCGTCCCACTGCTGCGTGTTGTAGACCTTGTGTCCGAGCGTGCCGTACTCGGTCCGGACCGGCCTGGAGAACACGTCGTACGAAGTGGCGTTGACGAGGACGGTCGAACCCGCGGTGGTCTTCTGCGGGAGATCGCCCTCACCGTAGACCGTGGTCTGACGCTCGCCGGGGAGGCCGCCGGCAGCGGGGTGCTTCACCCATTCCTGAGTACCTGTGTACTGGTTGTAGCCGTATGTCCAGGTGTACGAGCCGGCCAGCGCGCCCGCGGAGTCCGGCAGCGTGGCCGTCGTCGAGGTGGGCTGGTAGCGGTCGTCGTAGCTGTCGACCTGTGTGGTGTAGGCCTTGCCGTTCTCGTAGCGGGTGCTGGACGACGGCTGTCCCTTGGCGACGGTGTCGTACATCCACGAGGCGCGTAGCGTCGAGCCCTGTTTCAGCTCCTTCTTGCGTCCCAGTTCGTCGTATATGGTGGTCAGTTCGCCGCCGCGGGCGTCGACGACCAGGTTCGGCCGGTCCGCGTCGTCGTATTCGGTGCGGGTGAAGCCCTTGTCCGGGTCGTCGGCGGTGTGCTGACGGCCACGTGCGTCGTACGTCCAGGTCCAGGTACCCGCGGGGTCGGTCATCTCCGCGAGACTGCCGTGCTTTTCGTACGCGTAGGTGGTGGTGCGGAACTCGGTGCGCTGGGCGTTGGTATAGGTGCGCAGTTCGCTCTTGCGACCGAGAGCGTCTTCGATGGTCGTGGTCGCGGTGCCGCCCACGGGCGGTATGACCGTGGTGCGGTCGCCGCCGTACACGGTGGTGGTGCGCTTGGTTTCGTCACCGAACTTACGGGAGATCGCTGCCACGGTACGCGTCGCGCCGTCGAAGAGGTTCTCCACAGACGCGGGAACCTTGCTGTCGTCACCGCTCGCCAGCGTCGCGGACGGGGCGCCTGCGGCGTAGTAGGGGCTGTACGTCTTCCAGGCCTGGCCACGGGTGTCGTACAAGATCTCGCTCACCAGTCGTCCGGCGGGTGCGCCGACGGCCGGTGACTGAGTCTCGCGGGGGCGCAGCAAACCGTCATAGAACGTGTACGTGCTGGCGTACGAGCCGTCGAACTGCATGGCCTTCGCCGTCACCACACTGGGCTTTGACTTGGTGACGCTGTAGGCGTACTCGGTGGAAGGCAGCTTGGGGTAGGCCGACTTGGACCAGCCCGGCTCCCACACCTTGATGACTCTGCCGAGCGCGTCGTAATCGATGTCCGCCCGCTTGCCGTTGGCGTCGACGACCGCGGTGGTCACTCCGCGTACCGGGTCGGTGAAGGTGGTGTTGGCCTGTTCGAGAATGTTGGTGGCGACGGTCTGGTTCGGCGACTGGCCGGTGGGCGGCTTGTACTCGGTGGTGATGGTGGACTTGGCGGCGTCGGTGGCGGAGGTCTGGCGTCCGTAGTCGTCGTATCCGGCCTTGCTGACGGTCACGAAGCCGGTGCCGGCACCGTCGTTCTCGTCGCGCCGGGTCTCGTCCCCCTTGGTCGGTCCGGCGCCGAGCGTCGTGGAGTTGTCGTAGTAGTAGCGCTTGGTGGAGATCAGATCGGCGGGCAGGCTCGGGGTGGTGCCGCAGAGCTTGGCCACCACCTTCGACTCGGCGACCAGGTCAAGGATGTTCGCGCCGGTGTTGCGGGCGTACGAGGCGGTGGTGCACTGTTCGTCGCCGCTCTTGCCGGTGTCTCCGGTCTCGGAGAGGGTTTTGACCCTGCCGTAGGAGTCGAACTCCCGATCCGATTCGGTGCGCCGCAGCTTCCCGCCGTCGATCGTGGTGCGGTTCTGTTCCTTCTGCACCGCGGTCCGGTAGGCGTAGACCTTCGGCAGGCTGTCGGCGCGTGTGTGGGTGGCGGTCGCGGACGAGTGCCAGGGCGTGTAGCCGGTGGCCGAGACGAGAGCGCCGCCCGAACCGTTGTAGGTGGCCTCCTCGCGCGTCATGCCGGCGAAGGCCTCGTGGTCATCGATCGTGTTGCCTTCGCCGTCGGCGACCTTCGCGCCGGGGATGCCGCGGAAGTAGCGGGTCTCGGTCAGGGACTGGATGCCCTGGACGGGGTCTCCGGTGCGTGTCTGTACGAGCCCGTAGCCCTTGCGGTCGCCGTAGGTACGCTCCTCGGCCTTGGTGAGCTCGTCGTCGTCCTTGGCCCAGGCGAGCCCGCCGGAGTAGGAGTAGTCGGTCCGCTTGACCGGGGCGCCGGCGACGTTGTCCGACTCCAGCATCTGGGTGACCACATAGGAGTGGAACCAGTCTGCGTAGGGCTTGTACTCCGCTGCGGGGGCTTCCGGCGGGGACCAGATCACCGGATAACAGCGTTTCGTGTTCGCCGACGGGCTGGGCAGGCTTCCCGCCTTGCAGTCCGCGCCGGAGTAGGTGACGCCGATGGTGCCGCCGGACTCGGTGTCGATCGCGTAGACGCGGTAGCGGTTGTACGCGGGGATCACGTCCACCGCGCCTTCCACGCGGTTGGGAAGCTGCTGACCCCGGAACGTCACTGCGGGGAGCGTCGTGTCACCCGCGGTGTGTCCGGTACGCGTGATGGAGGACAGCCACAGGGGAGGGTCGGTGCCGTCCCCGGTCGGGGGGAACGTCTGCGTCAGGGCCCAGGAGTCGGCCTTCTTGTACGCGCCGTCGGAGAGCGCCGACGTGGTGATCCGGGTGAGGCGTTTGCGGCTGAAGTACGTGGGCGAGGAGTTGCCTTCGCAGGTGTCGCCCTCGGCGCAGGACTGGTCGAACGGGGTGTCCGGCCAGTTCTTGGCATTGGTCTTGGTGAACTTGCCCGTGGCGCAGTCGAATGTGTCGGTGGGCAGGCACCGCTCGGCGACCTCGAAATCGACCTTGGCCACGGCCTTGTCGGCGTACACGCGGTTCGAGCGCAGACCGTATTCGATGCGCTTGAGGTAGCCACCGCGGGTGTAGCTGGTCATCGTGCCCTTGTACGTCGTCGGGTCGATGTTGCGCTGGTAGTAGTTGGACTCCTTCGCCCAGTAGTAGGCCATGGCGTTGCCGTGGGGGTCGACGACGTAGTCCAGGTTCCAGCGCCATGCCTGCTGGCACCAGGAGTCCTTGAAGGCGGTGGCGTGGCAGTCCTCCCCGGCGTGGTTGCCGAATACCGGCACCGTCCAGGTGGAGTCGGTCTCGTCCTTGCCCGTGCTCCAGCCGGGCAGGCGGTTGTAGCCGAAGTGGTACTGGGTGCCGTCCGGGGTGGTCACCAGCCAGTACTCGCCGTCGTTGTCGCCATTGCCGCGGTCCGCACTCTTGAGAAGGACGACCCGGGTGCCGTCGTCGTCCTTCTTGTGCCACTCGTCCTTGTGGGCCGCGTCCGGGGTGTCGTCCTTGACCAGCTCACTGGAGGAACCGTTCATGGAGAGCGTGGCGTTGTTCGTCTTCCAGCACTGGTCCCCGACACGGGTGGTGTTGTTCCCGTTCTTCTTGTCGTCCTCACAGGCCACGTAGCGGCGCTCGATGAAGCCCGGTGACATCGACCAGCCGTCGCCGATCCAGTTGGCCTGGTTGTTCGTGGCGGCGGTGCGGCCGTCGACGTCCTGCGAGGAGTAGGTCAGTCCCAGATTGGGTTCCAGGCCGCCCGGAACGGCGGGGGTTTCGATGTCGTACGCCCATGAGAAGCCGCCTGACGAGCCACCGGCGTTCCACCGGCCCGAAGGTGCAAGTGACGTGGCGGTGAACTTCCCCGCAGCGCCGGCGGGAGCGGCCGTCACCGCGAAGAGAGTGGTGTCAGGGGATGCGGCAACGCCTGTGGCGGAGCGTGTTGCGGAGGATTCCGGCTGCACCAGCTGCTCGGTGTCCAGTTCAGCGGAGGCCACGACCTCCGTGTCGACCTCGGCCGAGAGTGTGCTGCGCCTGGGGTCGTTGACCGTCTTGACGGCGGCGCCCGGCGCGCAGCCCTTCTTGCCCGGGGTAGTCAGGGCGCAGGCAGGAACCTGGCGCAGCGTCAGCCGGGAGGCCCAGTCGCCGCCGTACATTCCGGCAAAACTCGCGTAGTTGAGCTGAACGCCCACCCGTTCCTTGCCGTCCTGGCTGCCGTGCCCCTTCAGGGCGATCACCACACCATTGATGCGGGCTGCCTCCGCAGTCGCCCGGTCCAGCACCTGCACCTGCACCTGGTCGGCCGCCATACGCGTCCGCGTGCCGTTCTTCGGAGCCGCGATCGCCACCGGCAGTGACCCCGCGCTCGCGGACTTCGACCTCCTGCCGACCGCGGGCGTGTCCAGCGTCACGGAACCGGCCTTGGGCCAGTGTGCCTTGGCATTCGGCTTCCGGTGGGCCTGCGCGGTCTCGTCCGGCTTGTCCAGACCCTGCCGCTCGACACGGGAGACCGGCACAGGATCCGGCTTGGTCGGTTTCTGCAGCTCCACCTCTGCCGCAGCCGCCACCGGGCCACCGAGGAGTGCGAGGACGAGATAGGCCACCAGGGACAGCGCGATGACCCGGATGCCCCTGTCGTATCTGCCACGCGCTCGTACTGATCGATCGAACACTGCCGGGCGTATACCGGACATCCATTCCCCCCACAGGAACTTCACAATGCCAAAGATCCGCGAACGGTAACACACGGCGTGGGGCAAGCAAAGGGGGAAATCAAAACACCTCGAAGAATGCATCGATCGAGAAACTTGCGGTATCACCTCTCGGAATCATCCGCCGCTTTTTTCAAGACAAAAATCTCACGCCCCCTCCAGAAGGGAGTGCCGCCAACTGCGGCCAAATCGCCGCCAGCACAGGCATGTTGGCGCGATCCGGACTCTGAAAATCCCCCATAGTCGACAATCCCACACGTCTTTTCAATCTACCCACAATATCGATCTATCAGATGTAGCAAAATCTCTTCAGCGAGGCCATTAATCAGGCTGTAAGGTGCGCAGAATTCAGTGAAGTAACGGAAAGGAAGTGTGATGGCGAATCCTCCACCTCGGCAGAGACGTATCCCGTTTCTCCCCATATCCGTGGCGACAGCGCTGATCCTGGCGTTGACCGCACCGATGGCTGCCGCGATGCCTGCCGGGGATCGCGCCGCGCCCGTCGTACCGACGGACGAGCGAGCAGAGGTCACCGCTGAAGCCTCGGCACTCGCCGAGGCGAAGTCGACGGGCGAACCGGCCGAGATCCTGTCCCGCCGGACCGAGACCTCCCAGGTCTTCGCCAACCCGGAGGGATCATTCACTCAGGAGACCTACGCCCTTCCCCAGTGGGTCCGGAAGAACCACAAACTGGTCGACATCGACCCGACCCTCACCCCCACCGCCGACGGGACCCTGGTCACCAAGGCGACCGAGGTGGGCATCGCGTTCTCCGGCGGCGGCAGCGGGCCGCTGGTGACCATCACCCGCGACGGGCGAAGCATGTCGTGGTCCTGGCCGACGGCGTTGCCCACGCCTCAGGTCGATGGCAACACCGTGACGTATGCGGAGGTGATGGCGGGCGTCGACCTGAAACTGCGAGCCGGCGAGAGCGGCTTCGGTGAGCTTCTGGTGGTCAAGACGCCCGAGGCCGCGGCCAACCCGGCGCTGAAGAGCCTGGAGTTCAAGCTGGCCACCGATGGCGTGACCGTCGCCGCTGATGAACACGGCAACATGAGGGCCGTCAACCCCGCCGGGCAGGAGATCTTCACGGCCCCCACCCCGCGGATGTGGGACAGCTCCGTCCCTGCTGGTTCAGCCGCCGCACTGAGCGCATCCGGCCCTGCGGCTCAAGAGCCCCGCGGGGACGAGTTCGAGCCCGGAAACGGCGCGCTGGAGACGTCGATGCCGCTCAAGGTGGGCGCGGACACCCTCACCCTGGCCCCCGACCAGTCCCTGTTGACCGGCAAGGAAACGACCTACCCGGTATACCTGGACCCTTCGGTGAGCGGCTCGCGCGAGGCCTGGACCATCATCTACAAGAAGTACCCCGATGGCACGTTCTACAACGGAGCGGGGTGGACCAACTCCGACGGCTCCAAGGGAACATCGACCGCCCGGGTCGGCTACGAGAACCAGACCAACGGCACGGCACGTTCCTTCTTCCGCATGGACTCCAACAACCTGTGGAACACGGACAAGGTCATCTCCGCCTCCACCTTCCGGATCAAGAACAGCTGGTCCTGGTCCTGCACCAACCGCCCCGTGGAGACCTGGCTGACCGGATCCATCAGCTCGTCGACCTCGTGGAACAAGCCGCCTTCCTGGTCACGTCTGCTGAGCACGGTCAACGAATCCAAGGGATACAACTCGACCTGCCCGGGCGGAAATCTCGCCTTCGACGTGACGTCCGCCGCCAAGGACGCCGTCAGCAAGCACTGGGACAACATCACTCTCGGCATGCGCGTCCCCGTCGCCAGTGAGACCGATGTCTACGCGTGGAAGAAGTTCGACGCCAAGTCGGCGGTGCTGTCGACCACATACAACACCCGCCCCAAAGCCCCGACCGCCCTGGACACCATCCCCAGCACGAAGAACACCCAGGGCTGCGGTGACACCGCCCCGTACGGCCTGATCGGCAACACCGACATCTACCTCACCGCCAAGATCACCGACGGGGACGGCGGCACCGTCAAGGCCAAGTTCAATCTGTGGCCCACCGGCCACCACCCCAATGACGACCCCAACGGGGTCATCGTCGTCAACAAGACGCTCTCCGTCACCTCCGGCACCGTGGCCAAACTCAAGGTGACCAAGGCCGAGTTGACTCCGTACCTGTCCAAGGCGAACGGCAACTTCTCCTGGAAGGTCCAGGCCCAGGACAGCGCGCTCTCCTCGGACTGGACGCCTCCCGCGGGAAAGCCGGGCTGCCGCTTCGTCTTCGACCCCACCCGCCCGAGCAGCCCGCCCGGTGTCGACTCAAAGCAGTTCCAGACGGCAGCGACGGCTGGCCCGGCGTCACCGGAAGCGTCCGCACCGAAGGCACCTTCAGCATCACCAGCGGCGGAGTGGCCGATGTCACCAAGTACGAGTACTGGACCGACTGGGACTCCACCCGCAGGACCGCGACGCCCAGCACCAGCGGGGGCTCCGTCTCGGTGAAACTGACGCCGACCGCAGCCGGATCCAACCAGGTCTACGCCAAGAGCTACGACAAGGCGGGCAACTCCTCCGACACCACCGTCTACCTCTTCTACGCGAACGGCCCCAAAACCCCCGACAAGCCCGGCGACATCAACGGGGACGGCAACGCCGACCTGTGGGGCGTGGACAAGGACGGCACTCTGCGCCGCTTCTACGGGGCCGGCGACGGCACCGTGACCGAGGCGGCACTCACCGCCTCCAACTACACCTGGAACAACACACCGATCACCCACCGCGGCGACTGGAACGACGACGCCTACGAAGACCTCATCGCCCTGCGCCACGATGCGGCCCTGGGCACCGACCGCCTGTGGATGCATCCCAACAACGGGTACGGCTTCGCCTGCACCGACTGCGTCGACGGCAGGAACCGTGAGGAGCTGACCGTCTACGACCCCAACAACGACCACTGGCAGGGCGCGAGTCAGATCCTCGCCATCGGAGACGTGGACGGCCCCCTCGACACCGACGGGGACGGCACCATCGATACCCCGGGCTACCCGGACCTGCTGGTGAAGACCAGTGACCAGCTCTGGCTCTACTACGGTGCGCCCGACTACCGGCTCGACTCGTACCGCGATCCCGTCCTCCTTGCCGCCGGCGACGCCATGAGCGACGGTGGCTACACCCTCGCCAAGATCACCCTCGCAGCCCCGGGCGACTTCACCGGCGACGGCCAGGTCGACCTGGCCGCCCGCTTCGACATCGGCGGCGGGCTCTACCTCTACGACAGCATCAACCCCGACGGGCCCAACGGCCCCGACCAGGTCAACCCTGGCCACCGCGTCCTGCTGGCCACCGGCTGGACCACGGCGAACGTCCCTCTGTTCACCGCACCCCCCGACGCCAACAACAACGGCAAATTCGATCTCTGGGGCACCACCCCCGGCAGCGGAAGGCTCCGTTACTTCTCCGATTACATTCCGGGCGGCTACGGCCCGACCACGACTGCTTCCGAAGCCTTCACCGGCTACCAAGCCATCAGCTGACCTTTCGGTGACGAGGCAGTGTGCCCCCGCCGCACGACGGCGGGGGCGCGCTCGCCCTCGTCGGGCGGCCGGTGGCTCGACAGCCCCGCCCGTTACGCTCGTACGCATGCAGAGCCTGGCGATGATCGACAACTGGCCCGTCCCCACCGCGGCAGCAGCCGTCGTACGAGCGGACGGCACCGTCGTCGGCAGTCACGGCCCCACCACGCACCGCTTCCCGCTCGCCTCCGTCACCAAGCCGATAGCCGCCTATGCCGCCCTCGTGGCGTACGAGGAAGGCGCCGTCGAGCTCGACGAGCCGGCCGGGCCCGAGGGTTCCACCGTCCGGCATCTGCTCGCGCACACCAGCGGGCTCGCCTTCGACGAGCACCGGACGACGGCCGCACCGGGCACCCGGCGGCTCTATTCGAACGCGGGCTTCGAGGTACTCGGCGACCACATCGCCAAGGCCACCGACATTCCGTTCCCGGAGTACGTGCGCCAGGCCGTACTGGAACCGCTCGGGATGATCTCGACCACGATGGACGGCTCGCCCGCCAAGGACGGTGTCTCGACCGTCGACGATCTCGTGCGGTTCGCGGCGGAGGTGCAGGCGCCGCGGCTGCTCGACCCGCGTACAGTGCTGGCCGCGCAGACCGTCGTCCACCCCGGCCTGAAGGGTGTGCTGCCGGGCTACGGCCACCAGAACCCCAACGACTGGGGGCTCGGCTTCGAGATCCGGGACTCCAAGTCGCCGCACTGGACGGGCACCTCCTCGTCCCCGGCGACCTTCGGGCACTTCGGCCAGTCCGGTACGTTCCTGTGGTTCGACCCTGTCGCGGGTGCGGCCTGCGTCGCACTGACCGACCGGGCCTTCGGACCGTGGGCGGTCGAGGTGTGGCCGGCGTTCACGGACGCGGTGCTCGCGGAGCTCGGCTCCGGCCACTGAGAGACGTCACCCGTCGGCCGCTTTCGTGGCCCGGCACTCGAACCAGACTGTCTTGCCGCAGCCGTCGCGGCGCCTCTCCATACTCGTCATCGGCACGGACGCCTGGCAGGCGTTCGTGGACGGACTCCACTGAACCGCAGCCACCCGATTATCAGTTGCGGAGCTCACGGCCCGAGGAACCGCTACTCTCCTCGGCCATGGCCGACATAGTCCGCGCCGCCGCCTCCGACGTCCCGGCGCTCGCATCCGTACTCGCCAGTGCCTACGCCGAAGACCCCGTCTGGTCCTGGCTGATGCCGCGTGACCGGGACCGGAGGCTGCGGCTGCTGTTCAGCGCGCATCTGGCGCAGCAGGTCCCGGCGGGCCGGGTGTGGACCGACCCCGACCGCACGGTGGCGGCGGTGTGGGCGGAACCTGGTGAGTGGAAACTGCCAGTGAGCTATCGGCTGCGCAACGCGGGCACGCTCCTACGGGCGGGACGGGCCCAACTACCCCGGACTGGAATGCGGTTGCTCACCCTGGAGCACCGCCACCCGGCCGACCCCGCGCACTGGTACGTCGAGTACATCGGCACCCACGCGGACGCCCGCGGCACCGGGCGCGGGTCGCAGGTGCTCGGCGGGCTGCTTGAGCAGGCGGACGCCGGCGGGCGGCCGGTGTTCCTGGAGTCGAGCAACCGCCGCAATCTGACCTTCTACCGACGGCACGGATTCGCTGTGCAGGAGGAGATGACGTTTCGGGCCGGACCGCCGATGTGGTCGATGTGGCGCCGCGACACCGGCCGGTAGCTCAGGCCGACAGCTCCCAGATCAGCACCTCGGCCGCCCCCGCCGCCACCAGCTCCAGCCCCTCCTCGCCGGTGATCCGCACCGAGTCGCCCGGCGCCAGCTCCTCGTCGCCGATCCGCACGCCCCCGGCCACCACGTGGACGTACGCCCGCGCCGTGTCCGGCACCGCTGTGCGCTCCCCCTCGGCGAGTCTGCGCACGTGCAGCATCGCACCGGCTTCCGGGAGGGCGTACGGGGTGGAGTCGGCGATGCCGGGGACGATCGCGTACGAGGGTTCGCCGCCCGGTTCGAGCGGCGCCAGCCACATCTGAAGGAACGTCAGCGGAACGTCTCCGTCGTTGCGTTCGACGTGGCGTACGCCGGCCGCCGCGCTGAGGTGCTGGAGGTCCCCGGCCCGCACGACGGTCGCATGGCCGGCCGAATCGCGGTGGGTCAGCTCGCCCTCGACGACCCAGGTGACGATCTCCGTGTGGCTGTGCGGGTGTTCGTCGAAGCCCGCGCCGGGCGCGAGCCGTTCCTCGTTGCAGGCCAGGATCGCGCCGAAGCGCAGGTTGTCCGGGTCGTAGAAGGAACCGAAGGAGAAAGCGTGCCGGGACAGGATGCCGACGGCCTCGTCCCCGCCCGTGTACCGGTCGTCCGCGCGCTGTACGGAAATCACGGGTCCACCGTAGCCCGGCCCGGCGCCCCTGCGTCCCGGCCGGCGACCGGCCGTCCACTACTCGGCAGTACGACCCGCGGTGGCCCCGGCCCACCGTACCCGCGGCCCGATAAGGCAGTCTTGTCTCCGTGCCCCGATCCGATCCTGAGCAGCCTGCTGCGAATGACGCCCACCTGCATGCCGCGACCCTGAAGCGGCTGGAGCAGTCCTCCGGCCGGCTGGCCGCCAACGCGATCGCCCGCATGGACGAGTCGCTGCCCTGGTACCGGGCGATGCCACCGGAGAACCGGTCATGGATCGGCCTGGTGGCCCAGGCCGGAATCGCCGCCTTCACCGAGTGGTTCCGGCACCCGGAGACGCCGCAGGCCATCTCCACCGATGTGTTCGGTACGGCTCCGCGCGAGCTGACCCGGGCGATCACCCTGCGCCAGACCGTCGAGATGGTGCGCACGACGATCGAGGTCATGGAGGCCGCGATCGAGGAGGTCGCCGCGCCCGGCGACGAGTCGCTGCTGCGCGAGGCGCTGCTCGTCTACGCACGGGAGATCGCCTTCGCGACCGCCCAGGTGTACGCGCAGGCGGCCGAGGCGCGCGGCGCCTGGGACGCCCGGCTGGAATCGCTCGTGGTGAACGCGGTGCTGTCCGGGGAGGCCGACGAGGGCGCCGTCTCCCGGGCCGCCGCGCTCGGCTGGAACTCCCCCGAGCATGTGTGCGTGATCCTCGGTACGGCCCCCGACGGCGACAGCGAACTGACCGTCGAGGCGATCCGGCGCGCCGCCCGCCACGCCAAACTCCAGGTCCTCACCGGAGTGCTCGGCAGCCGTCTGGTCGTCATCGCGGGCGGCAGCGACAACCCGCTGCACGTCGCGAAGGCGCTGATCGGCCCGTACGCGGCCGGCCCGGTCGTCGCCGGGCCCGTGGTGCCCGACCTGCTGGCGGCCACCCGGTCCGCCCAGGCCGCCGCCGCCGGGCTCAAGGCGTGCGGTGCCTGGCAGGACGCACCGCGGCCGGTTCTGGCGGACGACCTGCTGCCGGAGCGCGCCATTGCGGGCGACCCCGCCGCGCGCGACCAGTTGGTGGAGGAGATCTACAGACCGCTGGAGGAAGCGGGCTCGGCGCTGTTGGAGACTCTGAGCGTGTACCTGGAGCAGGCGAGCAGTCTGGAGGGCGCGGCCCGGATGCTGTTCGTGCACCCCAACACCGTGCGCTACCGGCTTCGACGTGTGACAGACGTCACCGGGTGGTCACCCTCCGATGTCCGCTCGGCGTTCACGCTGCGAATCGCCCTGATTCTGGGGCGTCTGGCCGACAGGGATACCCAGCCCTAGACTTTTGTCGGACATCAACAATTCCCCCTACGGTTCTTCGTCCCTGTCCCCACGGGTGTTCAGGACCGTTCACAAGAGAGAGTGTGAGGGTGCTCGTACTCGTCGCTCCCGGCCAAGGCGCTCAGACGCCCGGCTTCCTGACTCCCTGGCTCGACCTTCCCGGTGCCTCCGACCGCGTCGCGGCCTGGTCCGACGCCATCGGGCTCGACCTTGCCCACTACGGCACGAAGGCCGACGCGGACGAGATCCGCGACACCGCGGTGGCTCAGCCGCTGCTGGTCGCCGCGGGCCTGCTGTCCGCCGCCGCACTGGCCTTGTCGCCTGATGTCGTCGCAGGTCACAGCGTTGGTGAGATCACCGCGGCGGCGCTCGCCGGTGTCCTCGACGAGGAGGCCGCGCTCCGTCTCGTACGCACCCGCGGGCTCGCCATGGCGGACGCCGCAGCGGTCACGGAGACCGGCATGGCGGCGCTGCTCGGCGGCGACCCCGACGTGACGGTCCCGCACCTGGAGATGCTCGGGCTGACCCCGGCGAACGTCAACGGGGGCGGCCAGATCGTCGCTGCCGGCACCGCCGCGCAGATCGCCGCGCTGACCAAGGACATGCCCGAGGGTGTGCGCCGCGTGGTGCCCCTCAAGGTCGCCGGTGCCTTCCACACGCACCACATGGCTCCCGCGGTCGACCGGCTCCGCGAGGCGGCTGCGGCTCTGACGGTCTCCGAGCCGACTGTGACGTATGTCTCGAACGCGGACGGGAAGCCGGTCGCCACCGGCGCCGAGGTCATCTCGCGGCTGGTCGGCCAGGTCGCCAACCCGGTCCGCTGGGACCTGTGCATGGAGACGTTCAAGGAGCTGGGCGTCACGACGCTCATCGAGGCCTGCCCGGGTGGGACCCTGACCGGTCTCGCCAAGCGGGCACTGCCCGGGGTGCGGACCCTCGCGCTCAAGACCCCCGACGACCTCGACGCGGCCCGCGCGCTCCTCGCTGAGCACGCGGGCGCCTAAGGAGCCCGAGAGCATGTCGAAGATCAAGCCCAGTCAGGGCGCCCCGTACGCACGGATCATGGGTGTCGGCGGCTACCGCCCGACCCGCGTCGTGCCCAACGAGGTGATCCTCGAAACGATCGACTCGTCGGACGAGTGGATCCGCTCGCGCTCCGGCATCGCCAGCCGCCACTGGGCCTCCGAGGAGGAGACCGTGGCCGCGATGTCCGTGGAGGCGTCCGGGAAGGCCATCGCCGATGCCGGGATCACGCCCGAGGAGATCGGCGCCGTGATCGTCTCCACCGTCTCGCACTTCAAGCAGACCCCGGCCATCGCGACCGAGATCGCCCACAAGGTCGGTGCGGGCAAGCCCGCCGCCTTCGACATCTCGGCCGGCTGCGCGGGCTTCGGCTACGGACTGACCCTCGCCAAGGGCATGATCGTCGAGGGTTCGGCAGACTACGTACTCGTCATCGGCGTGGAGCGGCTCAGCGACCTCACCGACCTGACGGACCGTGCGACGGCGTTCCTGTTCGGCGACGGTGCCGGCGCGGTCGTCGTCGGCCCCTCCAAGGTGCCCGCCATAGGCCCGACGGTCTGGGGCTCCGAGGGCGACAAGTCCGAGACGATCAAGCAGACCGTGGCGTGGGACGAGTTCCACGCCGAGCGTCCGGAGAAGTTCCCGGCCATCACGCAGGAGGGTCAGGCGGTCTTCCGCTGGGCCGTCTTCGAGATGGCGAAGGTCGCCCAGCAGGCGCTGGACGCGGCCGGGATCACCCCGGAAGACCTGGACGTCTTCATCCCGCACCAGGCCAACATGCGGATCATCGACTCGATGGTGAAGACCCTGAAGCTGCCGGAGCACGTCACGGTCGCCCGTGATGTGGAGACCACCGGCAACACCTCCGCCGCCTCGATTCCGCTCGCTATGGAGCGGCTTCTGGCGACCGGTCAGGCGAAGAGCGGCGACACCGCGCTCGTCATCGGCTTCGGGGCGGGTCTCGTCTACGCCGCGACGGTCGTTACTCTCCCCTAGGCACACCGGACCTTCCGGTCCGGACGTCCGTACCCTGCAGAAACACATCGAAGGAGCGCCAACATGGCCGCCACCCAGGAAGAGATCGTCAGCGGTCTCGCCGAGATCGTCAACGAGATCGCCGGTATCCCGGTCGAGGACGTCCAGCTGGACAAGTCCTTCACCGACGACCTGGACGTCGACTCGCTGTCCATGGTCGAGGTCGTCGTCGCCGCCGAAGAGCGCTTCGACGTCAAGATCCCGGACGAGGACGTCAAGAACCTCAAGACGGTCGGCGACGCTGCCGACTACATCCTGAAGCACCAGGCCTGATCCAGCCGGCTCGTGTGTCGCCACCCGGCGGTGGCGCCGCTGATTCACGACCCTCTACACGTGGAGAAGATTTTCCAGTGAACTCGACCAATCGCACCGTGGTCGTCACCGGTATCGGCGCAACCACTCCGCTGGGTGGCGACTCGGCGTCGACCTGGGAAGGTCTGATGGCCGGTCGTTCCGGCGTCAAGCCTCTCGAGGGCGAGCGTTTCGCCGAACTGCCCGTCCGGATCGCCGCCCTCGCGGCCGTCGACCCGGGCGACGTACTGCCCCGCCCCCTCGCCCGCAAGCTGGACCGCTCGGCGCAGTTCGCGCTGATCGCGGCCCGCGAGGCGTGGGCGGACGCCGGCTTCACCGGCAAGGCCGGTGAGGACGAGAAGATCCAGCCCGACCGGCTCGGCTCGGTCATCGCCTCCGGTATCGGTGGTGTGATCACGCTCCTCGACCAGTACGACGTGCTGAAGGAGAAGGGCGTACGCCGCGTCTCCCCGCACACCGTGCCCATGCTCATGCCGAACGGCCCGGCGGCCAACGTCGGCCTCGAGGTCAACGCACAGGCCGGTGTCCACACCCCGGTCTCCGCCTGTGCGTCGGGCGCCGAGGCCATCGGGTACGCCGTCGAGATGATCCGCACCGGCCGCGCCGATGTCGTGCTCGCCGGTGGCACCGAGGCGGCCATCCACCCGCTGCCGATCGCGGCGTTCGCCAACATGATGGCGATGTCCAAGAACAACGACGAGCCCGAGAAGGCGTCTCGTCCGTACGACACGGGCCGTGACGGCTTCGTGCTCGGCGAGGGCGCGGGCGTCGTGGTCCTGGAGTCCGCGGAGCACGCTGCCGCGCGGGGCGCCAAGGTCTATTGCGAGGTGCTGGGACAGGGACTGTCCGCGGACGCCCACCACATCGCCCAGCCCGAGCCGACCGGGCGCGGGATCGCTGCCGCGATGCAGAACCTGCTGGACCAGACGGATCTCAAGCCGTCGGAGGTCGTGCACCTCAACGCGCACGCCACGTCGACGCCGCAGGGCGACGTCGCGGAGCTGAAGGCTCTGCGCAAGGTCCTGGGCGACGACCTCGACCATGTCGCGATCTCCGCGACGAAGTCGATGACCGGTCACCTGCTCGGTGGCGCGGGCGGCATCGAGACCGTCGCGACGGTCCTGGCGCTGCACCACCGGATGGCGCCGCCGACGATCAACGTGGAGAACCTCGACGAGGCGGTGGAGGCGGACATCGTGCGCGATGAGCCCCGTCCGTTGCCCGAGGGCCCGATCGCCGCGATCAACAACTCGTTCGGGTTCGGGGGACACAACGTGGTGCTGGCGTTCCGCAGCGTCTGATCCACGGCCCGCGCCCGGTACACCGAGGCCCGCCTCCCCCGAGTGGAGAGGCGGGCCTCGTCCGCTGTGCGGGACGTTTCGGGGGGCTCTGCCCCCGGGCCCCGCTCCTCAATCCCCGGAGGGGCTGATTCTTGTCGCGCCGGATTCCGGCCTCGCCGGCGTTCGAGACGCGGCGCCCGGGGTGGAGCCCCGGTTCCGGGAAGGGGCGGGCGGGGGAACGGGCCCGCCGCAGGCGCCCCTCACACCACCTGGTGGAGCCACCGCACCGGGGCCCCCTCCCCCGCATGCCGGAACGACTCCAACTCGTCGTCCCACGGCTTGCCGAGAAGTTTGGCGATCTCCGCCTCCAGCTCCGTCTCCCCCCGCACCGACCGCGCCAGCGCGGCCCGCAACCGGTCCTCCGGGACCAGGATGTCGCCGTGCATGCCGGTGACCGCGTGGAAGATGCCCAGCTCCGGCGTGGAGCTGTACCGCTCGCCCTCGGCCGTCGCACACGGCTCCGCCGTCACCTCGAAGCGCAGCAGATCCCACCCCCGCAGCGCGGAGGCAAGCTTCGACGCGGTACCCGCGGCGCCCTTCCAGGAGAACTCGGACCGCCAGGTGCCGGGCGAGGCCGGCTGTCTGACCCAGTCGAGCTGAACCCGCACACCGAGGACACCCGCCACCGCCCATTCGACATGTGGGCAGAGCGCGCGCGGTGCGGAGTGAACGTACAGGACTCCACGTGTCGTCACCGGGACCTCCAGTGTGGGACGAGGTTCGCCTTCCCCAGCGGCCTCGCGCCCGTACCGCCATTTCTCGGTCGGTCCCCGAGGCTGTCGTCAGTAAACAGCATCGGGAGTCAATCTCCGGAAAAGGGACGGTATGTGACGTGATGTGATGATACGAAGCCACCCAAGTGGAGTCGGGTGGCGGAACGCGGCACTGGTTCGACGGGGAAAAGCTACCGTGCGGCGGCGCCCGAGGTATGACGTACCGTCGGTCCTGGGCCGATGATTCGCACAGCTTTCACCCGGCAGGGCGCGCGGGCGTGTCGCCCGGGGCCATGGGGGGTTGCCGGGGGCATAAACGGGAGGGCATGAGGGATGCAGAATCGTTCCGCGAGCCAGCGCTCGCGCACCACTGCCGCCGTTCTGACGGCGCTCCCGGTGATCGCCATGGCCGCACTGGCCGGCTGTGACACCGGGTCGGACGGGACGACCAAGGGGTCCGCCGCCGGGCGGCACCACCCGTCTGCCGCGCCCTCCCCCGTCTGGAACCCCAGTCCGGGGTCGGTCGCCGCGGTCGGGGACTCCATCACCCGTGGTTTCGACGCCTGTTCCGTGCTGGCCGACTGCCCCGAGGTCTCCTGGGCGACCGGCACGGACAGCGAGGTCCGGAGCCTCGCCGTGCGGCTGCTCGGCTCCTCGGGCGCGGCCTCGCACAGCTGGAACCACGCCGAGACCGGGGCCCGGATCGCCCAGTTGCCGGCGCAGATGGCTCTCGCGGCGGAGCGGAAGCCGGACCTGGTGACCGTGATGATCGGCGCCAACGACGCCTGCCGGGACTCGGCGGGACTGATGACGCCGGTGGCGGACTTCCGGGCCTCGTTCGAGGCGTCGATGCGTCGGCTCCGCAGCAAGGCGCCGAAGGCGCAGGTGTACGTGTCGAGCGTGCCGGATCTCAAACGCCTCTGGTCGACGGGGCGTGACAACCCCCTGGGCAAGCAGATCTGGAAGCTGGGCATCTGCAAGTCGATGCTGGGCCATGCGGATGACATGAGCGCCGGGGCCGAGGCGCGCCGCGCCTCGGTGCAGGAGCGCGTCGTGGCGTACAACGAGGTGCTGCGGAACGTGTGCGCGAAGGATCTGCGCTGCCGGTACGACGGCGGTGCGGTCTTCGACTACCGGTTCACCGGCCGGCAGCTCAGCCAGTGGGACTGGTTCCATCCGGGGCTGAGCGGCCAGGCCCGGCTCGCCGAGATCGCGTACCGCAATATCACGGCTCGGAAGCCCCCGGCGTAGCCACCGGCACGTGGTCTAAGGTCCGTGATCATGGACACCGGTTCGAGCGGCACGACGATGCGTACGGAACTCTTCGGCACCCTCGCGGACGGCACCGCCGTCCACCGCTGGACGCTGGAACGGGCCGATACGCGGGTACGCGTCCTGACGTACGGCTGCGTCGTGCAGTCGGTGGAGGTGCCCGGACGGGACGGCGTGCGGGCCGGGGTGGCGCTCGGGCTGCCGGACCTCGCGGCGTACGAGACGTTCTCGGGCCCCTACTTCGGGGTTCTGGTCGGACGGTACGCGAACCGGATCGCGGGCGCTTCCTTCGTGCTCGACGGGCGGACCCACCACGTGACCCGGAACGAGGGGCGCAACCATGTGCACGGCGGGGCCCGCGGCTTCGACAAGCACGTGTGGGAGGCGCGGGAGGTCCCGGGCGGTGTGGAGCTGTCGCTGGTCTCGGAGGACGGCGAGGAGGGCTTCCCGGGGCGGCTGGCGGTCTCGGCGGCGTACACCCTGGACGAGGACGGGGCGCTGCGCATCGCGTACCGGGCGACGACGGACGCACCGACCGTGGTGAACCTGACCCATCACACGTACTGGAATCTGGCCGGCACGGACAGCGGCAGTGCGGCCGGGCACACCCTGCGGATCGCTGCCGGGCGGATCACCCCGGTGGACGGCGAGTCGATTCCCACGGGCGAGCTGCTGCCGGTGGACGGCACCCGGTTCGACTTCCGTGAGGCGCGGACGGTCGGTACAAGGTACGACCACAACTTCGTGCTGGACGAGGCGGTGGACGGTCCGGTGGCCGAGCTGTTCGACCCCGGCTCGGGGCGCGTCCTGACCGTCACCACGACCGAGCCCGGGCTGCAGCTGTACACCGCCGACCACTTCGATGGGTGGCCGTACCGGCCCTGCGACGGGATCGCGCTGGAGACGCAGCACTTCCCGGACTCGCCGAACCGGCCGGAGTTCCCGAGCACGGTGCTGCGGCCGGGCGAGGAGTACGTGTCGACGACCGTGTACGGGTTCTCGGTTCGCTGACCGGATGCGGAGAGCCTCGTGCGGGGCGCTGCCGGGCGGTCTCACTCCGGAACGGGCCGCGCCGCTGCTCGTGGCGGTGTTGGACGGGCTCCGGTACCAGTGGCTGCTCGCCCCCCGGATCGGTGGACATGCAGGCCGTGTTCCGGGACTTCCTGCGGCTGTTGCAGCCCGGGCTCCCGGACGCCCCCGACGAGCGCGACGACTCCACTCACGAGTAAGATGACCTGCGGCAACACCGATAGGACAAGATCGATAAGCGGCACCTGCGAGTGATTCCGCGCGGTCTACGCGTGTCCGGGCAACGCGCTCCCTTCCGCGCCCCCAGGGTGTCCGCATGACTACCGAGCCAGCCGAAGCGACCTCCGCCCTGCCCTCGCGGCGCACCATGATCGCGGGTGCCGCCGGCGCCGCCGCCCTCGCCACGACCGCCGTGACCTCGGCGAACGCGGCCACGCCCGACTCCCTTGAGATGGTGTCCGAGGGCCGTACCGACAAGGTCGTGCGGGAGACGTTCACCGGCGACCGGGCGATCGTCACCGTGCCGTTCTCCGGGCTGCGCCACATCCCGGTCGCGCCCGCGCTCTCGTACGGCAAACGGCGCGCGATCACCGAGATCCACTACGACGCGGCCACCAAAGTGCTGCTCGAATTCAGCCGCCGCTGATGGGAGTTCGAGGAGAAGGACTGGAAGGCCGAGCTGGACAGGATCCGGCCCGGTCTGTACGACGCCTACCGGCTCGGCAAGGCGCCGGCCGACGGTTCGCTGCTCGGCGCGCACCCCTCCGTACCGCGCGGACATCTTCCGCCCAACCAGCGCGTGCACTATGCGGCGTACCGCGCGACCGCCCGCGACCAGCCCGAGGCGGCGCATGTCATCGGCGGCGGATCCGTCACCGACAACGCCAACCGCTTCATGTTCCAGCCGTCCCACCCGGTCCATGGAAGCGGGGGAGGTGTCCTCCTCGCCTCGTACAGCTGGGCCGACGACGCCCTGAAGTGGGACTCCCTGGACGACGACGAGCGCTACCCGCACGCCCTGGGCGGCGAGCAGGACGTGCACGGGCAGCGCATCGAGGTCTTCTACACGGGGGTCGGCGCCACCCAGTCGTGGATGCGCGACCCGTACGCGTACGGCGAGGCGTCGGTGCTGCTGCCCGGCCAGCACACCGAACTGTTCGCCGATGTGCGCTCGGTCGAGGGTCTGCTGCACTTCGCGGGCTGTCACACCTCGGTCAAGCCCGCCTGGATCGAAGGGGCGTTGGAGTCGGCGGTCCGCACGGCGCTGGAAGTGCACACGAGCTGACGTCCGTCACGGACTCAGCGGGCGAGGCCCAGCGTGACACCCAGTCCGACGAGCACCGATCCGATGCCCCGGTTGAGGACCTTCTGCCACCGCAGCATCGCGGTGCGCAGGTGGGCGTGCGAGAAGAACAGCGCGACCAGTCCGAACCAGCCGAGATGGGCGAGGGACATGAAGAGCCCGTAGCCGGCCTGCCGCCACAGGCCGGTGTCGGGTCCGACGACCTGGGTGAACGTCGACACGACGAAGAGGGTGGTCTTGGGGTTGAGCGCATTGGTGAGGAAGCCGGTGCGCAAGGCCCCGAGACGGCTCAGTCCCGGCTTCGACCCCAGGTCGACGGCGAGGTCGTTGCGGGCGAAGAAGGTCCGTACCCCGACGTAGACGAGATACGCCGCACCGGCCAGCTTGATCGCGGTGAACAGGGCCGTCGAGGACGCGATCAGCAGCCCGACGCCGAGCATGGTGTACGTGACATGGACCAGGACACCCGCGGCGACACCGGCGGCGGCGAGGAGCCCGGTCGTCCGGCCGTAGAGATAGCTGTTGCGCACGACCATCGCGAAGTCGGCGCCCGGGCTGATGACGGCGAGGACGGTGATGACGGCGACGGCGATGATCTCGGTCATGGGCTCAGGTCTCGTCAGTCCGTGTTGACGCTGTACGGGGACGGGGACGCGTCCTCGTGCCCGTCCTCGTCGTCGGCGGGCGGCACCACCAGGTCCCGGGCGAGCAGGGTGGCCCCGGCGACGGCGCCCGGCATCAGGAACACGGCGACGAACGGGACCAGGAAGGCGAGCCCCAGCGGTACACCGAAGCCGAGGATCAGCATGCGGCGGCCGCGCAGCAGGACGAGCCGGTCGGCCAGGACCATGCCGCGGCGCTGGAGCGCGACGGCGGTGAGTTCCTCCGCGAGGAAGTAGCCGGTGACGCAGAATCCGATGACGGGGACCACGGTCTGGCCGACGACCGGGACGAACCCGAGGGCGAAGAGCAGGACGGCGTAGAGCGTGACGCGTACCAGGATGCGGATGCTGTCACGGGCGGAGATCCACAGCTCGCGCCAGAGCGGCAGCCCCGACTCGGGGACCTCGCCGCCCTCCGTGCGGTCGACCTCCTCGGAGAGCGACTCGTAGAACGGCTGGCCGACCAGCAGGGTCACGGCGGTAAAAGTGATCACGGCGAGGAAGAGGCCGAGGGCGAAGACCAGCACGGTGAGCGTGGTGCGGAGAAGACCGAGCCAGGGGCTGGACCAGTCGTCGGCGAACGGGGTCGCCCAGGCGACGAGGTCGTCGGCGCCGTAGCCGAGACCGATGAGCGCTCCCGCGTACACGACGAGTGTGATGAGGCCGGGTATCAGGCCGAAGCCGAACCATCGTCCGTGCCGGGCCACCCAGCGCTGCCCCTTGATCAAATAGCTGAAACCCGCCCCTAGATCACGCATGGCGTCAGCGTACTGGCGGCGGCGGACGCCGGTGACCGGGGAGTCGGGGCGAACAGAACCGAGGGCCGCACCCTGGCGGGGGTGCGGCCCTCGGTCACGTACGAGCCGTACGGGCGATCAGACGACCGACAGCTCGACCTTGATGTTGCCGCGCGTGGCGTTCGAGTACGGGCACACCTGGTGGGCCTTCTCGATGAGCGACTGCGCGGTGGCGGTGTCGACGTTCGGGATGGTCGCGGAGATCGCGACCTCCAGGCCGAAGCCGCCCTCGGCGGTCTTGCCGATGGAGACGGCGGCGGTCACGGTGGAGCCGGAGATGTCGGCCTTCTCCTGACGGGCAACGACGCCGAGAGCGCCCTGGAAGCAGGCGCTGTAGCCGGCCGCGAAGAGCTGCTCCGGGTTGGTGCCCGCGCCGCTGCCGCCCAGCGCCTTCGGCGGGTTGACGACGACGTCGAGCAGACCGTCGTCGGAGAAGACGCGGCCGTCACGGCCGTTCTCCGCAGTGGCGACAGCGGTGTACGCGACGGTTATGTCCTGGATGGTCATGCTGAGGGTTCCTCTGCTGTAGCGCCGCGACTCGCGCCCACGATCGCGACGGCCTGTGATGAGACTAACGGGTGCCTGTGAGTGGCTTTCAGTCGAGGGAGACGATCATCTTTCCGGTGTTCTCGCCGCGCATCAGACCGAGGAAGGCGTCGAAGCCGTTCTCGATGCCCTCGACGAAGGTCTCGCTGTACTTCAGCTCGCCCGAGGCCAGCCAGCCGGCGACCTCCTGGACGAACTGCGGCTGAAGCGCGGTGTGATCGCCGACGAGCATGCCCTGCAGGCGCAGCCGCTTGCCGATGACGAGCGCGAGGTTGCGCGGGCCGGGGGTCGGCTCGGTCGCGTTGTACTGGGCGATCATTCCGCAGATGGTGGCGCGACCGTGCACGTTGAGCGAGGAGATCGCGGCTTCGAGGTGCTCGCCGCCGACGTTGTCGAAGTAGACGTCGATGCCGTCGGGGGCGGCCTTGCGCAGCTGCTCGGCGACCGGGCCGTTCTTGTAGTTGAACGCCGTGTCGAAGCCGTACTCCTCGACGAGGAGCTTGACCTTGTCGTCGGATCCGGCCGAGCCGATGACCCGCGAGGCGCCCTTGAGCTTGGCCATCTGGCCGACCTGGCTGCCGACCGCACCAGCGGCGCCGGAGACGAAGACGGCGTCGCCCGCCTTGAAGGAGGCGACCTCGAAGAGGCCGGCGTAGGCGGTGAGCCCGGTCATGCCGAGCACGCCGAGGTAGGCGGAGAGCGGGGCCAGGTCCGGGTCGACCTTCACGGCGTGTCCGGCGGGGACGTCGGCGTACTCGCGCCAGCCCAGGCCGTGCAGGACGTGGTCGCCGACCGCGATCCCCTCGGCGTTGGAGGCGATGACCTCGCCGACCGCGCCACCCTCCATGGGGTGGTCCAGCTTGAAGGGCGGGGTGTACGACTTCACGTCGTTCATCCGGCCGCGCATGTACGGGTCGACGGAGAAGTGCAGGTTGCGGACGAGGACGCGACCCTCGCCGGGAGCGGTGACCGGGGCCTCACGCAGCGCGAAATCCTCGGCCTTCGGCCAGCCGTGGGGGCGGGCGACAAGGTGCCATTCACGGCTGGATGTGGGAAGTGCTGCAGACATGGGCTCGGGGTCTCCTCAATGTCTTACGGGTGGGGGAAGCGTTCCCGCGGTGGAGAAAAGCTTCATGACATGAAACAACCATGCTCCTGAATATTTCATGTTGTCAAGCAACCGGGTATCCTGAGTGTCATGGCCACCACGCGAACAGACCCTCTGACCCTCGAAGTCGTCGAGCTGATCGGCACTGTCGTGGCGCGCTACTACGAGGAGTACGACCAGGCAGCGGCCGCGCACTCACTGACCGGCGCGCAGGCCAGGGTCCTGGGACTGCTCTCCCTGGAGCCGATGCCGATGCGCAGGATCGCCCAGAAGCTGAAGTGCGAGCCGTCGAACGTGACGGGGATCGTCGACCGGCTGGAGACCCGCGGCCTGGTCGAGCGCCGGCCCGACCCGGCCGACCGGCGGGTGAAACTGGCCGCCCCGACGGAGAAGGGCACCGACACCGCGCGGCAGCTGCGCGAGTCGCTCAGCTTCGCCCGGGAACCCCTGGCGAAGCTGTCGGACACGGACCGCGCGGTGCTGCGGGATCTGCTGCGGCGGATGCTGGGCGTGGACGCGGAGTCCTAGTGCCGCGACCGGAGATGTCTGCCCCATGAGGAGCGTCGGCCAGTGCATGGCGCAGTGGCTCAGCGCCGCGACGGGGGTTGCGCACCGGCGCAAACGAGGGCGCCGTTGAGATGCCGCCGACACGGGTGGCAGTAATCCATGGCGCCCGCAGATTAAGTGCCGACAGGACAACAGAGAAAGCCGTTCAGGTGAGGATTCTGTGTGGAAGCGTTGATTGCATGACCACCGCCCCCTTCGGTCCGCTCGAATTCCAGCTCGTCCTGCTCCGCCGGATGTCCGACCACCAGCCGGGCCTCGTCGAGGAAGCCCGGCAAGAACTGAACGCCTCGCTCTCCGAGATGCGGGAGGCGAACCGCCGCTGGCAGGCGATGGTCCGCGCGCCCCGCGGCCGCGGTTCGCTGCGCCGCTACCGCTCGGTGCTGGGCGAACCCGAGTCCTCCGTACGCCGCCGGATCGGCGACCTGGAGTGCGATGCCCTGCTCTGGCCGGTGCCGCTCTGGCCGGATCTGCGGTTCGAGGTGATGGTCGCGCCCGGCGCGGCCGTATGGAACGAATGGTTGGTCAGAGCCCCGGGGGCGGCCGGCCCTGAGCTGCGCACCGTCGAGGATCTGCGCCCCTGGTCGTGCACCGTCGACGAGGTGGCGTGTGCCTTCGCCCCGGCCCGCCCGATGGAGGGCAGCGCGCCGACCCGCTGGGCGCTGGCGATCACCGACCCCGTGACGGGTGCGCCGCACGTAGCCGAATTCACCTGGGGGCTGTTCCAGCGACTGCTGCCCGGCTGACTCCGGCGCGCCGCCCGCATCTGTCGACCCGTCAGCTTCATACTCCCTCCGGCTCATCCCAACGCGCGCGATTCGTCCGGACGGCGCACGATGCAGAGAGGGCCGGCTGCCGCCGGCACCCCCATCAGCGCTCTCGGGAGAACCTGCCGTGACCGTCAGTCTTGAGCAGTTGCGCCGTTGCCATGTCGCCGTCGACCTCGGGGCCGCCCGCACCCGGGTGTACGTCAAGGGGCTCGGGCTCGTCGTCGACGAGCCGAGCGTCGCCGCAGTGAACACCCGTACCGGCTCGCTCATCGCCGTCGGTGCGCTCGCCGAGCAGATGACGGGCCGCACCCCCGACTACATCCGGGTGGCGCGCCCGGTCTCCGGCGGAACCGTCATCGACATCGAAATGGCCCAGCGCATGCTCCGCCACCTGCTCGGTGAGAAGCTCCGCCGCCAGCTGCGCCGCAAGGCGCGGCTGCGGGCGGCCGCCTGCACCCCGCACGACAGCGATCCGCTCGCCCAGCGGGCCGCCGTCGAGACCCTGGTCGGGCTCGGCGCCCGGCGGGTCGAGCTGGTTGACACGCTGATCGCGGCGGCCGTCGGCTGCGGGCTCCCGGTCGAGCAGCCGATCGGGAGCATGATCATGGTGTGCGGGGCGGCGACCACGCAGATCGCGGTGCTTTCGCTCGGTTCGATCGTCACGGCCGCCCGGATCCCGATCGGCGGCGATGCCATCGACCACGCGGTGATCCAGCATCTGCGCCAGCACCACGAGTTGATGCTGCCGAGTCAGTCGGTACGTCCGTTGCAGCTGGCGCTCAGCAGCAACGGTCTGACCCCGTACGGTCCCGCGACGACCGAGATCCACGGCCGTGACGTGGCGACCGGTCTGGCCCGCTCGGTGCACGTCGACACCGCCGCCGTGCGGCAGGCCATCGAGACCCCACTGACCGCGGTCCACGACGGCGTCGGCAAGGTGCTGCGCGACTGCCCGCCCGATCTGGTGGCCGATCTCGCGGACCGCGGGATCATGATGGTCGGCGGCAGCGCGCTGCTGCCGGGTCTCGACCAGATGCTGCGTGATGCGACGGGCATGCCGGTGCAGATCGCCGAGCGCCCCGACGTCTGCTCCGTCCTGGGGCTCGGCGCCATGCTGGACGGCGAGATCCAGCCGTTGGTCCTCAACCCGCTGGCCGCCTGACGGCCGCGGGGGCGCCGTATGACGCACGACGACCAGGGCGCGGCGGACAAGCCGGCGGCGGACCGCTCCAGCGGCGAGCCTCCCGGGCTGCCGATGCTGCTGGAGGCGGTGCTCTGCGTCGGCACCGATCTCGAACTGCGGGCCACGCTCACCCAGATCGTGGACACCGCCACCGCGCTCACCGGTGCGCGGTACGGAGCGCTCGGCGTCCTCGATCCCGAGGCCGGTGCCAACACCGAGCTGTTCACCTCCGGTCTGACCGACGCCGAGCGGGAGCGCATCGGCAGCTTCCCGGACGGGCACTCGGGGCTGCTCGGCGTGCTCATCGACCATCCGCAGCCGTTGCGCTCCGACGACCTGACCGCCGATGCGCGCTCCTCCGGTGTGCCGCCCGGCCATCCGCCGATGTGTTCCTTCCTCGGGGCTCCGATCCGGGTGCACGACGAGGTGTTCGGCAATCTCTATCTCACGGAGAAGATCACCGGGCATTTCACCGATACGGACATGGCGCTGATCCAGATCCTCGCCTCACAGGCCGGGATCGCGATCGGCAACGCCCGGCTGTACGAGACGGCCCGGCAGCGGGAGCGCTGGATCGAGGGCGCGGCAGCCGTCACCACGGCCCTGCTGAGCGGCACGAACGCGGCCGACGCGCTGATGACCGTCGCCGAGCGGGCCAGGATCCTCGCCGACGCCTCGGCCGGGGTGATACTCCAGCCGACCGCGGACGGCGGCATGGAGATCGTCACCGCGTCCACGCTCGACGACCCGGCCGGCATCGTCGGCACCACCATCGAGCCCGGCTCTCCCGTACTGGTGCAGCTGCTGGGCGGTGAGCCGGTCTTCATCGACGACTCGGCGACCGATCCGCGGATGACGACGCATGTACGGACCCGGTTCGGCCCCAGCATGATGCTGCCGCTGCAGAGCGGCGGGCGCCTCATCGGCACCCTCGCTCTGCCCCGGCGGCGCGGCGGCGCGCCGTACACGGCGGTGGACCGGCTGCTGGCCTGCCAGTTCGCCTCGCAGGCGGCGCTCGCCCTGGTGCTGGCGGACGCCCAGCAGAACAGGGAACAGCTCGCGGTGTACGAGGACCGTGACCGGATCGCCCGCGATCTGCACGATCTCGTCGTCCAGCGGCTCTTCGCGACGGAAATGATGCTCGAATCGACCCGCCGCCGGGCCGCCGCGCCGGAGACGGACGAGCTGCTCAGCCGGGCCGTCGACGAGCTGGACTCCACCATTCAGGAAGTGCGGACCGCGATCTTCGCCCTCCAGCAGCCGCCCACCGAGGCACCCTCCACGTTCCGCGGCCAGGTGCTGCGGGAGACCGGGGGCGCGGCCGCCGTGCTCGGATTCCAGCCGTCGGTGCAATTCTCCGGGGCGGTGGACGCCCTGGTGCGGCAGCCGGTGGACCAGCAGCTCCTCGCGGCGCTGCGGGGCGCCCTGGCGGCGGCGCACCGGCGGGCCGGGGTGTCGGCCATAGAGGTGGAGGTGGATGCGACGGCGCGGCTTCCGGACGGACGGTCCGCGGTCCGGCTGTTGGTCGCCGACGACGGGCGCACCGAGGACGGCTCGCGATCGACGACCGTCACCTGGCAGGCGCCGCTCTGAGCGCGACCCGGGTGCTGGAGTGGGCGACGCCCGCCTCACGCTTGAGCCTGCGCAGAAGTCCGTCCAGGGCGGCGGTGTCGGCGACCGTGGCGCGTACGAGATAGTCGTGCCCGCCCGTCACATGCACCACTTCGGTGATGCCGGGCAGCGCGAGCACCGCGCGTTCGAACACCTCGTTGCTCGTGTCGATACGCAGCGTCACATCGATGAAGACCACCAGGCCCGTCCGGGTGTCGGCGGCCGGGTCGATGATCACGGTGAAGCCGCGGATGACGCCGTCCCGGCGCAGCCTGCGCACCCGGTCGGCCGCGGCGTTGGCGCTGAGGCCGACCCGTACTCCCAGATCGCGATACGAGATCCGCGCGTCCTCCTGGAGGGCGCTGAGGATTTCCCTGTCCAGACGGTCCATACCGCGATTGTCGCAGCTTGTGCCGGATTGCGACTGCGGAGACCTGGGGCCGGGTTCCCGTGCCCCCACATGGAGTCCCGTCGTCCCCGGCGGATCGGCGCGCGGCGTCGGACGCGGTGCATCGCGACGCGGAGGGGCCTCCTCGCACAGGGCGTCGGGAGCCCGCGCCCTGTCGGGGGGAGGCCGTTACGGCCTCCCCCACGATGGGGAGTGGATCAGCGAGCGGCGTCATGCGGCTTCGATGGCAAGGCGGAGGAGGGAGTCGACGCGGAGCGTCGGTGACTGACGACAACGCCACAAGCGGAGTCGCAGGGCGTCGGGAGCCCGCTCCCTGTCGGGGGGAGGCCGTTACGGCCTCCCCCACGATGGGGAGTGGATCAGCGAGCGGCGTCATGCGGCTTCGATTGCAAGGCGGAGGAGGGAGTCGACGCGGAGCGTCGGTGACTGACGACAACGCCACAAGCGGAGTCGCAGGGCGTCGGGAGCCCGCTCCCTGTCGTGGGGGAGGCCGTTAGGGTCGGAAGGGTGACTCCTCTTCTGCCTGCGCTCCAGCACGGTTCCGGCCCGGCCGCCTCCCGGGAAGCCGTCCGGTTCGGCGAACACACCCTGACGTACGCACAGTTGGCCGCGGCCTCGGACGCCCTCGCCGCGCGGCTCGCGGGCGCCGGGCGGGTCGCCGTCTGGGCCACACCGACCCCGGAGACCGTGGTCGCGGTGGTGGCGGCGCTGCGGGCCGGGGTGCCCGCCGTGCCCCTCAACCCGAGGACGGGCGAGCGGGAACTGGCCCATATCGTCGCTGACAGCGCCCCGTCGGCGGTGCTGGCCGGAGCGGGCGACGTGCTCCCGCCCGCGCTGGGCGCGCTGGACCGTACGGATGTCGACACGTCGGCAACGGTGGCGAGCGGCGCCGGCTTCCCCGAGCCCTCCCCCGAGTCCCCCGCCCTGATCGTCTACACCTCCGGCACCACGGGCCCGCCCAAGGGCGCGATCCTGCCGCGCCGGGCGATCGCCGCCTCCCTGGACGCGCTTGAGGACGCCTGGCAGTGGACCGGCGACGACGTCCTCGTCCACGCCCTGCCGCTGTTCCATGTGCACGGGCTGATCCTCGGCGTCCTGGGTCCGCTGCGCCGGGGCGGTTCGGTGCGTCATCTGGGGCGGTTCTCCGCCGAGGGCGTGGCCCGGGAGCTGGGGTCCGGCGGCACGATGCTGTTCGGCGTACCGACGATGTACCACCGGCTGGCCGAGACTCTCGGCGACGGTTCGGGGCCGGACGTCGCCGGGCTGGCGAAGGCGCTCGCAGGGGCGCGGCTGCTGGTCTCGGGGTCGGCTGCGCTGCCCGTCCATGACCACGAGCGGATCGCGGCGGCGACCGGGCGCCGGGTCGTCGAGCGGTACGGCATGACGGAGACCCTGATGAACACCGGTGTCCGCGCGGACGGCGAACCGCGGCCCGGGACGGTCGGCGCACCCCTGCTCGGCGTCGAACTCCGGCTGGTCGAGGAGGACGGCACCCCGCTCGCCGACCCGACGGCCGAGGGCGCCGTGGGCGAGATCCAGGTACGCGGCCCGAACGTCTTCACCGGCTATCTGAACCGCCCCGACGCGACGGCGGCCGCGTTCACCGAGGACGGCTGGTTCCGTACGGGCGACATGGCGACCCTCGACACGGACAGCTATGTACGGATCGTCGGCCGCAAGGCGACCGACCTGATCAAGAGCGGGGGCTACAAGATCGGCGCGGGCGAGATCGAGAACGCGCTGCTGGACCACCCAGGCGTCCGCGAGGCGGCCGTCACCGGGGAGCCGGACCCGGATCTGGGCGAGCGGATCGTGGCCTGGGTGGTGCCGTCCGATCCGGGCGCCCTGCCCACGGCGGCCGAGCTGGCGGACCACGTGGCGGCCCAGCTCGCCCCGCACAAGAGACCGCGCACGGTCCGTTACCTGGAGGCGCTGCCCCGCAACGACATGGGCAAGATCATGAAGCGGTCCCTCGGTGCTTACGGCGCGGCAGGCGATCGCGGTGTCCGACGGCGAGTCCACCGCGCGGGGTGACGGATGGCTGGTTAGCGTGAAAAACGGGACCAATCAACGAGTCAGGAGCGCAGAGTGATGGCCGCAGAACCTGAGGGCACACCGTGCTGGGCGGACGCCATGTTCACCGATCTCGAGGGGGCGAAGAGCTTCTACGGTGACGTGCTGGGCTGGACCTTCAGCGTGGCGTCGTCGGAGTTCGGCAACTACACGCAGGCGTATGCGAACGGCAAGGCGGTGGCCGCCGTCGTACCGCCCATGCCCGGCCAGGAGGGCCAGTCGGCATGGTGTCTGTACTTCGCGTCGCCCGACGCCGCCGCCACCGCCGCGAAGATCCGGGACAACGGCGGCGAGGTGCTGATGGACCCGATGCAGGTCGGCGACTTCGGCTCGATGCTGCTGGCCCGCGATCCGAGCGGAGTGACGTTCGGCGTGTGGCAGGCGGGGCAGCACGAGGGGTTCGAGGCCAAGGGCACGCCCGGTGCGTACTGCTGGTCGGAGGTGTTCACCCGGGAGCCGGCGACGGCGGACTCCTTCTTCCCCGCCGTCTTCCCGTACAACGTGAAACAGATGAAGGACGACGCGATCGACTTCTCCATCTACGACTTGGGCGCCGACCCGGTCATGGGGCGGATGAAGATGACGGACGACTTCCCGCCCGAGGTCCCGCCGTACATCAACGTGTACTTCACCGTCGAGGACTGCGACGCGGCGGTGGCGAAGGCGACGGAGCGCGGGGCGATCCTCCGGTTCGGGCCGATGACCAGCCCCTTCGGCCGGTTCGCCGCGCTGAGCGACCCGCAGGGTGCGGCGTTCTCGGTGATCGACGTCAAGACGACCGGGGGCGACATGCCGGAGTTCTCCGACGCGACCACCTGAGCGGCGACACAGTCCGGCCGTCCGGCTCACAGTCGGCCGGTCGCAGTCGGCCGGTCGCCGTGCGTCGGCGACCGGCTGCTGGCTCTGTCCTCCCTCCCCTCGGCTCCGTACGCAACTCCACGGAAGCGAGAGCGCCGCTGTGGATTGCGAGCGCCGCACCTGGAGGGCATGGTGTCCGACCGGTCACGGCTGCGGATCGCGCGCGTCGTACCGGGTGAACCCGCGCCACCTCAGCGCGAGCAGCGACACCGCGACCACACATGCGATCCCGCCCCCGGTGACCGCCACCGCCGGGGACGTCAGGTCGGCGACCGAGCCCGCCAGGAAGTCACCGAGCCGCGGCCCACCGGCCACCACCACGATGAACACGCCCTGCAGCCGCCCCCGCATCTCGTCCGGCACCGCCGCCTGGAGCATGGTGTTGCGGAAGACCATCGAGATGGTGTCCGAGCACCCGGCGAGCGCCAGCAGGATCAGCCCGAGCCAGAGCTGACGGGTCAGCCCGAAAACGGCGATGGCGCTTCCCCAGCACGTCACGGCGACGATCACCGCGAGCCCCTGCCGTCTGATCCGTCCCAGCCAGCCGGAGAACACCCCGCCCAGCAGCGCCCCCAGCGCCGGAGCAGCGACCAGCAGCCCGGTGGTCTTCGCGTCACCGCCGTACCAGACCACGGCGACGACCGGGAAGAGGGCCCGCGGGTGGGCGAGGACCATGGCGCACAGGTCGCTGAAGAAGGTCATCCGCAGATTGGGCCGCGCCCCCAGGAAACGCAGCCCGTCGGCGACGGACGCCCGCTTCTCCCCGCTCCCCTTCCCCGCGCCGTCCCCCCGTTCGGGAAGCATCGGGGGCAGCCGCCACATCGCGTACAGCGAGGCGGTGAAGGTGACTGCGTCGACGGTGTACGCGGCCCGGTACCCCCACCAGCCGACGATGAGCCCGCCGAGCATCGGCCCGACCAGTGCACCGGTGGTGCTGGTCATGGAGTTGAGCGCGTTGGCGGCGGGCAGCTGCTCGGCCGGCAGCAGCCGGGCGATCATCGAGCTGCGGGCCGGTGAGTTGAGCGCGAAGCAGACCGCCTGAAGAGCGACGACCGCGTACAGCAGCCCCACCTGCTCCACCCCTGCGACGGTGGCGGCGACCAGGGCGACGGAGAGCACGAACGAACCGGACGAGCTGGCCAGCCCCAGCTTGCGACGGTCGACGGTGTCCGCGACGGCACCGCCGTACAGACCGAAGACGACCAGCGGCAGGAATGAACAGATTCCGATCAGCCCGACCGAGAAGGCGGATCCGGTGATGTCGTACACCTGGAGGGACACGGCGAGCGCCGTCATCCCCTGCCCGATCCAGGAGACCGTGTTCCCGAACCAGAGCCTGCGGTAGTCGAGCGAGGTCCGCAGTGGGGTCAGGTCGGCGAGTATGCGAAGGCGCTGGGCGGGTTCTTCGGTCGTTTCGGTCACAGCGGATGGTAACGACCGGCCCGCGCCCGCCTTCGCCCGGAGATGCCCTTGCCGCCGAAGCCGGGGCCTGCCGTCCGGCGCGGACCTGCGCGCCGGGGCTCACCCGTTCACCCCCTCACTGCCAGGGAACTTCTGATGGGCCTGCAGGAGGGCGGGCGACGCCGTTCCGCGGCGGGGGCTGGGCGGAGAACAGCGTGGCGTACAGACCGCTCCGACCGAGGAGTTGCGCATGCGTGCCCGACTCCACCAGCCGGCCCTCGTCCAGCACCAGAATGCGGTCGGCGTCCGAGGCCAGGGCCAGATCGTGCGTGATCACGATGGTGGTGCGCCCTTCGGCGAGGCGCCGCAGCGGTCCGAGGATGCGCTGAGCGGCCACGGTGTCCAGCCCCGTGGTGGGCTCGTCGAGCAGCAGAACGGGCGCGTCGCGCACCATGGCGCGGGCAATGGCGACGCGCTGCAACTGGCCGCCGGAGAGCCGGGCGGTTCCGGGGGAAATGACGGTGCCGTAGCCGTCCGGAAGGGCCCGGATGAAGCCGTCGGCGTCGGCTGCCCGCGCGGCATCCACGACCTCACTGTGGGTGGTGCCGGGACGCCCGCAGCCGATGTTCTCCTCGATGGTGTCGTGCAGGACGAGTGTGTCCTGGGGAAGAAGCGTGATGTTCCGGCGGAGATGGGTGAGCGGTATTCGGTCCACGGACACGCCGTCCAGTCGGATGCTGCCGGAGTCGGGGTCGTAGAACCTCAGCAGCAGGGCCGCCAAGGTCGACTTGCCCGCGCCGCTGGGACCGGTGATGACCAGCAGCTCCCCGGGGCTCGCGGTGAAGGAGAGGTCGCGGAGAACCGGCTCGCTGTTGCCGGGGTAGCGGAAGGAGACCTGTCGTGCTTCCACCTTGCCGAATGCGCGGCTGCGGACGGGCACGGGCACCGAATCGGCCGGGTCGGTGACGGCGGGCCGGGCGTCGAGGATCTCCAGCAGCCGCTCGGCTGCGGCAGTCGCAGCGGTGGCTGTCAGGCCGAGCTGGCCCAGCGAGCGCACCGGCGGGTAGAGGTAGCCGATGAAGGCGGCGAAGGCCAGGAGCTGTCCGAGGGTCATCCGTCCCTCGGCGATCTCCCATGCCCCCAGACCGATGATCGTCAGGATGCAGAGCGTTTCGAGGATCTCCACGGTCTCGGTGTAGAGCGCGGTGAGGCGGACGCCGGACACCGCCGCCTTCAGCCGCTTGCGCGCCTTGTCCTGGAGCCTTTCCTCCTCGTCCCGCTGCCTGTTGTACGCCTGGGTCAGAACGACGTTGACCAGCGTCTCCTCGACCACTGCTGTGATGGCACCGTCCGCCGCGCGTCCGCGACGGGACACCTCACGCAGACGCCCCGTGAACATGCGGGTCGCGACGAAGAAGAGCGGGACCAGGACGAAGGTGGCGAGGGCCAGATCCCACCGCAGCCACAGGGCGGCGGCGGAGAAGAAGACGGTGCTGAAGACGGCCGAGGCCACCCCGACGATGCCGGAGACCACGAGCTGCTCGATGGCTTCCACGTCGCCGGTCAGTCGCTCCACCAGGTCACCGCGGCGGTTGCGCTGGAAGAAGTGCGGCGGCAGCGTCTGAAGATGCGAGAAGACCCGGGCCCGTAGCCGCAGCACAAAGCGTTCAGCGGTCCAGGCCGCGAGCGAACTGCCCAGATACCCCACCACCGCACCGAGGGCGGCCACGGCGAACCATTGACCGGCAGGCTTCCAGAAGGCGCTGACGGAACCTGCCTGCAGGGCCTTGTCGGTGAGTTCGGCAAAAAGCAGGATCGTCACGGTCTCGGCGATCGCGGCCATGACGGCGAACAGACAGATCAGGACGATCCAGCGCCGGTCGCCTCGCGTCAGTGGCCAGAAGCGCCGGAACGAGACGGCGATGCTGATGGGATCGGTGCGGATCGGCACATCCGTCACCGACTCCTGGGTCGGCCCGTCGGGGCGGGCCGCATGCCGGGGTGAGCTGTGGAGGCTCATGGGCGTCACGTCACAGGGGTGCTCGGGCTATGGTCCGTCGCCATAGACGCAGGCCCCAACACTTCGAGGCGGACCCGCGCGTGAGCGCGAGCCAGCCTCGAAGCAGTTGGGATGGGGGGATGTGCGGTCAGTAGCCGCACCACCCGCCGCCGCGACCGTATCCGCGGCCGAATCCGCCACGGCCGAATCCGCCACGGCCGAATCCGCCACGGCCGAATCCGCCACGGCCGAATCCGCCACGGCCGAATCCGCCACGGCCGTATCCGCCACCGCCGTATCCGCCACCGCCGTGGCGGAAGATGCTACGTGCATTCATCTTCGGCTCCTTACGAGTCGATGTGCCGCCCCTTGCTCGAACTGCGGCACCTTCGACATTACGACTCCCCCCAACTACCAACAAGTCGGGCAAGAGCTGATTCGAACGGAACGTGCGAGATGCCCCGAATTTCCAGGGATTTGCCGGGTGTGACTCTCCGGCAAACCCCTCCCGCAGGGCCCGCCGGCGGGCCGTACGGGGCCCTCGCTCAATCGACCTGACGGTGCCTCGCCGCGGCAAGGCGCACCTGCACTGAGCATCCGCGCACTCAACGGAAGCGTGAATATGCCAATGACATATTCATTCATGTGGCATATACACAAACTCGCCATCCGTTTGTGCGCACCGCGCGGCACGCCAACCGGGCCCACCCACCCGGTTTCTGACGGTTCAAAGGGCACGGGCAGATCCGACCGCATCCCGACCGGCGCACACCCCGACACCCCGGACCGTAGCGCCGCATCGACACCCACCGGTCCGGTTCGGGCGAGCAACGCGTCACCGCACGACGCGACTTCGTGACAGCTCATACCGTCCACCGGCACCCCGCCATGGGGCGTTCAGCCGAGCAAGGACGCCCCGCGACCTGCGGCGATACACCCCGGACGGACACGCACGGCGTTGCTCCGTCACCGGCCGCCCGTGGCCCCTTCGGGCCCGCGGCACCACCACCGCGGCCCGCTCCGCAATCGCGAGGTCGACCTCCTTCAGCGACGACGTGCGGATATCCGGGGCGAGCTGGATCGCGGAGTGGCGCAGCGCCTCCTTATATAGCGCACAGGTCGCCGTCGCCCCGATGCGTGAGGGTCGCCGCACAGTGCCGGAGGTCCCGGAGGCTGTTCGGCGGCAGGTCGGCCTCCCGGTCCGCCGGAACTTCTCGGACACCCTCTCGGGGCGCAGCAACGTGCCGTCAGGCTCGACGAATACCTTCCGTGTGTCCGCCCAGTCCGCGACGCTCTTCCCGGCCGCCCTCTGCCAGTGTCGTGACCGGCAATGTTTGCCCCGTGAGGAGCGTCGTCCAGTGCGTGCGGTCGCAAGGCGGCCGGAAGTCCTTGGACGGGGTCTCCCCTGCTCGAACGGAGTTGAGAGCTTGGGGATGGAGCTACCAGGGCTTTTGGCCAACGCGGCGAGCGGGCGTGCTGGGCGGCGCGACGGGGCAAAGCTTGCCGGGAGGGGCACTAGGTCCTGGGCAACGTCTCGGGCGGCCTCGGCCTCCGGCCGAGCAGGCTCCCCCTGCCACCAGGGGTCCGCGATGGCCCGCTCCCGGATCCCCTCGTGGAGCCGGCGGATCCGGGACTCCAGGCGCCGGTGCTTCCGCAGGAGCGTCAAGGCCCAGTCACTGGTGGCAGGCTCGCCGTTCCACCTGCACTGCGGCCTCCAGCGGCGGGACCGTCCGGCCGGGCAGGTGCTCGCAGCGGGAGCAGTGCGACCCGCTGTTCGAGGGAAGCCACCGGCGCGCCTCCCTGACTCCGTCGGCATTTCGGCCGAGCATGGGGCGAGCGAGCGATCACGAGGGACACGAAAAGGCCCCCGTCGACGCGGGGGCCTGTGCGTTGTTCCAGGTCAAACGTTTCCGCCAGGAACATTGGGCGTGGGGCGGGTGGGACTCGAACCCACGGCCGACGGATTATGAGTCCGCTGCTCTAACCGGCTGAGCTACCGCCCCTTTTCGGCGTGGCGCGTACAAGTGTGCGCGCCGTCTGCCGCAGCATAGCCGGTCATACGATCTCTCGCTCCGGATGGTCGGCTTCGCATGACCATGAAGACAGAGTCGGCCGCCGCCCGGTTCCGAACAGCGGAAATCAGACGCGAAAGAGTCCGGACCGAGCCGGCGCCGGCTCCGGCCCGGCACGCGAAAAAGGACCCCGAAGGGCCCTCTTCCGTTCCGCTCCCCCGACTGGACTCGAACCAGTAACCCTCCGGTTAACAGCCGAATGCTCTGCCAATTGAGCTACAGGGGATCGCGCTCCCCCGACTGGACTCGAACCAGTAACCTGCCGGTTAACAGCCGGCTGCTCTGCCAATTGAGCTACAGGGGATTGCTGCGTTTGCACCGAACCCTACCTCCCTGGCTGCTGCCGGGCGGCGCGCGTTCGCTGCGACACATACATTAGCGCAAGCAGGGGGGTGCTCCGCCAATCGGTATCGCCCGGGGTGATCTCGGGCGCCGCCGGGTAGGCGGGCAGCACACGTCGCACGGAGCAGGCACGGAGCAGGAGAAAGGGTGGCAACCATGCGGTACCGGCTCACGTTCATCGCCGGACTGGCCCTCGGTTACGTACTCGGCACACGGGCCGGACGCGAGCGCTACGAGCAGATGAAGAAGTCCGCACGCCAGTTCGCCCAGAATCCGGCCGTGCGCAACAGCGCCGAGTCCGCGGCACAGACCGGCCGCGAGTTCGCCGGCAAGGCGTACCACGCGGTGAGCGACAAAGTAGGGGAAAAGGTGCCCGCCTCGGTGGTCGAGCGGATGCGGTCGCTCCGGGAGCGGGGCCAGGGGCAGGGCATCGAGGACGACTGGGGCACCAGCAACACGTAACCGGGCCGGCCGGACCTCCTCCCGTACGGGAATGGTCCGGCGGTGCGGCAGAATCTCCCCATGGGCATAGTCGCCGGCTTGGACAGTTCTTCGGCCTTCACACACATCGTCGTCTGCGATGCGGACACGGGTGCCGTACTCCGGCAGGGGTACGCCGCACATCCCGTCGAGGCGAAGGCCACCGAGGTGGACCCGCAGGCGTGGCTGCTCTCACTCGGTGAGGCGGCCGCCGGCGGGCTGCTCGAAGGTGTGCAGGCCATCGGGGTCTCCGCGCAGCAGCACGGTCTGGTGCCGCTGGACCAGCAGGGCAATCTCGTCCGTCCGGCGCTGCTCGGCAATGACAGGCGGGCGCAGGTCGCCGCGGCCGATCTGGTCGACGGGCTCGGCGGGCGGCAGGCCTGGGCCGAGGCGGTCGGGGCTGTCCCGCAGGCCGCGCAGCCGGTGTCGAAGCTGCGGTGGCTGGCGCGGAGCGAGCCGGATTCGGCGCAGCGGGTCGCCGCGGTGCTGCAGCCGCACGACTGGCTGGTGTGGCAGCTGCTGGGCCGGCCGAGCCGGCGGACCACCGACCGCGGTGCCGCGTCCGGGACGGGGTACTGGTCGGCCGGGACCGGTTCGTACCGGCCCGATCTGGTGGAGCTCGCGCTCGGACAGCAGGCGGCGCTGCCGGAGGTGCTCGGTCCCTCCGATGCGGCCGGGACGACGCCCGAGGGGCTGCTGATCTCGGCCGGGACCGGCGAGACGATGGCGGCGGCGTTCGGGCTCGGGGTCGGGGTCGGCGATGCGGTCGTGTCGCTCGGAGCCTCCGGCTCGGTCATGGCGGTGCACCACGAGGCGCTGTCCGATCCGACCGGGATCATCACGTCGTTCGCGGATGCCACCGGGATGCATCTGCCGGTCGTGCACACACTCAATGCGGTGCGTGCTCTGCGGGGTTCCGCCGAGATGCTGGGGCTGGAGAGCCTGGAGGAGCTGTCCTCGCTGGCGCTGAAGTCGACGCCGGGCGCCTCCGGACTCGTACTCCTGCCCTATCTGGAGGGCGAGCGCACCCCGCACCTGCCCCACACGGCGGGCACGCTGTGCGGGCTGCGGCGCGAGTCGATGAAGCCGGAGCATCTGGCGCGGGCGGCGTTCGAAGGGATGCTGTGCTCGCTGGCCGACGCGCTCGATGTGCTGCGCGGCCGTGGGGTCGAGGTGCGTCGGGTGTTCCTGCTGGGGGCGGCGGCCGAACTGCCGGCCGTGCGGGGTCTTGCCCCCGCGGTGTTCGGTACGCAGGTCGTCGTGCCGCAGCCGGCCGAGTACGCGGCGCTGGGCGCCGCCCGGCAGGCGGCCTGGGCGCTCGGGGTCTCCCGGGGGACGCTCGATCCGCGGACTCCCCCGGCCTGGCAGGGTGCGGCGTCCCAGGTGCTGGAGCCGGGCGAGGAACTGCCGGTCGGCCAGGCGGTGCGGCAGCAGTACATGGCCACGCGGGACCAGCTTCACCCCGGGGCGTTCGACTCCGCGTTCTGAGCCGGGCGCTCTCGGTGACAAGGCCGGTCCCCGGTCGGAGGTTCGGTCTCCGGCGGGTGGACCGGGTCTCGTTTTGACCTGGGCTTGAGGAAAAACGTTCGCGGTCGCACCGGCCCTTGCCGGAAAATGAGTCGACTCCCGACCTCCTGCCGACTCCGAGAGACACGCGTGCTCATAAAACTCCTGCGGGGCTACCTCGGCCCGTACAAGAAACCGATCGTGCTACTGGTGGCGCTCCAGCTGCTGCAGACCTGCGCCACCCTCTATCTCCCCTCCCTGAACGCCGACATCATCGACAACGGTGTCATCGAGGGGGACACGGGCTACATCCTGGAGTACGGCGGCATCATGCTCGCCGTCTCCATCGTCCAGGTCGTCTGCAACATGGGGGCGGTCTTCTACGGTGCGCGCACCGCGGCCGCACTCGGCCGGGACGTCCGGGCGTCGGTCTTCGACCGGGTTCAGTCGTTCTCGGCACGTGAGGTCGGACGCTTCGGGGCGCCCTCGCTGATCACCCGTACGACCAATGACGTCCAGCAGGTCCAGATGCTGGTCCTGATGACGTTCACCATGATGGTCTCGGCGCCGATCATGTGCGTAGGCGGCATCATCCTGGCGCTCGGCCAGGACGTTCCGCTGTCGGCGGTGCTGCTCGCGGTGGTGCCGGTGCTCGGCATCGCGGTGGGTCTGATCGTGCGGCGGATGCGGCCGCTGTTCCGCACGATGCAGGAGCGGCTCGACACGGTGAACCGAGTGCTGCGCGAGCAGATCACCGGCAACCGGGTCATCCGCGCCTTCGTGCGGGACGCTTACGAGGAGAAGCGGTTCCGCGGCGCCAACACCGAACTGACCGATGTGGCGCTCTCCACCGGGCGTCTGATGGCGCTGATGTTCCCGACCGTGATGACGGTCGTGAACGTGTCGTCGATCGCCGTGGTCTGGTTCGGTGCGCACCGGATCGACAGCGGCGGGATGCAGATCGGCGCGCTGACCGCGTTCCTCGCCTACCTGATGCAGATCGTCATGTCGGTGATGATGGCCACCTTCATGTTCATGATGGTGCCGCGCGCCGAGGTGTGTGCGGAACGCATCCAGGAGGTCCTGGAGACCGATTCGAGCGTCGTGCCGCCGGTCAAGCCGGTACGGGAGCTGCGCGCCCACGGCCATCTGGAGGTGCGGGGTGTGGACTTCCGCTACCCGGGCGCTGAGGAGCCGGTGCTGCGGTCGGTGGATCTGGTGGCACGGCCCGGCGAGACGACCGCGATCATCGGGTCGACGGGCAGCGGGAAGTCGACGCTGCTCGGTCTCGTACCGCGGCTGCTCGATGTGACGGACGGCCAGGTGCTGGTCGACGGCACGGACGTACGGACGCTGGAGCCGACGCTGCTGGCGAAGACGGTGAGTCTGGTTCCGCAGAAGCCGTATCTGTTCTCCGGGACGGTCGCGACGAATCTGCGGTACGGAAACCCGGACGCGACCGACGAGGAGCTGTGGCACGCGCTGGAGGTCGCGCAGGCCAAGGAGTTCGTCGAGGAACTGGAGCATGGGCTGCACGCGCCGATCGCGCAGGGCGGAACCAATGTCTCCGGCGGGCAGCGGCAGCGACTCGCGATCGCGAGGACGCTGGTGCAGCGGCCGGAGATCTATCTCTTCGACGACTCGTTCTCCGCGCTCGACTACGCGACGGATGCCGCGCTGCGCGGGGCGCTGTCGCGGGAGACGGCCGAGGCGACCGTGGTGATAGTGGCGCAGCGGGTGTCCACCATCCGTGACGCGGACCGGATCCTGGTGCTCGACGAGGGCCGGGTCGTCGGGTCCGGTACCCATCACGAGCTGATGGACGGCAATGAGACCTACCGGGAGATCGTGCTCTCCCAGCTGACAGAAGCGGAGGCCGCGTAATGGCCGGTCCTGGCGGACGCATGATGGCGGGCGGGGCGCCGACCGACCGGTCCATGGACTTCAAGGGGTCCTCGAAGCGGCTGCTGAAGCGCTTCGCGACGGAGAAGGCCACGCTGTACGTGATGCTGGCGGCCGGTGTGCTGAGCGTCGGGCTCTCGGTGGTCGGGCCGAAGATCCTCGGCAGGGCGACCGACCTGGTGTTCGCCGGCGTCATCGGCCGGCGGATGCCCGAGGGAACAACCAAGGAGCAGGCCGTCGAGGGCCTGCGCAAGAGCAACAGCGGCCTCGCCGACATGCTCTCCGGGGTCGACTTCACCCCCGGGCAGGGCATCGACTTCAGCGCGGTGGGGAACGTACTGCTGATAGCGCTGGCGATCTACGTCGGTGCCGGTCTGCTGATGCTGGTGTCGACGCGCCTGTCGATCCGGGTGATCAACCGGGTCGTGTTCCAGATCCGCGAGGACATCCAGACGAAGCTGTCCCGGCTGCCGCTGTCCTACTTCGACCGGGCCAAGCGCGGCGAGGTGCTCAGCCGGGCGACCAACGACATCGACAACATCTCGCAGACGCTGCAGCAGACGATGGGCCAGCTCATCAACTCCCTGCTGACCATCATCGGCGTGCTGGTCGTGATGTTCTGGATCTCGCCGCTGCTGGCGCTGGTCGCGCTGGTGACGGTCCCGCTGTCGGTGGTCGTGGCGACGAAGGTCGGCAAGCGGTCGCAGCCGCAGTTCGTGCAGCAGTGGAAGGTGACGGGCAAGCTCAACGCCCATATCGAGGAGATGTACACCGGGCACACCCTGGTGAAGGTCTTCGGACGGCAGGAGGAGTCCGCGAGGGACTTCGCCGAGCAGAACGACGCGCTGTACGAGGCGAGCTTCAAGGCGCAGTTCAACAGCGGGATCATGCAGCCGCTGATGATGTTCGTGTCGAACCTGAACTATGTGCTGATCGCCGTCGTCGGTGGTCTGCGGGTGGCGTCGGGTTCGCTGTCGATCGGTGACGTCCAGGCGTTCATCCAGTACTCGCGGCAGTTCTCGATGCCGCTGACGCAGGTCGCGTCGATGGCGAACCTGGTGCAGTCGGGCGTCGCGTCCGCCGAGCGGATCTTCGAGCTGCTGGACGCCGAGGAGCAGGACGCCGACCCCAGGGCGGGTGAGCGTCCGGCGGAACTGCTCGGCAGCGTCTCGCTGGAGAAGGTGTCGTTCCGCTACGACCCCGACAAGCCGCTCATCGAGGACCTGTCGCTGAATGTCGAGCCGGGCCACACGGTGGCGATCGTCGGCCCGACCGGCGCCGGCAAGACGACGCTGGTCAACCTGCTCATGCGCTTCTACGAGGTGACGGGCGGCCGGATCGCTCTCGACGGGGTCGACGTGGCGAAGATGTCGCGCGACGAGCTGCGGTCGGGGATCGGCATGGTCCTGCAGGACACCTGGCTGTTCGGCGGTTCGATCGCGGACAACATCGCGTACGGCGCTTCGCGCGAGGTCACCCGGGAGGAGATCGAGGAGGCGGCGAGGGCGGCCCACGCCGACCGCTTCATCCGTACCCTGCCGGGCGGTTACGACACGGTGATCGACGACGAGGGCTCCGGGGTCAGCGCGGGTGAGAAGCAGCTGATCACCATCGCGCGGGCGTTCCTGTCCGACCCGGTGATCCTGGTGCTCGACGAGGCGACGAGCTCCGTCGACACGCGTACCGAGGTGCTGATCCAGAAGGCGATGGCCCGGCTGGCGCACGGCCGTACGAGCTTTGTGATCGCGCACCGGCTCTCCACCATCCGGGACGCGGACGTCATCCTGGTCATGGAGAACGGGTCGATCGTCGAACAGGGCACGCACGAGGAGCTGTTGGAGGCGCAGGGGGCCTACGCCCGGCTGTACGCGGCGCAGTTCGCGCAGGCGGTCGCCGAGGTCGACTGATCCCTCGTGGAAGTCCTGTCGTCACACTGCCGTCGTCGCCCGAAGGGCGGCCGCTCGGCGCCCGGTGCGTGCCGGGCGCCGAGCGGCGTGATCCGAACGAGAGGCCCTACCGCCTCCCCCGCGACAGCCAGTGGGAGGGGCACTAGTCGAGGTAGCCGCGGAGCTGGTCGGCGAAGGCGTGGTCCCGCAGTTTGTTGAGGGTCTTGGATTCGATCTGGCGGATGCGCTCGCGCGTCACACCGAAGATCCGGCCTATCTCCTCAAGCGTGCGGGGCCGGCCGTCGTCCAGCCCGTAGCGCAGCTGGACGACCTTGCGCTCCCGCTCGTTCAGGGTGGAGAGCACCGCTTCGAGGTGCTCGCGCAGCAGCAGGAACGCGGCGGACTCCACGGGGGACGCCGCGTCGCCGTCCTCGATCAGGTCGCCGAGCGCGACGTCGTCCTCCTCGCCGACCGGTGCGTGCAGCGAGACGGGTTCCTGGGCGAGCCGCAGCACTTCGCCGACCCGTTCCGGCGTCAGGTCGAGCTGGGCGGCGACCTCTTCGGGTGTCGGCTCGTAACCACGCTCCTGGAGCATCCGGCGCTGGACCCGTACGACGCGGTTGATCAGCTCGACGACATGGACCGGAACCCTTATGGTCCGCGCCTGGTCGGCGAGGGCGCGGGACATGGCCTGCCGGATCCACCAGGTCGCGTACGTCGAGAACTTGTAGCCCCGGGCGTAGTCGAACTTCTCGACCGCCCTGATCAGTCCGAGGTTCCCCTCCTGGACCAGATCGAGCATGGTCAGCCCGCGGCCGACGTAGCGTTTGGCGACGGAGACGACGAGCCGCAGGTTCGCCTCGATCAGACGGCGCTTCGCCGTCCGGCCCATGACCACCAACCGGTCCAGATCGACGGCGAGTCGGGAGTCCGGGTCCGGGGTGCTCGCCAGCCGCTCCTCGGCGAACAGACCGGCTTCGACGCGGCGGGCGAGTTCCACCTCGTCGGCGGCGGTGAGCAGCGGGACGCGTCCGATCTCCCGCAGATACTGGCGGAAGAGGTCGGAGGACGGACCGCCGGTGTCGGGGCGCCCGCGCGGCTCCGGCGGTTCGGGCAGCTCCGCCTGCTCCTCCATGACGTCGGCTGCTTCGGGTGTTTCCGACAGCTCGGGCGGTTCGGGTGCCGGCGGGTCCACCGTGGCCTCCGGATGATGCATGGCCCGGTGCTGCGCGGGGACGGCCGAGACACGCTCGGTTGTGGTCACGGTCCGGGTCTGCACGGGGGCGACCTCCAGGTGATCGCTGCCGGATCGCGGGGGATGGGGGGCCCACCGTGCAGTGGGCGGACCGCGCTCCGATGACTCAGGCACCGCCATCCAGTGTGGGGGAAGACACATCACTGCCACGAGGGGCGTGCGCGGACTTTCTGAGTCCGGTCCGTGACCGGCCGGTTACCGGAGGGAGCCCTCGGGGGGCGGTCAGAGTGCGTCGGCGCCGTGATTGCGCAGGGACTGCGCGTACTGCTGCAGCACCCAGACCTCGTTCTGCGCGGCCGCCAGGTGATCCGGGGCGACATTGCTGCCCAGACGGGTCAGGCTGCCCTGGACGTCGTTGATCCGGCGGTCCACGGCGCGCAGCCGGACCTTGACCAGATGCTCGCCCGCGTACGCCTCGTCGATGGACTTACCGTGGAAGACCTCGACGGCAAGCTCGGTGACCAGCTTGCGCACGGTGTCATTGGGGGCGGCGTCGAGGACACCGACCAGATACTCGCGGTTGTCGGCGAGGCCCTGTTCGGCGCCGCCCGCCTCCGCGATGCACTGGCGCACCGCGGCGTACGGCGGGGCGGTGAACTCGTCGATCCCGTAGGCGTCGAAAGCCGGGGAGACCAGGGCGGGCTTCTGCAGGGCGAGCTTGAGGAGCTCCCGCTCGGTGCGGTGGGCGGGGCTGCGGAGATTGAGCGCGGGGCCCGAGGGGCCCGCGGGGACCTGGGCCTGCTGGTGCGGGGGGCCGCCGCGGGAGGGTGCGGGTGCGGGACCCCGGTCGCCGCGGTCGCGGGCCCAGCGGGCGAGCTGGGCGACGCGCTTGACGACGAACTGGGTGTCGAGAATGCCGAGCATCCCGGCCAGCTGGACGGCGACCTCGTGCTGGGAGGAGCTGTTCTTGATCCGGGCGACGACGGGCGCGGCCTCGTCGAGCGCGGCGCCGCGGCCCGCCGGGGTCTCCAGGTCGTACCGCCCGACGATCTGGCGGAGTGCGAACTCGAAGAGCGGGGTGCGGGGTTCGACGAGCTCGCGGACGGCCTCGTCGCCCTTGACGAGGCGCAGATCGCACGGGTCCATGTTGTCCGGGGCGATCGCGATGTACGTCTCCGCGGCGAACTTCTGGTCGTCCTCGAAGGCGCGCAGGGCGGCCTTCTGACCCGCCGCGTCACCGTCGAACGTGAAGATCACGCGGGCGCTGCCGTTGTCCATCAGGAGCCGGCGGAGGATCTTGATGTGGTCGCCGCCGAACGCCGTGCCGCAGGTGGCGATGGCGGTGGTGATCCCTGCGAGGTGGCAGGCCATGACGTCGGTGTAGCCCTCGACGACGACGGCCCGGCTGGACTTCGCGATGTCCTTCTTCGCGAGGTCGATCCCGTACAGCACCTGCGACTTCTTGTAGATCGCGGTCTCGGGGGTGTTGAGGTACTTGGGGCCGTTGTCGTCGTCGCGGAGCTTGCGGGCACCGAAGCCGACGACCTCGCCCGACGTGTCGCTGATCGGCCACATCAGCCGGCCGCGGAAGCGGTCGATGGGACCGCGGCGGCCGTCCTGGGAGAGGCCGGAGGTGATCAGCTCCCGGTCGCTGAACCCCTTGCCGCGGAGATAGCGGGTGAGGTGGTCCCAGCCGGCCGGGCTGTAGCCGACGCCGAAGTGGGCCGCGGCCGCCTGGTCGAAGCCGCGCTCGGCGAGGAACTTCCGGCCGATCTCCGCCTCGGGACCGTCCAGCTGCTCGACGTAGAACTGGGCGGCGATCTTGTGCGCCTCGACCAGCCGGATGCGCTCGCCACGCTGGTGGGAGGGGTTGTAGCCACCCTCCTCGTACCGCAGGGTGATGCCCGCCTTGGCGGCGAGGCGCTCGACCGTCTCGGAGAACGAGAGATGGTCGATCTTCATCACGAAGGCGATCGTGTCGCCGCCCTCCTGGCAGCCGAAGCAGTGGAAGAGACCCTTGCTCGGGCTGACCTGGAAGGAGGGGGACTTCTCGTCGTGGAACGGGCAGAGCCCCTTGAGGTTGCCTCCGCCCGCGTTCCTCAGCTGCAGGTACTCGGAAACGACGGCGTCGATCGGGACCGCGTCCCGGACCGCCTTCACATCGTCGTCATTGATCCTGCCTGCCACGGGTGAAGTCTACGGGTGGGCTCGGACAGGACGGGTCCGTGATCGGTGTCGCGGGCGCCGGGTGGGATCGTGTGCACACCCGCCCGGAACGGAACCACAGCTTCCGCAAAGGGCTCAGACCAGGGAATCCAGCGGTACCGACGGGTCCGCGAGCGCGTCCGCGTCGACCGGCCGGCCGGCCTTGATCAGCTCCTGCACGGTCTCGGTGACGTCCCACACATTGACGTTCATCCCGGCCAGCACCCTGCGGTCCTTCAGCCAGAACGCGATGAACTCCCGCTTGCCCGCGTCCCCGCGGATCACGACCTGGTCGTACGAGCCCGGCGGCGCCCAGCCCGAGTATTCGAGCCCCAGGTCGTACTGGTCGGAGAAGAAATACGGCAACCGGTCGTAGCTGACGTCCTGGCCGAGCATGGCGCGGGCCGCGGCCGGGCCGCTGTTCAGCGCGTTCGCCCAGTGGTCCACGCGCAGCCGGGTGCCGAGCAGCGGGTGCAGCGCATTGGCGACGTCCCCGGCCGCGTAGATGTGCGGGTCGGAGGTGCGCAGCGAGGCGTCGACGGCGATGCCGCCGCCGTCGCTGCGGGCCGCGATGTCGAGACCGGCGGCCTCGGCGAGGGCGGCGCGCGGGGCGGCGCCGATCGCGGCGAGCACGTCGTGGGCGGGGTGTTCCTCACCGTCGTCGGTTCGGGCGGCGAGAACCATCCCGTCCTGGCCGATGATCTCGGTGAGCTTGCGGCCGAAGTGGAAGCGGACGCCGTGGTCGCTGTGGAGCTCGGTGAAGACCTGGCCGAGCTCCGGGCCGATGACCCGGAACAGCGGGGTCGCCTCCGATTGGACGATGGTGACCTCCGCGCCGTATCCGCGGGCCGCCGCCGCGACCTCCAGGCCGATCCAGCCGGCTCCGGCGATCACCAGATGGCCGTTGTCGCGGCCGAGCGCGGACAGCACGTTCTTCAGCCGGTCGGCGTGCGCGAGGCGGCGCAGATGGTGGACGCCCGCCAGGTCCGTACCGGGAATGTCGAGGCGGCGCGGTTCGGCGCCGGTGGCGAGCAGCAGCTTGTCGTAGTGGATGACCGTGCCGTCTCCGAGCTCCACGGAGCGGGCGTCGCGGTCGAGGGCGGTGACGGGCGTGCCGAGGTGCAGCTCCACATCGGCGCCCGCGTACCAGGCCGCCTCGTGGACGAATACGCTCTCGCGTGTCTCCTTGTCGGCCAGATAGCCCTTGGAGAGGGGAGGCCGTTCGTACGGATGGTCACGCTCATCGCCGACCAGGATCACCCGGCCGCTGAACCCCTCCGACCGGAGTGTCTCTGCCGCCTTCGCTCCTGCCAGTCCTCCGCCGACGATGACGAACGTGCGATGTGCGTCGACCACTTGATGCCTCCTCGGTGCTTGCTGCGCGGCGCCGCCAACTGCGAGCGTCCCGCACGCAGCGTGATGGCGAAAGAGGGTGTACCCCGATCAGGTCACACCCAGTGGTCACAGGCCAGTCTGCCGACCGGGACCGGCACCACGCGGAGCAGGGCCCCCGGACGGAGCCGGCGACACCTGGATACGGGGCCGGAGTGGGCGGGTGGCATGGGGTGTGCTGTGAGACAGCTGCTTTCACGGCGGCCCGGCTCCCCTGCGCAGTGCGGTATGTGCTCCCAGCACATCACCTGTGGCATTGCTGTGCGTCATCGCCGCGCCCCACTGCCGCAGGACATGCCCGAGGGATGTGCATGCGGGGAGGCCCCGGGGCCGTGCCGATGTGGGCGCCCTCTCGCCGTGACCGCGGCACGCAGCGCCCCGTCCGCGCCCGCTGACCACGCCTGGTCGGGGCGGGCGGCGGCGGCGGCGCGGGCGCGCTCCCGGGGACGGACATCGGCGCGGCAGGCTCTCACCCCTCCCGCGACCACCGCCCCCGCGAGGTGAGCGAGGTGTTCAGGGAGCGGGCCGACGCATCGGTGAGGGCGGCGATCTGGTCGACCAGGACCCGCTTGCGCGCGCGGTCGTCGGGCGCGTGCTCGTACAGCGCGCGGAACTGCGGTTCCAGGCCCTCCGGGGCGCGCGCGGTCAGCGCCGCCGCCAGTTCGGCGATGACGATCCGCTGGTCGGCACGGATCGCCTCCTGTTCGGAGCGCTGCATCACATAGCGGTCGGCCACCGCCTTCAGGACCGCGCATTCGCTGCGCGCCTCGCGGGGGACGACGAGTTCGGCGGCGTACCGTCCGAGGCGGCCGTGCCCGTACGCCTGCCGGGTGGCGGTCTCGGCCGCGAGGCAGAACCTGCCGATCAGCTGACTCGTCGCGTCCTTCAGGCGGGCCTGGGCGACGGCCGATCCGTCGTAGCCGTGCGGCCACCACTCCTGGGCCATGAGCCGGTCGAGGGCGTCAGCCAGCTCCTGCGGGTCGGTGTCGGCCGGGACGTACCGACCGATCGCGACGTCCCAGATCTCGCGGCGCTCCAGCTCGGCAAAGAGGCAGTTGGGGTCGATGTGACCGGCGTGCAGCCCGTCCTCGAAGTCGTGCACCGAGTACGCGACGTCGTCGGACCAGTCCATCACCTGGGCCTCGAAGCACTTGCGGTGCCGCGGGGCGCCCTGGCGGGCCCAGCGGAAGACCGGCAGGTCGTCCTCGTAGACCCCGAATTTCGGCGAGCCGGGGTCGGTGGGGTGGGCGCCGCGCGGCCACGGGTACTTGGTGGCGGCGTCGAGCGCGGCCCTGGTCAGATTGAGCCCGACACTGACCAGCTCGCCGGTCCGCACATCGCGCACGAACCGCTTCGGTTCGAGGCGGGTCAGCAGCCGCAGCGACTGGGCGTTGCCCTCGAAGCCCCCGCAGTCCGAGGCGAAGTCGTTGAGCGCCTGCTCACCGTTGTGCCCGAACGGCGGGTGCCCCAAGTCGTGCGCCAGGCACGCCGTCTCGACCAGGTCGGGGTCGCAGCCGAGCGCGGCCCCGAGCTCCCGGCCGACCTGGGCGCACTCCAGGGAGTGGGTGAGTCTGGTCCGGGGGCTGGCGTCCCAGGCGAGGCTGCGGGTGCCGGGCGTGACGACCTGGGTCTTCCCGGCGAGTCTGCGCAGCGCGGCGGAGTGCAGCACGCGGGCGCGGTCCCGCTGGAAGGCGGTGCGACCGGGCCGTTTGTCGGGCTCGGTGTCCCAGCGCTCGGCGTCGGCAGCGCCGTAGGGCGCGGTGCCGTGGTCCTGTGTGCCCTGCGTACCGTCCATGGTTCCGACAGTAATCGGCCGGACCGACAAGACGGCTCAGGCGGACGCCTGAAGAGGCCCGTCCGCCGCGGATTCATGCGCCTCACGTGCGCCGGAACGTGCCTGGCCGGCCGGCGCCCGGTCGTACCGGTGCAGGGCGTAGGTTGCCGGGTCGTTGCGCGGGGTGACGGTCTTTGCCGCGGGCTCACGGAGCGGCCGGCGGCCCGAAGAGTCCCTCCAGAATGTGCGCGACCCCGTCCTCCTCGTTGGACACCGTGTGGGCGGGTGCGGCGGCGAGCACGGTCGGGTGGGCGTTGCCCATGGCGTAGCCGATGCCCGCCCAGTCGAGGACGGTCAGGTCGTTGGGCATGTCACCGAAGGCGATGACCTCCGTGGCGTCGATCCCGCGCCCGGCGCAGAGCTCGGCGAGGGTGCCCGCCTTGGTGACTCCGGACGCGCTGATCTCCAGGAGTCCGCGTCCGCCGGAGTGGGTGAACTGCACCTCGCGGCCCGCCGCGCCCGCCCCTTCGCGGGCGGCGGCCAGCAGGGTGTCCGCGTCGAGCCGGGCGGACCAGGCGAGGAGTTTGGTGACGGGCACGTCGGTGAGCCACAGGTCGGCGAGGGACGGTACGGGCAGTTCGGCGTCGATGTCCTCGGAGAGCCGCAGCCGGTACGCCGGTTCGTACAGCACCTGGTTGCCGGTCTCCAGGGCGAATCCCACCTCCGGCACGGCGGCGGCGACCTCTGTGGCCACGCGCCGGGCGACGGCGACGGACAGGGCGCGGGAGGAGACGACGGTACGCGTCCCGATGTCGTAGACGAGCGCGCCGTTGCTGCATACCGCCGTCCCCGCCAGCCCGGTCGCGTCGGCGAGCCGGTCGACGAACCTGGGCGGTCTGGCGGTGACGAGGACGACCTCCGCACCGGCGCTCTCGGCCGTGCGCAGGGCGCGGAGGGTGCGGGGCGAGAGGGTCCCGTCGCGCCGCAGGAGAGTGCCGTCGAGGTCGGAGGCGATCATCCGGGGAAGCAGCATCGGACGATGCTACTGGGCTGGATCCGTGCGTGGCGGGCGTACGGCACGCTCCGCCTCCGCATGCCACCAGCGCGGCGGCGAGGGCGAATTGGGCCGCGACCAGGGCTGATCCGGGTGAAGGCCGAGCGGGAGGAGAGCTGTTGCGCGGATGCGGACGGTGATCCAGCCGTGCCAGTGCCCGTCGGGACCGGGGCCGCAGGCCAGGTCGCACCGCACGTCGTCGAGCGGGAACGGCATCCAGTCGATGCCCCGGTCACGCAGTCAGGCGCGGACGGCGGCCGCCGGGTGCGGGCGGCCCTTCACGTTCTCGTACGCGGCGATGGTCACCCAGTCGTCGGAGTGTGTGCGGGCGCTCGGCAGGTTCATGGCTGCAATGATGCCCGGCATGTCGACGGATCGTCAGTGGTTCACCGTGCGTCGACGGCTCGTCGGCGAAGAAGTCCGCAGGGCGGAGAACCCTTGCGCCCAGATACTCGTCCGACCAGGTGACGCACCGACACCGACAAGGGGATCCGATGCGAGGGAAGCGGCCGCAATGGCTGGGGCGACTGTGGCCGCGCACGCGGCGTGGGCAGCGCCGGGCCGTGCAAGGGGTCATGATCGCCTGTGTGCTGGGGCTGGCACCCAGCACGTGGATGTACTCCGTGGCCGATGCCCGGGTCCGGACGACCGCGGACGCGCCCGCGCAGCAGGTCGCCGTGGTGTTCGGGGCCGGGCTGTGGGACGGGAAGCCGTCGCCGTATCTGGCGAACCGGCTGCGGGCCGCCGCCGAGCTGTACCGGGACGGCAAGGTGAAGGTCGTGCTCGTCACCGGGGACAACAGCCGGGAGGAGTACGACGAGCCGGACGCCATGCGGACGTTTCTCGTCGCGCACGGAGTGCCGGACCGGCGGATCGTCAGCGACTTCGCCGGGTTCGACACCTGGGACTCCTGCGTGCGGGCCAAGAAGATCTTCGGTGTAGACCGGGCCGTGCTGGTGAGCCAGGGGTTCCATATCCGGCGGGCGATCGCGCTGTGCCGCACCGCGGGGATCGATGCGTACGGCGTCGGGGTCGACGCCAAACACGATGTGACCTGGTACTACGGCGGGACGCGGGAGGTGTTCGCGGCGGGGAAGGCGGCGCTGGACGCGATGTTCAAGCCGGACCCGCGCTTCCTGGGGCCGAAGGAGCCCGGGGTCGGGGAGGCCCTGACGGCCGGGACACTCCCTCAGGGGTGATCACGGCGCGGGCGGGCGGTGGCGCCTGCCCGGATCACCGGGGCCCTCCGGCAGGACACCGTCTTCATGCCGTTCCACTGGGCGGGTGAGGGCCGGGCCAACACGCTGACGAACCCGGCGCTGGACCCGGTGTCGAGGATGCCGGAGTTCAAGGTGTGCGCGGTGCGGGTGGAGGCTGCCGGCGGGTGAGCCAGCTGCCTCCGGGGATGAGGGTGCCGTTGGAGCGGAGGGAGCGGGCGACGGGAGCGGCGGCGAGGTAGACCCAGGCGCGGGCGGTTCCGGTGCCGGGTGGCTTCCCGGCCGGGAGGCGGACTTCTCGGGCGACCCTCTCGTACAGGTTGCCCGGGTGTCCGGGACCGACGTACTCCTCCAGCCGGTCGAGCTGTACGAGCAGCTCGGCGTAGCTCGCGGGCGCGGCGGTCACCATCGTGCCGTGCACGGTGCCGTGGCCCTCGATCGCGTACGGGTAGCCGGGGCCGTCGTAAAGGAGGGCGCCCGGCAGCAGGGCGGGCTGTTCCGCGATCGCCCGGCCGCGGAGGAACAGGTCGTGGTTGGGTTCGCCGGGGAGCAGCGTTCCGTAAACGAAGAAGGGCAGTTCGGGGGCGGTCTGCGGCATGGTCAGAGGGCCGTGGCCGGGGCGGTCTGGGACGTCAGCCAGTTGAGGTAGCCGGCGCTTCCGCGTACCACCGGCATGGCGATGATCTCCGGGGTCTCGTAGTCGTGCGCCGCCCGGAGGTGCTCCTCCAGTTCGTCGTAGCGCTCGGCCGTCGTCTTGAACAGCACCTGCCACTCCTCGGTGGTCTCGATGGCGTTCTGCCACCGGTAGACAGAGGTGACGGGCGCGGAGATCTGCGCGCACGCGGCGAGCCGTGCCTCCACCGCACCCTGGGCCAGGGCGTTGGCCTTCTCCTCGCTGTCCGTGGTGGTCAGTACGGTCAGCCATCCCGGCGATGTCACCGTCGGCCTCCTCGGTTCTTCTCGGTTCTTCTGCCTGTCGGGCTTCCTTCTTCGTCGATTGTCCGGGTGCTCCGGCCCGCTGTCCTCCCGCCGATCCCCCGAGACGGTATGGACATGACGGGTCATGAGCCGGGCGCCCATTTTGTGAGCTCCTCCACATCTGATGCGAGCTCAGATCACCGTCATCGCCCCGCGCGCACCGAGGAGTCCGATGAGGGCGAAGGATCTGCACGGGGCGGGCAGCGCGGAGCAGAACACGGTGGCCGCGACCTGGTCCGCGGTCTCGGTCGGCTGACCGGGAGCAGGTCCCGGAAACACTCGCTCCGGGACCTGCGTCCGGCCGAGAAGGAATCAGCCTCCGTACGGGCGAACCGCCTTGGCGTCCCGCAGCGCACTCCCCCACCAGCTCAGCTGGTCGAGCAGAGTCTTCGCCGCCGCGTCGACGGCCACAGGGTCCTTGTACCGGCCCTCGTCGTCGAAGAGAGCGCCCGCGTTGTGGAACGACACGGTGTCGCGGAGGGAGACGGCGTGCAGCTCGGCGAAGACCTGGCGAAGATGTTCGACGGCCCGCAGACCGCCCGACACTCCCCCGTACGAGACGAAGGCGACGGGCTTGGCCTGCCATTCGGCGTGATGCCAGTCGATGAGGTTCTTCAGCGGGGCGGGGTACGAGTGGTTGTACTCGGGCGTGACCACGACAAAGGCATCGGCGGCGGCCAACCTGGGCGACACTCCCGCCAGTCGGGCCCGCACGTCCGGTCCCGGGCGGTAGGTGAGCGCGAACGGGAGATCGAGTTCGGCGACATCGATCAGGTCGGTCTCGATGCCCGGGTGACCGGCGGTGCGGGAGAGGAACCAGTCGGCGACGACCGGGGCGAAGCGGCCCTCGCGGTTGCTGGCAAGGATGACCGCGACCTTCAGGGGAGATGTGGTGAGTTCCATGCGGCGAGACTCGTATGTCAACCATGGTTGAGGTCAAGCGCCGCCGCTCACCTCCGGCGTACGGTGGAACACATGACGACCGCCGCGCCCCTGTACGTCGAGTTCAACGGACACGCAGCAACGGCGGCGGATCTCCGGATCCCCGCCTTCTCCAACTACGGTCACTTCACCGCCATGCAGGTCAGGGACGGGAAGGTACGCGGCCTCGCGCTCCACCTGGCCCGGCTGGACGCCGCCAACCGGGAACTCTTCGGCCATGGGCTCGACGGCGGCCGGGTGCGCGAGCTGATCCGGCACGCGCTGGACGGCGCCGGGGTACGGGACGCCTCGACCCGGGTGCACGCCTTCCTGCCGCCGGGCGACACCGGGACGACCGTCATGGTCACCGTGCGTGGACCGGCGCAGAAGTCCACCGACCCGCACTGCCTGATGTCCGTTCCGTATGTCCGCACCGTCCCGCACATCAAGCGCCCCGGCGAGTTCGGTCAGACCTATTACGGGCAGCTCGCCGCACGCTCGGGCTTCGACGAGGCGCTGCTGATCGCACCGGACGGGACGGTGACGGAAGGGGCGATCACCAACGTCGCCTTCTGGGACGGCACTTCGGTCGTCTGGCCCGACGCGCCCGCACTGCTCGGCATCACCATGGCCCTGCTGGAGCAGGAACTGCCGGGCGCCGGGCTGGAGTCCGTACGGCGCCCGGTGACGCTCGACGGGATCGGCGCCTACCGGTCGGCATTCCTCACCAACTCGCAGGGCATCGCTCCGATCCGGCGGATCGACGACACGGAGTTCGTGGTCGTCGAGGAACTCATGAAGCGGGTGGGGTCGGCGTACGAGGCTGCGCCCTGGGACACCGTCTGAGAGCCTGTCGGGTGACCTCTGATCGGGCGGCCACGCCCTGGCACGCACGCTTCCCGCGTTGCCGAAATGCCCTAGTAGCTCCGCTACGAGGACCTTCCAGCGCCTTGGAATCGCACGCACCAGACCGCGTCCGCTTTCCGATCGAAGGTCACCCGACAGGCTCTGAGAGGGGAGCATGGGGCCCATGCAGATCCACATCGAGGGCTCGGACCTCCCCGGCCGCACCTGCGGGCCCGGCAGTGACTTCCCCGGCGCCCGGAACATCCATGTCGGCGTACAGCGCAAGGACAGGCCCGGCGAGCTGCTGGGCCTGCACCCCGGCGACGCACCGTCGGCCGGATGGACACTGGACTGCACGGCCACCGCGACCGACGACGGCATCACGGTCACCGGGCCGTACGTGCAGAACCGGCTCGGCGGGCGCTTCGTCTATCTGTCCTGGGGCACCGTGGACGACCACGGCGTCTTCTCCATGTTCCGGCGGGCCAAGCTGATGTTCGGCGACATCGATCCGACCGTGCTCGAGGCCGCCGCGCGCTCCGGACATCTCACCGCACGCCTGCGCCTCTCCGACGCCGAGGGACAGCCTCTCTGCGCCCGTGTCCGACCGCCGGTCGTCACCTGGACCCCACTCGCCCCCGAGTGACGGGACGGGACCGCCCCCATCGGGCCCAGGGGGGTGGGTCCGATGGGGGCGGCGGCCTGGGGCGGCGGGGGAAAAGCCGTCGCGTGGGGGGTGTCATGCGTGTGCCCGGGGCCGGCGAGGTCATGCATGTGACGTACACCACCCATCCCTCGTGGCTCGTCACCCGATCAGCACGGTGTGTCGCGGGGCCGGCCTCCTGCCCTCCCATCCCCGCTGTGACCTGCACGCTTACCTCTCGACAAGGAGCCCGGCCCGGACCGGTCGGGTGAAAGCTGACCCGGTGTCAGCATGCATGGGTGGCGCGCCGCCCGTTAGCTCTGCAACAGGAGATACTCGCCAGCGCCTCTGCTCGGAGGAACCCCCATGCGCAGTCCTGCCCGCCTCGTGACCGGCACCGCCGCCGCAGCACTCACCGCTGCCACGCTCAGCCTGTCCACCGCCGCACCGTCCGCGTATGCAGGGGACGTCGGTCAGCTGGAGATATCCCCGGCGGACGCGGCTCCGGGCACCACGGTCACGGTGAACACCGCCGCTTGCGGGAACGACGCGAAGGCCGCCGGAGATGCGAACTCCCTGGAAGCGGGGGACTTCACGCTGGCGTCCACCACCCGCAAGGAGGTGGTGGTCGGCACGTTCACGGTGCCGAAGAAGACCCACGCCGGTCCGTACATCATCGATGTGTCCTGCGAGAACGGCAGAGAGGTCACCGGAAGGCTGCGGGTGAAGGCGGCTGACACCGCGAAGTACGCCGCCGCGGGTTCCCCCGCCGGCACCGTGGCGGACAACGGCTACGGCAACAACACGGGCGGCGGCAACTCGGTGCCTTCCCTCGACGGCCTGGCAGCCAGGGGCCAGAGCCTCCTCGGGAACCAGAACCCCTTCGGCATCGGCAACTCCACCGGGAACGCGAGCGGGCGCGACAACGGGAACGGCCGCAACATCGGAAACGGGAACGGGAACGGGAACGGGAACGGGAACGGCCTCGACACCGGAAACAGCCAAGGCCGCGACACCGGGAACGGGAACGGCCTCGACACCGGAAACAGCCAAGGCCGCGACACCGGGAACGGCCTCGACAGCTCCACCGTGCCCACCTCTCCCTCCGGGCACGTCAAAACTGGTGTAGGCGGCAGCATCCGCCCGGACACCTCCCAGATCGCGGCGGGTGCCGGCGTTCTCGCCGCGTCCGCCGTCGGCGGAGCCTGGCTCCTGCGTCGTCGGGCGAGCGGCACGCAGGCGGGCAGCTGACGGGGACGTACCCACGTCCCCGTACCGCCACGATTCCGTCCCGGTGGCCGCGCGCCACCGGGACGGGACCCCCACTTCCTTCCTCACGTCCTTCCCCGTCCCGGAGGACGACACCCCGGAGGACGACCGTGTTCCAGAAGGCCAAGGGCTGGCTGGTCGCCGTCGCAGCGCTGGTCGGCGTCTGGCTGATCCAGCACGGCGCCGGCACCGTGCTGGTACCGCCGCAGCCGACCACCGCCCAGGCCTTCGCCGCCGGTCCCGGAGTGCAGCCCGGCTCGCCCGTCGCCGCCCCGTTGCGGCCCTCGACGCCCGTCCGTCTCCGTATCCCCAGCATCAAGGTGGACGCCCCGATGATGCGGCTCGGGCTCGGCTCCGACGGCAGCCTCGACGTGCCGCCGGCCGAGAACCGCAACGTCGTCGGCTGGTACAAGGACGGCACCCCGCCCGGCGTCAAGGGCACCGCGCTCGTCGCCGGCCATGTCGACAACGCAAAGGGACGGTCCGTCTTCTATGACCTGGGGACCCTGGCCAAGGGCAGCACCGTCGAGGTGGTCCGGCAGGACGGGACCACCGCCGTCTTCTCGCTCGACGCCATCGAGGTGTACAAGAACAAGAACTTCCCCGACCGGCGGGTGTACGGCGCCTCGTCGTTCGCCTCGCTGCGGCTGATCACCTGCGGCGGCGGCTTCTCACGGGACACCGGCTACCAGGGCAACGTGGTCGCGTACGCGCACCTCACCGGGGTGCGCTGACGCCGGTCGCCGGTCCACTCCCTGTCGTGGAGGAGGCCCTCAGGCCCACTGGTCGAACGCCAGCTTCGCGACGAGTGAGAACACCACGACCAGCAGCACACCACGGACGAACTCGCTGCCCTTGCGCAGCGCCATCCGCGCACCGAGCAGCCCACCCGCCAGGTTGAACACCGCCATCAGCGCGGCCAGCTGCCACAGCACGCTGCCCTGGTAGGCGAACATCGCGAGGGCGCCGGCGTTGGTGCAGACGTTGACGATCTTGGCGGTGGCCGACGCCGTCACCAGGTCGAGGTGGAGCACGGCGGTCAGCGCGAGCACCAGGAACGTGCCGGTGCCCGGCCCGAACAGCCCGTCGTAGAAGCCGATGCCGCCGCCGACCAGAACGATCGCGGTGACGGTACGGGCCCGGGCGACCTTCCGGTCCGTGCCCCCGCCCGCCTCCTTGCCGAACTGCGGCCGCAGCATCACGAACGCCGCCACCGCCAGCAGCACCACCATGATCACCGGACGGAGCACGTCACTGCTGATCCCGGCGGCGAAGAAGGCACCGGTCATCGATCCGGCCAGCGCCATCAGCCCGATCCGCACCGCCGTCCCGACCTTCACCGGCGCCTTGCGCACGTACGTCACGGCGGCGCCCGAGGTACCGACGATGGCCACCGCCTTGTTGGTGCCGAGGACATACGCGGCCGGGACGTGCGGCAGACCGAGCAGCAGCGCGGGCAGCAGGAGCAGCCCGCCACCGCCCACCACCGCATCGATCCAGCCCGCGGCGGCAGCGGCGAGGCACAGGACAACGAGGGTGGTCAGGGTGATGTCGGGCATGCTCGCGACCCTATGGACGCGATACATGTCCCGTCCAACTGCTTCTGCGGGATTGCCGGAAAATTGAGCCAACTCTGAGCTTCCGGGGCTCCAAGGCCCTCACAGACCCTCTTCGGAGGCACTGAGCGCAAGGTTCCTCCCGGGAAACAGCGGGGATCCGGTCGGGCAACACCCGCCGCGCACGCTTCTCACCACGGTGGTCGGACTCGGCAACCGGGTCCTCGCCCAGCCCGCGTCCTGCGGTGCGCTGCCGACGCTGTACGCGGCCACCGCGCCCGGGGTGCGCCCCGACTCGTTCACCGGCCCGAAGCTGCTGGGCCGGCGGAGTGCGCCCGCCCCGTCCTGGCGGACGGGCTGGAGGCGGAACGATGTGGCGAGCGGAACGCCTGTGGGTGGCGTCCGAGCAGCTCACCGGGGTGACCTGGCCGGGCCTCACCCCCTGAGGCCCGGGGCGTTCCGACGCGTCAGCCCTGCTCCTGGACGGCGGCCGGGTCCATCCACATGACCTCCCAGATGTGGTGGTCCGGGTCCTGGAAAGACCGGCCGTACATGAACCCGTGGTCGATGGGCTCGTTGGCGGGCGAACCGCCGGAGGCAAGCGCCGTGTCGACCAGCTCGTCGACCTTCTCGCGGCTCTCGGCGCTCAGCGCGATGATCACCTCGGTGGACTTCGACGCGTCCACGACGTCCTTCTTGGTGAACTCCTTGAAGCGGGGCTCGGTGAGGAGCATGGCGAAGATCGTGTCACTGATGACGAGACACGCGGTGTTCTCGTCAGTGAACTGCGGGTTGCAGGAGAAGCCGAGCTTGGCGAAGAAGCCCTTCGTCGTCTCAAGGTCCTTGACCGGCAGGTTCACGAAGATCATCTGGTTCATGTCCACTCTTCTCCGCTCATCGGTGGCGCTCCCTTCGAGCGCTTCCGAGGGGTAGACGTCCGGCCGCCACCGAACTCATCGCCGACGGCGAAGAAATTTTCCGGAGTTCCCGTCGTCGGAGCCACGAACGTATCGAAGGACGGAGCAGGCAACGGATCGACCGGCCGGCGGATCACCGAGAAGCCGTCGGCCGACGCGCTCCGGGAACAGACCGGCCGGGACCGGGACGACTGGTTCTCCGTACTCGACGCCGAAACCGCTTGCGCGCTCCTTTTGTCTCCGCCCGGGATCCGGACATGACGAAGCGGCGGCACCCCCGCACAGGGTGCCGCCGCTTCAGGGTTGTCCGGGTGATCAGGTCAGCGGCTGTCGCTGCCCTTCGCCTCTGCCGCTGCCCGGCCCGCCTCCAGGCGCGCGACCGGGATCCGGAACGGCGAGCAGGAGACGTAGTCGAGGCCCACCTCGTGGAAGAAGTGCACCGACTCCGGGTCGCCGCCGTGCTCGCCGCAGACACCGAGCTTCAGGTCCGGGCGGGTGGCCCGGCCGGCCGCGACGGCGCTGCGGACCAGCGAACCGACGCCGTCCTTGTCGATCGTCTCGAACGGCGACACCCCGAAGATGCCCTTCTCCAGGTACGCGGTGAAGAACGAGGCCTCCACGTCGTCACGGGAGAAGCCCCACACCGTCTGGGTCAGGTCGTTCGTGCCGAAGGAGAAGAACTGCGCGGCCTCGGCGATCTGACCGGCGGTCAGCGCGGCGCGCGGCAGCTCGATCATCGTGCCGATCGTCAGCTTCAGCTCGGTGCCGGTGGCCGCCTCGACTTCGGCGATGACCTGGTCGGCCTCCTCGCGGACGATCTCCAGCTCCTGGACCGTGCCGACGAGCGGAATCATGATCTCGGCGCGCGGGTCGCCCTTGGCGTTCTTGCGGTGGGCGGCCGCCTCGGCGATCGCCCGCACCTGCATCGCGAACAGACCGGGGATGACCAGCCCGAGCCGTACGCCGCGCAGGCCGAGCATCGGGTTCTGCTCGTGCAGCTTGTGCACGGCCTGGAGCAGCCGCAGGTCGTTCTCGTTCGCGTCCTTGCGGGACTCGGCGAGCGCGACCCGCACCGACAGCTCGGTGATGTCGGGCAGGAACTCGTGCAGCGGCGGGTCGAGCAGCCGCACGGTGACGGGCAGCCCGTCCATCGACTCGAACAGCTCGATGAAGTCGGCCTTCTGGAGCGGAAGCAGCGCGGCAAGCGCGGCCTCGCGCTCGTCGTCGGTGTCCGCGAGGATGAGCTTCTCGACCATCTCGCGGCGCTCGCCGAGGAACATGTGCTCGGTGCGGCACAGGCCGATGCCCTGGGCGCCGAAGCGCCGCGCCCGCAGCGCGTCCTCGGCGTTGTCCGCGTTGGCCCGCACCCGCAGCCGGCGCACCCGGTCCGCGTACGCCATGATCCGGTGCACGGCGGCGACCAGCTCGTCGGCGTCGTCGGCGCCCGCGTGCATCCGGCCCTCGAAGTACTCGACGACCGGGGACGGCACGACGGGGACCTCACCGAGGTACACCTTGCCGGTGGAGCCGTCGACCGAGACGATGTCGCCCTCCTCGACGACGGTCCCGCCGACGGTCAGCCGGCGCCGCTTGGTGTCGACCTCGATCTCCTCGGCGCCGCAGACACAGGTCTTGCCCATGCCGCGGGCGACGACGGCGGCGTGCGAGGTCTTGCCGCCGCGCGAGGTCAGGATGCCCTCGGCGGCGATCATGCCGTCGAGGTCGTCGGGGTTGGTCTCGCGGCGGATCAGGATGACTTTCTCGCCCGACCGGGACCACTTGACCGCGGTGTACGAGTCGAAGACCGCCTTGCCGACCGCGGCGCCCGGCGACGCGGCGATGCCCCGGCCGAGCAGCACCGTCTTCGCGTCCGCGTCGAAGCGCGGGAACATCAGCTGCGCCAGCTGCGCGCCATTGACACGCTGGAGCGCCTCCGCCTCGTCGATGAGCCCCTGGTCGACGAGCTGCGTCGCGATGCGGAACGCGGCACCGGCGGTGCGCTTGCCGACCCGGGTCTGGAGCATCCACAGCTGGCCGCGCTCGATGGTGAACTCGATGTCGCACAGATCCTTGTAGTGCGTTTCGAGGGTCTGCATGATCTGCATCAGCTGGTCGTACGACTTCTTGTCGATCGACTCCAGATCGGCGAGCGGCACAGTGTTGCGGATGCCCGCGACGACGTCCTCGCCCTGCGCGTTCTGCAGGTAGTCGCCGTACACGCCCGCGTGGCCGCTGGCCGGGTCGCGGGTGAAGGCGACGCCCGTACCGGAGTCGGGACCGAGGTTGCCGAAGACCATCGAACAGATGTTGACGGCCGTGCCGAGGTCGCCGGGGATGCGCTCCTGGCGGCGGTAGAGCTTGGCGCGGTCGGTGTTCCACGAGTCGAAGACGGCTTTTATGGCCAGGTCCATCTGCTCGCGCGGGTCCTGCGGGAAGTCACGCCCGGCGTCGCGCGTGACGATCTTCTTGAACTGCTTGACCAGCTTCTTCAGGTCGGCCGCGTCGAGATCCACGTCGACGGTGACGCCCTTGGCCTCCTTCGCGGCCTCCAGCGCCTCCTCGAAGAGGTCGCCGTCGACGCCGAGGACGGTCTTGCCGAACATCTGGATCAGGCGGCGGTACGAGTCCCACGCGAACCGCTCGTCGCCGGCCTGGGCGGTGAGACCGACGACGGACTCGTCGGAGAGGCCGATGTTGAGAACCGTGTCCATCATGCCGGGCATCGAGAACTTCGCGCCGGAGCGGACGGAGACCAGCAGCGGGTCGTCGGCCTGGCCGAGCTTCTTGCCCATCCGCTTCTCCAGGGCGGCGAGGTGCGCACTCACCTCGTCGCGGAGCGCCGTCGGCTCCTCGCCGCTCTCGAGGTAGACCTTGCACGCCTCGGTGGTGATCGTGAAGCCCGGAGGGACGGGCAACCCGAGGTTCGTCATCTCGGCGAGGTTGGCCCCCTTGCCGCCGAGCAGGTCCTTCAGATCCTTGTTGCCCTCGGTGAAGTCATAAACGAACTTCTGACCCAGGAGCTCCGGCGTGGGTACGTGAGGATCTTTGTTTTCCGACACGGGTCTCGACTCCTAGAGGACTCGGGTGGCTGCCCTGACGGCGAGGAACATACCCAGATCGAAGGTGTCTGGGTACGTCCACTTGCGCGTCATGCGGCCTTAACCACTCGTCCGCCAGCAGATCGAAAGTTTCGTTTCAGACCCACGCATTGACATATTCATTCGCTTCTTGAACACATCACTACCCAAAGTTCCGAAGATGGCGAGAATTGCGCACGGTGTGTAGTGGATGTGTCGATCGATCAAAATAAAGTCGGATGGCACCGAGTGCCATCATTTGAGAAGTGCAGTTTTCAAAATCCCGCTCATTTGAGCAGTGCACCCCTCAGGGGTGGCGAGAATCACGCCCCGGCGGGGGCTCAGATGTCACTATCCGGACGCCTTCGGGGCCACGCATGGTCACACCCCGACCACAAGCGGCGAAAGAAGTGCGGACGCGGCATCCCTTTCGCACGCCGCGACGCCCCACGCCTTCCGGTCCACCCTCGATTCACCCCGGATTGACGCTCAGATGAGCGGGATGAATCAAGGGCACCCGGTGCCTCAGCCGCCCGAGGTGTCGAGCTCGGCGTCCGCGCTCACGCCCGAGCAGTCGTAGGGGTCCTTCAGCCAGCCGTCCGGCAGCACCACACGGTTGTTGCCGGACGTGCGCCCGCGCGGCCCGTCCGCCCCGTCCGGCCAGGCCTGGTCCAGGTCGAGCTCGTGCAGCTGCGCACCCAGCTCGTCCAGCGACGAGGTGACCGCCAGCTTCTTGCGCATCTCCGAGCCGACCGAGAAGCCCTTGAGATACCAGGCCACATGCTTACGGAAGTCGATCACGCCACGGGTCTCGTCGCCGATCCACTCCCCCAGCAGCGTCGCGTGCCGCAGCATCACCGTCGCGACCTCCCGGAGCGCCGGCGCCTGCCTCGCCTCCGTACCCTCGAAGGCGCTCACCAGGTCACCGAAGAGCCACGGGCGCCCCAGGCAGCCGCGGCCCACGACCACGCCGTCGCAGCCGGTCTCGCGCATCATCCGGCGGGCGTCGTCCGCACACCAGATGTCGCCGTTGCCGAGGACCGGGATCTCCGGGACGTGCTCCTTGAGGCGGGCGATCGCGTCCCAGTCGGCGGTGCCGCCGTAGTGCTGGGCGGCGGTCCTGCCGTGCAGGGCGACGGCCGTGACGCCCTCCTCCACCGCTATCCGGCCCGCGTCGAGGTAGGTGAGGTGGTCGTCGTTGATGCCCTTGCGCATCTTGATGGTGACCGGCAGGTCGCCCGCGTTGGATACGGCCTCGTTGAGGATCGCGCGCAGCAGCGGCCGCTTGAACGGGAGCGCGGAGCCGCCGCCCTTGCGGGTCACCTTGGGGACCGGGCAGCCGAAGTTCAGGTCGATGTGGTCGGCGAGGTTCTCGTCGACGATCATGCGGACGGCCTTGCCGACCGTGACCGGGTCCACTCCGTACAGCTGGATCGAGCGCGGGGTCTCGCTCGCGTCGAAGTGGATGAGCTGCATGGTCTTCTCGTTGCGCTCGACCAGCGCCCGCGTCGTGATCATCTCGCTGACGAACAGCCCCTTGCCGCCGGAGAACTCCCGGCACAGGGTGCGGAACGGAGCGTTGGTGATACCGGCCATGGGCGCGAGCACCACCGGCGGCTGCACCGTGTGCGGGCCGATCCGGAGCTGCGGGAGTGAGGGGGCGAGCGTGGTCATTGCCCCATTGTCGCGTACGGCGGAAGCTGCTTCGGCGGGCGCCGGGGCGAGAAGCGGGCAGCCGCACGGGAAGGTCGCTGGTCAACGCCCAGATCTCCCGGAACTCGCACGGTGGCGTGAGCCCGCGCACGGACGGGGCACGGGTACGGGAACGGGAACGGACGTGGGCCCGGATCACCAACGGTGATCCGGGCCCACAGTCGTACGGGCACCGAGAAGGCGTCAGCTCTGCGCCGCGGAGTCGCCCTCGCGGTTCGACGTCGCGGCGTCGGTGGACGCCGGGGCCTGCCCGGACCCGGCGCGCTCGCGCATCTTGCGCAGCAGCTCCTGCTTCCGGTCTTCCGCGGTCCTGCGGTCGGCGTTACGCGCGCTGCCCGCTCCCTGCTGATCGGCGCGGGACAGCTTCTTGCGCTGTCCGCCGACACCGAGAAGGTTGTTGCGGCTCTTGGCCACGGGGTTCTCCCATTCGTGGTGAGACGTCGTGAGACGTGAGGTCGTGAGCGACCTGGAATCGATCCGGTGGGCGGCGGGCGGTCGGGCCCGCCGCGCTCTCACTCGTAGATCTGGAAGAACGAAGACATGCCGGAACCGTACCCCGGCCGCACCGGGTGAGACACCCGGTTTTCGGCCTGCCCGCACGAAGCACCACAGAACAGTGGCAGAACCCCGCCATCGGCGCCGGGTTCGCCGCCGTGCCGGACCTGCTGCTGCGCGGTCTGCGCGCCTGACAGCCCCGCGCACCGGGGCAGGTCACACCGGGCGGCCGTCGCAACGAAGCCCCCGGTTCCGTACGTGGAACCGGGGGCTTCGCGGTGGAACCGTGATGCGTCAGCAGCCGAGCAGACGGGCGCCGAGGTAGGCCTGGATCTGGTCCAGCGAGACGCGCTCCTGCTTCATGGTGTCGCGCTCGCGCACCGTGACCGCGTTGTCGTCGAGGGTGTCGAAGTCGACGGTGACGCAGAACGGCGTACCGATCTCGTCCTGACGGCGGTAGCGGCGGCCGATGGCGCCCGCGTCGTCGAACTCGATGTTCCAGTTCTTCCGCAGGTCGGTGGCGAGGCCCTTGGCCTTCGGCGACAGCTGCGGGTTGCGAGAGAGCGGCAGCACCGCGACCTTGACCGGCGCGAGGCGCGGGTCGAGGCGCATCACGGTGCGCTTCTCCATGACGCCCTTGGCGTTGGGCGCCTCGTCCTCGATGTAGGCGTCGAGAAGGAAGGCGAGCATCGAACGGCCGACACCGGCCGCGGGCTCGATGACGTACGGAGTCCAGCGCTCGCCGGCCTCCTGGTCGAAGAACGACAGGTCCGTGCCGGAAGCGGCGGAGTGGGCCTTGAGGTCGTAGTCCGTGCGGTTGGCGACGCCCTCCAGCTCGCCCCACTCGCTGCCGCCGAAGCGGAAGCGGTACTCGATGTCAGCGGTGCGCTTGGAGTAGTGGGAGAGCTTCTCCCTCGGGTGCTCGAACCACCGCATGTTCTCCTCGCGCAGGCCCAGGTCCGTGTACCAGTTCCAGCGCTGCTCCATCCAGTACTCGTGCCACTGCTCGTCCTCGCCCGGCTTGACGAAGAACTCCATCTCCATCTGCTCGAACTCACGGGTGCGGAAGATGAAGTTGCCCGGAGTGATCTCGTTCCGGAAGGACTTGCCCATCTGCGCGATGCCGAACGGCGGCTTCTTGCGCGAGGTCTGCTGCACCTGACCGAAGTTGGTGAAGATGCCCTGCGCGGTCTCGGGGCGCAGGTAGGCGACCGAACCGGAGTCCTGGGTCGGGCCGAGGTGCGTGGAGAGCAGACCCGAGAACTGCTTGGGCTCGGTGAAGGTGCCCTTGTTGCCGCAGTTGGGGCAGTTGAGGTCGGCGAGGCCGTTGACCGGCGGCTTGCCGTGCTTCTCCTCGTACGCCTCTTCCAGGTGGTCCGCGCGGAAGCGCTTGTGACAGGAGGTGCACTCGGTCAGCGGGTCGGTGAACGTGGCGACGTGGCCGGAGGCGACCCAGACCTCGGGGGCGAGGACGACCGACGAGTCGAGACCGACCACGTCCTCGCGCGAAGTGACCATGTAGCGCCACCACTGGCGCTTGAGGTTCTCCTTCATCTCCACGCCCAGCGGCCCGTAGTCCCAGGCGGCCTTCTGGCCACCGTAGATCTCACTGCAGGGGTAGACGAAGCCACGGCGCTTGCTCAGGCTGACGATGGAGTCGATCTTGTCGGCGGCCACGGTGCTCTCTTCATTACGACGACGAAATTGGACAGGGGTGGCGCGAAGCGCCTCGGTGGGGGGTGGTGGTCGGGAGACGGGCGGGCGAATGCTTCAGATTACCGGCGGGCGGGCCCTCCGGATCAAATCGGTGCGCGGACGGCTCACCCGGTGGCCATCCCAACCGGCTTGTTGACAATCGTTTCCAGTTTTGTTGAAAATGACTGTCATGAACATACGCCGCCTCATACCCACCGCTGCCGTCGCCGGAGCAGTCGTCCTCGGGCTCACGGCCCTCTCCGCCTGCTCCCCGTCGGACGCCGCCGGCCTCAAGGCCGGCGACAAGCTGAATGTGGTGGCGTCGTTCTATCCCATGCAGTTCCTTGCCGAGGAGATCGGCGGGACCCACGTCTCGGTCAGCACGCTGACCAAGCCGGGCGTCGAGCCGCATGACCTGGAGCTCAGTCCGCGGCAGATCGGCGGACTCGGCGACGCCGACTACATCCTCTACCTCAAGGGTATCCAGCCCGCCGTCGACGACGCGATCAAGCTGTCCGGGTCGACCCACAGCGTCGACGCTGCGAAGCTGACCACCCTGGAGGACCACGGCACCGAGACCGGCGGCGACGAGCACGGCCACGAGCACAAGGGCGACGGCGCCGGGGCCGACCCGCACATCTGGCTGGACCCGGTGAAGTACGCCGAGGTCGCCAAGGGCGTCGGCGCGTCCCTGGAGAAGACCGACCCCGGCCACGCCGCGGACTACCGCAAGAACACGGACGCCCTGGTCAAGAGGCTCGACGCGCTGAACACGGCGTACGAGACGGGGCTGAGGAACACCGCCACCAAGACGTTCATCACCACCCACTCCGCCTTCGGCTACCTCGCCGAGCGCTACGGCCTGGTCCAGGAGGGCATCGCCGGCATCGACCCCGAGGCCGAGCCCAGCCCCGCCCGGATCCAGGAGATCCACACCATCGCGGAGAAGACCAAGGCCACCACGGTCTTCTTCGAGACCCTCGCCAGCGACAAGACCGCGAAGACCGTCGCGGCGGACACCGGCCTGAGGACCGATGTCCTCGACCCGCTCGAGGGAATCACGAACAAGTCCAAGGGCGCTGACTACTTCGAGGTCATGCAGTCCAACCTCGCCGCCCTCCAGAAGGCGCTCGGCGCGAAGTGACCCTCGTAACACCCGCCACAGCAGCATCGGAGGCGCTCATGCCCGAGCCCGAGAGCACCCAGCCCGACCCCGTGATAGCCCTGCGCGGAGCCACCGCGACCCTCGGCGCGCGCCCCGTGCTGCGCGGCGTCGACCTCACCGTGCACCGCGGCGAGGTCGCCGCGCTGCTCGGCGCCAACGGCTCCGGCAAGTCCACGGCCGTCCGGTCCGTCATCGGCCAGGTCCCGCTCACCGGCGGCTCGGTCGAGCTGTTCGGCACCCCCCTGCGCCGCTTCCGCAGCTGGGCACGGATCGGCTACGTACCGCAGCGCACCACGGCGGCCAGCGGGGTTCCCGCCACCATCCGCGAGGTCGTCTCCGCGGGGCGGCTGTCCCGTACGAAGCTGGGGCTGCTCCGCAAGGCGGACCGGGCCGCAGTCGACCGCGCCATCGCCCTCGTCGGCCTCGCCGACCGGGCCGGGGACTCGGTGAGCGCGCTCTCCGGCGGTCAGCACCAGCGGGTGCTGATCGCGCGGGCACTCGCAGCCGAGCCCGAGCTGCTGATCATGGACGAGCCCATGGCCGGCGTCGACCTGGCCAGCCAGGAGATCCTCGCCGAGACGCTGCGCGAGCAGGTGGCGGCCGGCACCACCGTGCTGCTCGTCCTGCACGAGCTGGGCCCGCTGGAACCCCTCATCGACCGCGCGATCGTCCTCCGCGAGGGCTGTGTGATGCACGACGGGCCGCCCCCGAAGGCCGTCGGCCAGCACGCGCTGCCCGGCCACGACCATGTACACCCCCATGCGGCTTCCGAGCCCGTCCGGACGGGACTGCTGACCTGATCATGGAATTTCTCCAGCCCCCCTTCATGCAGCGGGCCCTGCTCGCCGCCGTACTGGTCGGCGTCATCGCCCCCGCCGTCGGCATCTACCTCGTGCAGCGCCGCCAGGCCCTGATGGGCGACGGCATCGGCCACATCGCGATGACCGGTGTCGGTCTCGGCTTCCTGCTCTCCACCAGCCCGGTCTGGATGGCCACGGCCGTCGCCGTCGTCGGCTCGATCGTCATGGAACTGGTCCGCTGGTACGGACGCACGCGCGGCGACATCGCGCTGGCCATGCTCTTCTACGGCGGTATGGCGGGCGGTGTGCTGCTGATCAATCTCTCCGACACCGGCTCCAACGCCAACCTCACCTCGTACCTCTTCGGCTCCCTCTCCACGGTCTCGTCCGAGGACATCACCGCGATCTGCCTGCTCGCCGCCTTCGTGCTGCTGGTGACGCTGGGGCTGCGGCGGCAGCTGTTCGCGGTCAGTCAGGACGAGGAGTTCGCGCGGGTCACCGGACTGCCGGTGCGCGCACTCAATCTGCTGATCGCGGTCACCGCGGCGGTGACCGTCACCGTGGCGATGCGGGTCGTCGGTCTGCTGCTGGTCAGCGCGCTGATGGTGGTCCCGGTCGCCGCGGCGCAGCAGATCTCGAAGTCCTTCAAGGTGACGTTCGTGCTGTCCGTCGTCATCGGTACGGCGGTGACCCTGGCCGGCACCGTGACCTCCTACTACCAGGACGTACCGCCCGGCGCGACCATCGTGCTGCTGGCCATCGGCGTCTTCGTCGTGCTGACCCTGCTCGCCACGCCGCTGGCCAGAAGGCGCGCCCGCAGCAGCGATGCGGTCTCGGCGGAGTGCACCCTGGAAGGGGAGACTCCGGAAATACCGGCTGCCCGCCCGGCCACGAACGGCGTCCGGGTCTGACCCCGGCGCCCGGGCGGGCTGGCACAATGGCCCGACACATGTACGGGCGACGTGAGGAGGCACCTGTGGCGACGGCGCCGATCAGTGGAACGAACGCAGCCCCGGTACGCGGCCGGTCGACCCGGCAGCGGGCCGCGGTGGCGGCGGCGCTCGACGAGGTGGACGAGTTCCGCAGCGCCCAGGAGCTGCACGACGTACTCAAGCACCGCGGTGACTCGGTCGGACTGACCACCGTCTACCGCACCCTGCAGTCCCTCGCCGACGCGGGCGAGGTGGACGTTCTGCGCACGACGGACGGTGAGTCCGTCTACCGGCGCTGCTCGACCGGCGAGCACCACCACCATCTGGTGTGCCGGGTCTGCGGCAAGGCGGTCGAGGTCGAGGGTCCCGCGGTGGAGCAGTGGGCGGAGACGATCGCCGCGCAGCACGGGTATGTGAACGTGGCCCACACGGTGGAAATCTTCGGGACGTGCGCGGAGTGCGCGACGGCGACGGGGAGCTGAACGGGACCGGCGGTACGCGGGACCGGCGGGCGGTGCTCGAAGGAGCGCCGCCCACCCGTGCGTCGTGGTGACGGCCGCCGGTGCGTGAGGCGGTGGCCGCCGGTGCGTCGCCACCGAGCGGCGTGGTCGCGCCCTTGCCGGTGACCACCACAGTGCGGTTCTTCTTGTCCACAGAAACCTGTCTCCAACGTCTGAACCGGAATTGCGCGGCCCCGGGTCCGCTCCGGCTCTCTCTGTTTCTCACTGCGTCTTGGGGCGATCGAACAGTCATGGATGGCGGATGAGCGTGGTTTCCATGCCCCCTTCCCCGACTGCTCCGACGGCAGATACCACGGCGCGTTCAACGGCCGATCCCATGGCTGATGCCGCATCTGATTCCGTGGCCGCCTCCGTGCCTCTGAACGTGTGGAGCGGAATGGGGCGTCCCCCCTGGGCGTGTGCCCATTGGTGCGGAATTCCGCCCTCCCGGTCCTGGGCGGTGGCGATTTTCCGGGATATGCGTACGGCCGTCGCCAGCAAGGGGCCGACGCATCGCGGTCCGCCGGCCCCGGCGGGATCCGTCACCAGGGACAGGGACGCGATGACGGCTCCGTCGCGGTCCCGCAGCGGGGCGGCGACCGCGAAGGTGCACCGCTCCGTCCGGAAGTCGCCTGCGGCGTAGCCCGAGCGCCTGACCTGGCTGACGATCCTGCGCAGGACCAGGGGGTCGGGCACTGCCCCTGCCGTGTGCCGGGTCGGCGTGCGGGCCAGGATGTCCTCCTGCGCGTCGGGGCTCGCGTAGGCGAGCAGGACGTTTCCCGAGGCCGTGGTGTGCAGGGGGAACCGGTCGCCGACGGTCATCGGTGCCACGCGCACCGGACCGCCCCAGCCGAGACTCTCCAGCCAGATCCCCTCGGCGCCGTCGCGGACCGAGAGATTCACCGTTGCTTTCGTCTTCTCGTGGAGTCGCAGCATGTGCGGCAGCGCCGCGGCGCGCAGCGCGCGGTGCCGCGGCGCATGCGCGGCCAGTTCCCACAGCCTCAGCCCTATGGTGTATCTGCCCCCTTCCCCCCGCTCCAGCACCCTCAGGGAGACGAGCTTGGTCGCCATGCGGTGTGCCGTCGCCACGGGAAGGCCGGAGAGGCGGCTGATATCGCTCACCGACAGCGAGTGGTCCCGACCGCTGAAGACACCGAGAACACTGAAGGCGCGCTCGACAACCGAGCGGCTTTCCGTGGTGTTGCGGATTTCCATCCGTAGGCCTCGCTTTCGCCTGCTGCATCTTGATGCACTGCGATCCCCCGATGAAGCGAGCAAGATCTTCACAGGTAGGGAGCAATTGCGAAGGTCGCTTCGATGACACCGAGGAAGCCAGTGCCCGAACAACCACGTCACCCGCCCGCCGGCGGCGACGGCATGAGCGCCGTCGCGCGACGGGCGGGTGATCGCCAGGGGCCGGTCGTCTCCGGACCAGCCGTCACCCCGGTTGCCGCACGGGCCGCGTGACGGGGCATCGGAACCCGGCCACGCGGCCGTGCCGGGTCACTGCGGCGGCAGGTCGCGGCGCGGGTGCCGGGGGCGCAGGGAGGGGTCGACCGCGGGGATGCCCACTCTGAAGAAGACCAGCGGGCGTTCGCCGTCCTCGGCCCCGCACAGGGCGGCCAGGTCCCCGACCGTGTGCGGACAGTCGATGACATGGCTCTGGGGGTGGACGTAGATCCCCTGCCGGAAGAGGTCCAGCCAGAGGCGGGTGACCAGACGCCCGGCCGTCACCTCCTGGGCCGGGTCTTCGCCCTTGCCCAGGATCACCAGGACGACGCCGTCACCGGCGGTCGCGCCGGAGGAGAGCGGGGTGAGGAGACGCGGCAGCCCCAGCGGGCGCAGCGCCCGGTAGACGGCCGGGGAGAAGAGCAGCCCCATGAGGAAGCGCTCCACCCGGTTCAGTACCAGCGTGACGTCGTTCAGACCGTCGCGGTGGTACTTGGGGTGACGGGGGCTCAGCCGGGTCCATGCCATGAGTTCGGCGGCGATTGCGGGGTCGCCGAAGAACCAGTGGTAGGCGCGGACGAGCAGCGGCCTGGCCGCGGCCGTGCTGATCGCGGCCACTCGGAAGCCTGCCGTGCGGGCGGTTTCCCGCGCGGCCTCGATCGCCTCCGGGTCGATCTGCTGCGGGGTCCAGGCGCCGCGCCAGACCCGGCGGCCGGCGATGTCGGACGCCCGGAAGCCGGTGTCGTAGGGGCACTCGGCCGGCCGCAGCCGTCCCACGCGCCGGGCCGTGGTGTCGAGGTCGAGCTCGAAGCCGACGGCGATGCCCTTCTCGGCCGCGGCGATGAGCAGGCTCTCCACGTACGTGCCCAGCGACAGCCGCAGGTCGCGGTGGGCCGGGTCGCTCGGCCCCAGCGCGTCCTCGGCGCGCCAGCCGACCTCGACGTGGTCGGTGCCGTGGCGGAGCTCCCAGGGCTGGGTGTTGTGCGCGTTCGCCGCCCGGGAGGCCTGGGTGGCGACCTCGCTCAGCCGGTCCAGGAACGTGGTCGCCTTCTCGGGACTCGTCATGCTCTGGCCCCGTCCATGTGACGCCGCTCCTCGGCCGCGGCGGTGTCCGCCCCGGTGGTCGGGCCGGTGGCGGGGGCCGTTTCCCCGGCCGACTCCCGGATGCCGAAGCGGCCGTGGACGCTCCGCAGCCAGGAGGGGGCCCACCAGCTGATGCGGCCGGTGACCCGCAGCGACGCCGGTACGAGCGCGCCGCGCACCAGGACGGCGTCGATGAGGATCGCCAGGCCGGTTGCGGCACCGTACAGCTTGATCAGGGAGACGCCGGAGGTGAGCATCGCGAAGAAGGAGACCGCGAGGATGGCCGCGGCCGCGGTGATCACCGGCCCGCTCGCGCCGAGGCCGTCGCGGACGGCGGTGGCCAGGTCGCCGGTGCGCTCGTAGTGCTCCTTGATCCGGGAGATCAGGAAGACTTCGTAGTCCATCGACAGTCCGAAGGCGATGCAGAAGACCAGGACCGGCATGGAGACCGCCAGCGGCGAGGGGGTGAAGCCGAGGGCGTCGGAGAGGTTGCCGTCCTGGAAGATCCAGACCGTCACGCCGAGGATCGAGACCAGGCTGAGCAGGTTGAGCAGCAGTGCCCTGACCGGCTGGACCACGCTGCCGGTGAGCAGGAACAGGAACAGGAGGCTGAAGACCACGATCAGGACGAGGGCGATCGGCAGCTTGTCGGCGATGGACTGGTTGATGTCGGTGACCTGGGCCGCCTGGCCGCCGACGAGCACGCGGTTGCCGGCCGGGGGGTCGAGGTCCCGTACGTCGCGGGCTAGTTGGGATCCCTCGGAGGAGTACGGGGCCACGTCCGTCTGGACCTGGAGCCAGGTCGCAGTGCCGTTGTCGTAACGGGCCGCCTGGGCCGCCGGCATGGGAGCGGCCCTGGCGCCCTTCTCGAAGACGCCCGCGGCGCTGACGACCTTGGTCACCTCGTCCGTCCGGGACAGGGCGGTGGCATACGTCGCGAGGTCGGCGTCGGTGCCCTTCCAGTTCCGGGCGACCACGTTGAGCGCGTGCTCGTCGCCGGTGCCGAAGTCCTTGCGCAGCGCCTCGGCCACGACCCGGCTCTCGCTGCCCTTCGGCAGCACCCGCTCGTCGGGGACGCCGAACTGCGAGTGGCCGAAGGGCAGTGCGATGCCGATCAGCAGGATGACGACGGGCGCGGCGAGCAGCAGCGGCCGGCGGAACGCGAGACCGGCGATGCGGCCCCAGGTGGTGTTCGCGGCGGGGCGGGGCGCGGTCCGCCGGGCCCAGCCCAGGGCGTCGATCCTGTCGCCGAGCAGGATGAGGGCCGGCGGCAGCAGCAGGAGGGCGCCACCGACGGACAGCAGGACCACCGAGATGCCGGCGAAGGCGAAGGAGCGCAGGAAGTACTGGTCGAAGACCAGCAGCGTGGCGAGGGCGGCACCGACGACGCCACCGCTGACGAACACGGTGCGGCCCGCGGTCGCGCGGGTGACGCGGAGGGCGTCGGCGTTGCTGCGGCCGGCGGCGCGTTCCTCGCGGTAGCGGGTGACGATCAGCAGGCTGTAGTCGACCGCGAGACCGAGGCCGAGCGCGGTGACGAGGTTCACCCCGAAGACCGAGACGTCGGTGAACCGGGAGAGGACGTTGAGAATGCCCATGGAGCCGACCACGGTGAGCAGCGCGAGCAGCAGCGGGAGCAGCGCCGCGATCACGCCGCGGAACACGAGAACGAGCAGCAGCAGCGTCAGCGGGATCGCGATGCTCTCCGCGGCGACGATGTCCTTCTCGATCTGTGTGTTCATGTCGTTGTTGACGGCGTTGATGCCGCCGAAGGACACCGCCACGTCGCCGTCCGGGTCGGACAGGTCCTCGTGGAGCTTCTTGGTGGTCTTGAGGCTTTCGTTCTCGTCACCGTTGACCCGGACCAGGACCAGTCCCGCGTCGTCGGTGCGCAGCGACGGGTCGGGGGTGGCGAAGTACGAGGCCACGATCCGGGCGCCGGAGCCGTCGCCGATCGTCTTGGTGACCCGGCGGGCGGCAGCGCGCGCTTCGGCGCTGTCGACCCCGCCCTTGGCGTCCTTGATCATGACCACCATGTTGGGCTGGCTCTCCGGGAAGGAGTGCTCCAGCGCCGAGGCGGCGGCCACGGAGTCGGAGGCGGGGTTGTCGAACCCGCCGGACTTGAGGTTTTCGAGTACTCCTGCGCCGGCCGCGCCGGTGATGATCAGGAACAGCAGCCCTGCGAGCAGGGTGAACCACGGGCCGCGTCGGCTCTGCCGACCGCTTTCGGGTGGCACCGAAGTGGTCACCATGGGAGGTCCTTTCGTTCTTCTCTGACGGTTCGTCCGATGCGTGTCCGGGCTCTGCCGAGCGCTGTCGGGCCTCATCGGTACTGGGGGGATGCGGAGGTACTGGGCGTTGCGTCGAGGAGCACGGCTCGTCCTCCGCAGGACACGCCTGTCGATGGACCGACCCGAGTCAGAATGATGCTCCCATTCGAGAGCACCGATCTGAATATGAATCAGTGTTGCCATTAAGTGAACACTGGTCCAAGAGCAATGCTCCGACCGTGGACCAGTGATCCAACCAGCGACCGCGGGGCAAACTTGAGGCCACGAGCGAGATCCGAGGAGCCGGAGAAAGGGCCCGCGCCGAGGCCGGCGCGGCCATCAAGGAGGAGGCCAGGCGCCGGCTCGCGGCGGAGGGGGCTGCGCGGCCGTCCCTGCGGGCGGTGGCCCGCGAGCTGGGCATGGCACCGTCGGTTGCCTACCGCTACTTCCCGAATCGCGGCGATCTCCTCACGGCCCTCACCGTCGACGCGTACGACGCCCTCGGCGCCGCCGCCGAGGCCGCGCTCGCGGAAGCCGGGACGGCGCGGCGATACCGTACGGACACCCGCGGGACACACGCGACGGCAGATCGACACCCCGCCCTTTAAGCCATGTTCATTCCGCTGAGTGAAAAGGTGCGCCGCCGCCCCTCCCCGCCTGCAGAACCCTGAAAGCGCGGCGCGAAGTTGACGCATGAACAGATCATGACGCTCCATCACCACGGCTGCCGGGGCTGTTCGTTTCACGAAATTCCCGGCACGATCTGTCATTTCGTGTACTTCTGACGCTGCGTCATGCAATCCGTCAATATCGGATCGGGGTATCAGCAGCTGTGACTGGTATAGCCATCGTCGGCATGTCGTGCCGCTTTCCCGGCGCCGGGAACCTCAACGAGTTCTGGCAGATGACCCTCAACGCCGAGCCGCAGTTCGCAGGGGTGCCCGAATCGCGCTGGGATCACTCCAAGTACCACAGACCAGGCGATTTCCGGGAGCCGCACAGTACGTACACCGACCGGGTGGCCTTCCTCCCCGCCATCGACCGGTTCGCCCCGTCCCACTACGGCGTGCCACCGCGCCGGGCGAGGGCCATGGACCCCCAGCAACGCCTCTTCGTCGACCTCGCCCGGGAGGCCCTGCAGGACGCCGGCTGGGAGCGGGGCTCCTTCGACCGCGCGACGACCGGCGTGTTCGCCGGGGTGTCCTCGATCGACTACCGCGACGCGGCCTTCGCACGGATCAACGCCAGGCTCCTCGCGGACGGTTCGTTTCACGTCGGCGAGGACGACCCCGAGCTCCTGGCCGGCCTGGAAAAGGCCGCCGGGTCGGCGGTCGTGCCCGTGGGACCGTTCTCCATCGCCGGTGTCATCGGCAACATGGTGCCGGCCGCCGTGAGCGAGGTGTTCGACCTCGGCGGTCCCTCGTACGCCGTCGACGCGGCCTGCTCGTCGGCGCTGGTGGCACTGGACACGGCGGTACGGAGCCTGCGGTCGGGCGGGTGCTCGGTGGCTCTCGTCGGCGGGGTCTTCCTCAACCTCACACCCAACGCGCTGATCGGCTTCTCCCGGGCCGGCGCGCTCTCCCGGGACGGCGCGTGCCGGCCGTTCGACGAGCGGGCGGACGGCTTCGTGCTCGGTGAGGGCGGCGGTGTGCTGGTGCTCCGCCCGCTGGCGGACGCCCTGGCAGCCGGCGACCGCGTATACGCCGTCGTGAACGGCGTCGGCACCGCCAACGACGGGCGCGGCGGCGGCCCGATGACGCCGCAGGCCCAGGGGCAGCTGGCCGCGCTGCGCGCCGCCTACCGGGACGCCGGAGTGGCCCCCGGGGCGATCGACCTGCTGGAGGCCCACGGCACCGGCACGCCGGTCGGCGACCGCACCGAGATGGAGGCGATACGCCTGCTGCGCGACGAGGCGGGCCAGACCCGGCCCTGCTACGTCTCCTCGTCCAAGGCCCTCATCGGCCACACCCTCTCCGCGGCCGGCGCGGCGGGCCTCGTACGGGCCGCCCTGGCCCTGCACCACGGTGTCGTACCGCCGCAGCCCGCCGAGCACCGCGCCAGCCCCGAGCTGCGGCTCGACGAGTCGGGGCTGCGCCTGGCCACCGCGCCGCAGGAGTGGCCGCGGGGCGAGCTGCGCCGGGCCGGGGTCAGCTCGTTCGGCTTCGGCGGCACGAACGTCCACGCCGTCCTCGAAGGCGCGCCGCTCCCGCAGTCCGGGGCCGATCCCGCCCCGGAGCGGCCCGAACGGGAGGACGAGCCGTGTCTGTTCCTCCTGTCCGCCGGTTCGATGCCTCAACTGGCCCGGCACGCCCGGGAGATCCGGGACGCCGTCATCGCGTCCGCCGCGCGGCCCGCCGCGGTGGCCCGCACCCTGGCCGGCCGCGAGCTGCTCACCGCCCGGCTGTCGTTCGCCGCCGCCACGCGCCAGGAGCTCCTCGACCGGCTCGACCTGGCCGCCCGGCGGCTGGACGAGGGCGCCATCGGCGAGCTGGCCCCCGGCGTCCACGCCGCGGCCAAGCCGCTGCCCGAGGCGGAGCGGAAGATCGCCTTCGCCTTCCCCGGGCAGGGGGCGCAGCAGCCGGGGATGCTCGCCGACCTGGTCCGGCGCTTCCCGGCGTCGGCCAGGCGCGCCGAGGAACTGACCGCCCTGACCGCCGAGGCGTCGGCGGAGCTCCCCGCGCGACTGCCCGACCTGCTCTGGGCGCAGCACGGGCCCGACGACGCCGAGGCGATGGCGGCCCTCACGGTCACGGACCTGTGCCAGCCCGCGCTCGGCATCACCGCAGTCGCCACCACCGAGCTGCTGGCCGCCTGCGGCATCGTCCCCTCCCTCACCGTCGGGCACAGCGTCGGCGAGTTCCCGGCGGCGGCCGCGGCCGGCGCGATCGCGGCGGACGAGACGGTCCGGTTCATGGCCCGGCGGGGCGCGGCACTCGCCGCCGCCGTACCGGCCGGAACCGGCGTGATGCTCGCCGTTCAGGCGACGCACGAGAAGGCGGAGAAGCTCGCTGCCGACGTGGACGGGGTCTGGCCCGCCTGCTACAACCACGAGCACCAGCTGGTGTTCAGCGGCGGCGAGGCGGCCGTGGAGCGGCTGCGCGAGCGCTGCGCGGAACGCGGCGTGGCCGCGGTGCGGCTGCGGGTGTCGCACGCCTTCCACTCGCCGCTGGTGGCCGCGGCCGACGAGGCGGTGACCCATCACATCGCGGCCCTGCCGCTCGTGGCGCCCGCCCGTACCTTCGTCTCCGGCGTCGGCGGCCGGGTGTGCGACCGGCCGGAGGAGATCCGGGACCTGTGGAGCCGGCACAACAGCGTCCCCGTCCGCTTCAGCGAGGCCGTCACGTCGGTGGCGGACGCCGGGGCCCGTTTCCTGGTGCAGCTCTACGGCGGCGACTCGCTGCTGCGGATGGCTCGGCGCACCCCCGGTGCCAAGGTGCTGGACGTCCTGCCGCTCACCACGAGCCGGCCGGACGGCGCGCGGGCCTTCCTGACGGCGCTGGGCAGGCTCGCCGTGGCGGGTGCGCCGGTGGATCCCGCCCCGCTCTTCCCGGCGGACGCCCCGCCGCTGCTGTCGCTTCCGCCGTCACCCCTGGAGACCTCGTCCTTCACGATCCTCAAGGGGACGGGCCGGAAGGAGACCACCGACGCCCGGCGCCCCGGCACCCCGGCCCCTGCCGCCCTGACCGCCTCTGTCGCCCCTGCCGCCTCCGTGGCCTCTGCGGCCGCCGTCACGGCCCCGGCTCCGGTCGTCGTCGCGTCCACGGCCGCCGTGCCGTACGGCTCCACGATCGACCACACGTCCGCCGCCTCCACCCACTCGAACGGTGAATCGAGCATGAGCAGCCTTATCTCGTTCCTCCACGCCCAGGTCGATCTGCTGCAGGCGGTCGGCGCCGTCGCGGTCGACGGCCCGGTACCGAACGATGCGCCGGCGACCGTGACCGCGGCTGCGCGTCCGGTCCCCGTCCCGGTGCCACCGGCCGACGTCCTCACGGCCGACGCCCCGGCGGTCGCGACCGCTGACCCGGCAGACGTGGTGGCGTCCCGTGTGCTCTCCGCGATAGCCAAGGTCAGCGCGTACTCCGAGGACTTCCTGCAGCCGGAGCACGTGTTCGCCACCGACCTCGGCTTCGACTCGATCATGCTCGCCGAGCTCGCCGCGGGCCTGCGCAGGCAGTGGCCGGACATCGACGTGCGGGCCTCGGACGTGGTGAGGATCAGCACCGTCGGCGAGCTGATCACGACGGTCCAGGAGCTCCTCGGCACCGCCCCCACCACCCCCGCCCCGATGCCGGTACCCACCGAGGTCCCCGCCGTACCCTCCGTGCCCGCGCCCCGCACCGAGGCCGTCCCCGCGCCGGACCGCACCGCGACCGGTGATGTCAGGGCCCTGCCCGAAGTCGTCGCCACGCTCGAACGCTCACGCATGTACGAGCGCTTCGGCGTCCGCAACCCCTACTACCTTCCGCACGAGGGCACGATCCGGGACGTCACCCGGGTCGAGGGCACCGAGCTGATCTCGTTCTCCAGCTACAACTACCTGGGCCTGTCCGGCCACCCGACCGTCGTCAAGGCCGTGACCAAGGCGGTCAAGCAGTACGGCAGCTCGGTCTCGGCCGCCCGCATCCTGTCCGGCAACCGTCCGCTGCACGAGGAACTCGACCGGGGCCTCGCCCGCCTCGTCGGCGCCCAGGACGCGGTCACGCTGGTCAGCGGCCATGCCACCAACGTCACCGTCATCGGTCACCTGGTGGGCCCCGAGGACCTGATCCTGCACGACGCGCTCGCGCACGACAGCATCATCCAGGGCTGCCGTCTGTCGGGGGCGAGCCGCCAGCCGTTCCCGCACAACGACATCGCCGCCCTGGACCGGATCCTGCACCAGGTGCGCGACCGCTACCGCCGGGTGCTGATCGTGGTCGAGGGCGTGTACAGCATGGACGGCGACATCGCCGACCTGCCCGCCCTGATCTCCGTCAAGCAGCGGCACGCGGCGCTGTTGATGGTGGACGAGGCCCACAGCATCGGCGTGCTGGGCAAGACCGGTGGCGGCATCGGCCGGCACTGGGGCGTCGACGCCGACGACGTCGACGTGTGGATGGGCACCCTGTCCAAGTCACTGGCGAGCTGCGGCGGTTACGTGGCCGGCCGGCACGAGCTGATCGAGCACTTCCGCTACACCCTCCCCGGCTTCATCTACAGCGCCGGCCTCACCCCGCCGAACACCGCCGCCTCCCTGGCCGCGCTGCGGGTGATCCAGGAGGAGCCCGAGCGACTCGACCGGCTCCACCAGCGCTCGGCCCTGTTCCTGCGGCTCTCCGCGGCGGCCGGGATCGTCGTCGGTACCAGCGGGGGCACGCCGGTCGTGCCGTGCATCACGGGCGACTCGGAGAAGGCCCTCAAGCTCGCCGACCGGCTCTACCGGCGTGGCATCAGCGCCAACCCGATCCTGCACCCGGCGGTCGAGGAACGGCTGGCCCGGCTCCGGTTCTTCATCACCTCCGAGCACACCGAGGAGCAGATCGAGTACACGGTGAAGGTCATGGCCGAGGAGCTGGCGAAGCTCGCCTGACCCGTCGGCATCCCGACCCCGTCGGCGTCCTGAACCGTCGGCGTCCTCGTCGGCGCACGGAGCGGGCGGACCGAGGCACCCGGGTGCCTCGGTCCGCCTCCCCGGGTCAGACCGCCGTGTCGGGGCCCGCGTCCTTGCCCCGCATGGCGAGGAGTTCCTCGTTCGGGACGGCGCCACCGAAGCGGCGGTCCCGCTGGGCGTACTCCAGGCAGGCCCGCCACAGGTCACGGCGGTCGAAGTCCGGCCACAGCACATCCTGGAAGACCATCTCGGCGTACGCGCTCTGCCAGAGCAGGTAGTTGGAGGTGCGCTGCTCGCCGCTGGGGCGCAGGAAGAGGTCGACGTCCGGCATGTCCGGGTAGTAGATGTACTTCGCGAAGGTCTTCTCGTTGACCTTCGCGGGGTCCAGCTTTCCGGCCGCGACGTCCTCCGCGATGCGCTGCGCGGCGTCGGCGATCTCGGCCCGGCCGCCGTAGTTGACGCAGAAGTACAGCGTCATCCTGTCGTTGTCCTTGGTCTGCTCCTGGGCGACCTGGAGCTCCTGGACGACGGACTTCCACAGCTTCGGCATCCGGCCCACCCAGCGGATGCGGATGCCCAGTTCGTCCATCTCGTCGCGGCGGCGGCGGATGACGTCCCGGTTGAAGTTCATCAGGAACTTCACTTCTTCCGGGGAGCGCTTCCAGTTCTCGGTGGAGAAGGCGTACAGGGAGAGGTTCTTGACGCCCATCTCGATGCAGCCCTTGAGGACGTCCATGACGACACCCTCGCCGACCCTGTGGCCCTCGGTGCGCGGGAGACCCCGCTCCTTGGCCCAGCGGCCGTTCCCGTCCATGACGACGGCGACGTGTTTGGGCACCAGCTCGCCGGGGATCTTCGGGGGCGTGGCCCCGGAGGGGTGCGGCTCGGGGGTCTTGTAGTCGCGCCGGTTACGGCCGCCGAGGATCCCGCGTACTGCCATGAGCTGTCTCGTCTCCCTGTGCCTGCTGTGCCTGTGTTACTTCTCTACGTATCGCAGCGAGCGCAGTCCGCGCTCCAGATGCCAGTGCAGATAGGCGGACACCAGCCCGCTCCCCTCCCTGACATGCCGCGCCTCGCACGCGTCGGCCGTCTCCCAGTCACCGGTGAGCAGCGCGCTCAGCAGGGCGACGGCCTCAGCTGAGGGTACGACGCTGCCGGGCACCCGGCAGTCGCCGCATATGACGCCGCCCGCCGCGACGGAGAAGAACCGGTTCGGACCGGGCATTCCGCACCTCGCGCAGTCCTCGAAGCTGGGTGCGTAGCCGTTGACCGCGAGGGAACGCAGCAGGAAGGCGTCGAGGATCAGGTTCGGGGCGTGCTCCCCGCGGGCGAGGGTGCGGAGCCCTCCGACGAGCAGCAGGTACTGCTGGACCGCGGGCTCGCCCTCGTGGTCGGTGAAGCGCTCGGCGGTCTCCAGCATCGCGGTGCCCGCGGTGTACCGGGCGTAGTCGGTGACGATGCCGCCCCCGTACGGTGCGATGGTCTCGCTCTGGGTGCAGAGAGGCAGTCCGCGGCCGATCAGCTCGCTGCCGCGGGCGAAGAACTGCACGTCCACATGGGAGAACGGTTCGAGGCGGGCGCCGAACTTGGACTTCGTACGCCGCACCCCGCGCGCGACGGCCCGCACCCGGCCGTGGCCGCGGGTCAGGATCGTGATGATCCGGTCGGCCTCGCCCAGTTTCTGCGTGCGCAGCACCACGCCGTCGTCCCGGAACAAGCTCATGCGCCCATTGTCCTGTACTCGGCCAGCAGAGCGGGCCCGCCCCGGAAGACCGCCCGCGACGGGCGCCCCGGTTCAGCTTCCGTCGGCCGGGCCGCCGGCCGGTACCGCGAGCCCCGACTCGTACGCCACGATGACCAGCTGCGCCCGGTCCCGGGCGCCCAGCTTGCCCATGATCCGGCTGACGTGGGTCTTGGCGGTGAGCGGGCTGAGGCCCAGGGTGCCGGCGATCTCGGTGTTGTTGAGTCCGCGCGCGACCAGGCCGAGCACCTGCCGTTCCCGGTCCGAGAGGCAGTCCGGACCGCCCGGGGCGCCCCGGAACGGCAGCTCGGGCCCGCGCAGCACACGGGAGATCAGCCGGGCGGTCGGGCCGGGCGAGAGCAGGGCCTCGCCCGCCGACACCGTTCTGATCGCCGCGAGGAGTTCGGCGGGCCTGGTGTCCTTGACCAGGAAGCCCGAGGCGCCCGCGCGCAGCGCCTCGACGACATGCTCGTCGGTGTCGTACGTGGTCAGGACCAGCACCTTCACCCCGGCGAGCTCCCCGTCGGCGGCGATCAGCCGGGTCGCCTCGATGCCGTCGAGCTCCGGCATGCGGATGTCCATGACGACGATGTCGGGCCGGTGCGTGCGGGCCAGGCCGACCGCTTCGAGGCCGGTGCCCGCCTGTGCCACGACCTCCATGTCGGACGCCGACTCGACGAGCATCGCGAACGCCGCCCGGACAAGGGTCTGGTCGTCGGCGAGCAGTACGCGGATCATGGTGCGGTCTCCCCCTCGTGGCAGGGCAGCACCGCCGCGACCTCGAAGCCCCCGGCCGGGCCCGGCCCGGCCGTCAGCGTGCCGCCGGTGCTGCGTGCGCGTTCGCGCATCCCGACTATGCCGAACCCGGGTGCCGAGCCGTTCGCCCGGGGTCCCGCGCCGTCGTCGGTGACCTTGACGCTCAGTGCGCCGCGGCCGTCCGGTTCGACGGCCACCCTGATCCGTACCTCGGGTCCGGCATGGCGCAGCGCGTTGGTCAGCGACTCCTGCACGATCCGGTACGCGGCCGCGCCGGTCGCCGGGGCCACCCTGCTGCCCGGTGTGCGGACGGCCAGGTCGACCCGGGCCCCGGCGGCCTCCGCGGCTCGCACGAGACCGGGCAGCGCCACCAGGTCCGGCAGCGGTCCGTCCGCCTCGTGTCCGTCGCCGCGCAGCACCTGCAGGGTGGTGCGCAGTTCGGCGCGTGCCTCCCGGCAGGTGTCGGCGATGTCCTCCAGCGACCGGGCGACCGCCTGCCGGTCGAGCCGGTCGGGGTCGACGGTCAGGATGTGCGAGGCCACCGAGGTCTGGACGCCGATCAGGGTGATGCTGTGGGCCAGCAGGTCGTGCAGGTCGCGGGCGATCCGCAGCCGCTCCTCGGCGACCCGGCGCCGGGCCTCCTCCTCCCGGGTCCGTTCGGCGCGTTCGGCGCGCTCCAGCACGGAAGCGACGTACTGGCGGTAGATGCGCACATCGACGCCGCAGAACAGCACGGCGATGATCCACCCGGAGATCCGCAGCAGCTGCAGGCCTTCATGGGCGTTGATGGTGAGCACCACCGTCACCATGACGGAGAGCACGCCGATCCCGGTCAGCAGCGTGCGCAGGGGCCGTCCGGTCACCGCCACCGTGTAGAGGGCGATCCAGGTCTGCGGCATCGGTGCCGAGTGCGCGTTGTCGAGCGCGTGGTACAGCACCAGGATCGGGATCATGGCGACAAGGACGAGCAGTGGGCTGCGCCGCCGCCACACGATCGGTACGGCGCTCGCGACCAGCAGCACCCAGCCGAGCCCGTCCGGCGTCCGCGCCTGGTCGGTGGTGAGGGCGAGGACGGCGGAGAGCGCACCGGCGCCCCCCGCGACGAGGGCGTCGGTGCGCGTCTTGTGCGGTGCGTGCAGGGGATCGCGGTTGACGACCGCCAGGATGCGTTCACGTCGGCGCGTGGGTCGGGACACGCCGCCATCCTCCGGTACGCGCACGGGCACCGTCACCGGTTCCGTACGAGTTCGGGCTCGCGCGGCCCGGGGGCGGCGGGCGTCCGGCTGAGCTTCCCCGGCCACCAGATGGTGCGCTGGAGTGCCACGCTCGCCGAGGTCACCAGGTAGGTGCGGACGAGGAAGGTGTCGAGGAGGACACCGACCGCGATGACGAAGCCCATCTCGACCAGGCTGACCATCGGCATGTTCGTCAGGACGGCGAAGGTGGCCGCGAGCACCAGTCCGGCCGAGGCGATCACACCGCCGGTGGTGCGCAGGGCCGTGAGTGCGGCAGCGGTCGGCTCGGCGCCGGAGAGCGCCTCCTCGCGGACCCGGTGCATCAGGAAGATGCCGTAGTCGACGCCGAGCGCCACCAGGAAGACGAAGGAAAGCAGCGGCAGTCCGGGATCGGTGCCCTTCAGTCCGAGGACCGGTTCGAAGACCAGCCCGCCGATGCCGAGGGCGGCGCCCCAGACGGCGACGACCGCGGCGACGAGCAGCAGCGGGGCGACGAGGCTGCGCAGCAGGGCGATCAGGATCAGCAGGACGGAGAGGAGGACGAGCGGGACGACGATCTTCAGGTCCCGGGCGTCGGCCGTCTCCAGGTCCATCTGCTGGGCGCTGGGACCGCCGACATGGCTGCCGTGCAGTCCGTCGCGCAGGGCCTTGATGGTGGCCTGTTCGCCCGCGGACTCGGGGGCGTCGGTGGCGGCGACGGAGAGTTCGGTCCAGCCGCCGCCGCTGCGGCCGCGTTCGACGGCGGCGACACCGTCGGTGGCGCGGGCCTTCGCCATGGTCTCGGCCACCCGGTCGGTGGGGGCGATCACGGTGATCGGCTGGGTGGACCGCGCGGGGTAGGCGGCGGCGAGTGTCTCCATCGCGGAGATCGAGTCCGGCTTGCTGGTGAAGGAGTCCTCCTGCTTCAGGTCTCCGGGCATGTTGAACGCGCCGAGCGCCAGCGCCCCCAGCAGCACACCGCCGCAGGCGAGTACGGCGACGGGCCGGCGTCCGGCCGAGCTGCCCATCGCGGCGAACAGTGAACGTCGTTGCCCGGGCGTGCTGCCGTACGCGGGGACGAGCGGCCAGAACACCCGGCGGCCGAGCAGGACAAGGAGCGCGGGCAGCAGCGTCAGCATGGCGAGCAGCGCACAGAGCACGCCGACAGCGGCGATGGGGCCCATGCCGCGGCTGCTGGTGAGGTCGGCGGCGAGCAGGCACAGGAGGCCCGCGGCGACGGTGCCGGAGGAGGCGAGGACAGCGGGTCCGCAGCCGCGCAGGGCGGCGGTCATGGCGTCGTACGGCCTTGCGGCGCGGCTCAGTTCCTCGCGGTAGCGGGAGACGAGCAGCAGCGCGTAGTCGGTGCCCGCACCGAAGACGAGGATGGTCATCACGGCGGAGCTCTGGCCGGTGACGGTGACGTCGAAGCCCCGGTTGAGCCCGTAGACGACGGCCATGGACAGCGCGTCGGCGACGCCCGCGACGAGGAGCGGCACCAGCCACAGCAGCGGACTGCGGTAGATGACGATCAGCAGGATCGCCACGACGGCGACGGTCGTGTAGAGCAGCGGTCCGCCCAGCGACGTGTAGACCTCCTGGGAGTCGACGACCAGCGCCCCAGGGCCGCCCACCTCGACGCTCAGCCCGCCGCCGCCCTTCGCGACGTCGCGCACCTCGTCGACGAACGTCTTCCTGGCCTCGTCGTCCTGACCGGGCTCGGTCGAGGAGACCGGGTACATCAGTGTCGTACCGTCCTTGGCGGGGACGCCCCTGGGGGTGCCGGTCAGTGTGTGGCCGCCCGCGAGCGCGGTGGCCTGCCGGTCCGCCGTGGCCCGGTCGGCGGCGGTCAGACCGCCGTCGCGGTGGTAGACGAGGACGAGATCGGTGGACTCCCCGCCGGGCAGCGCGTCCTGGATCTTCGCCACCTGCGTGGAGTCGGCGCTCGCCGGCAGGTAGTCGACGGCCCGGTTGGTCTGTACGCCGGCGAGCTTGCCCGCCAGGGGCCCGGCGAGCGCGATCACGGCGACCCAGACCGCGAGGACCGCCCAGGGCAGCATGCGTTTCCGGCTGCCCGCCCGGGGCGGTGTGCCGCTGTCTTCTGTTACGGCCCTCATCACGGGCCCCCCTTCGGCCGGTTGTCCGGTACGTGTCCAGACTCCCGGCCGCCGGGGGCCGATTCGTCGCGCTGGGGGCCGACTTCGCGGCTACGCCCGGGGTGGGCGAAGGGGCGCCCGTACTCCTGCGGGAGTACGGGCACGGTGCGCAGCGGTGTATGTCACGAGGGGGTGCGCGCCGCCGCGGCGAGCAGCCGGGCCGTGTCCTCCGGGCAGAGCTGCAGCGCGGCGCCGACCGTGGTCAGCACCTCGCGCTCCGCCGGGCCGTACGGGCCGTCGGCGAGCGCGATCCTGGCGCCCTGCAGGAGGATCGACTCGCGTCCGCCGGGCGCCAGGTGCGGGGCGAGGGGTTCCAGCGCCTCGTGGAGCTCGATGGCGAGGGCGGCGCCGCACGCCTCGGCGGCGGCGTCGAACGCGGAGCCGTGTCCGATGTCGGCGGCGAGGACCTCGACGACCGTCGAGAGCTGGTCCTCGGTGCAGTCGTCGATCCCGGCACCGCGCACGGTGGCCACCGCCGTCTCCAACGCGGTGCGGGAGGCGGTACCACCGGCGGCGAGGACGCCGAGCGCGACGATGTGGACGGCGTCCCGGAGCATCGCGGAGAACCGGGTGGTGGTGGGGTGGTCGAGCGCGTCGGTGCCGAAGTGGGTCCGGCAGGCGGCGCATTCGACGACGGGGCCCACGGCGCCGCGGCGCAGCAGCGGCACGCCGAGCACGGCGAAGCGGCGACGGCCGGTGAGACGGCGGTAGTTGCGGTCGCCGCCGCAGCCGGGGCAGAAGAACTCGCCGTCACCGACGGCGTCCCAGACGGTGCGGATGCCGCAGATACGCAGCTTTATGGCGCGTTGTCCCAGGGCTGACCGCACGTCGCACACCTCCGTAACGCTCCGGCAACATTGCCGTGTTGACGTGATGTTAACCACAGTCGCGATGTGACGTCAGCACCTCGCTCGTCACAACCGTCGGGAGATGGCCGAACCCCGCCCCCTGGAGCGGGTGGGCGGGGTCCGTCGGCCCTTTCGGGCGCGGGGTCAGCGGGTCGCGCGGTTGACCGCGGAGACGACCGCCTTCAGCGAGGCCCGTGTGGTGTTGGCGTCGATGCCGATGCCCCACAGGACCTTTCCGTCGATCGCGCACTCGATGTACGAGGCGGCCTGGGCGCTCGCGCCCTCGCTCATGGTGTGCTCGGTGTAGTCCAGCAGGCGGGCGTCGATGCCGATGGCCTGCAGCGCTTCGAAGAACGCGGAGATCGGACCGTTGCCGGTACCGGTCAGCACGGTGTCCGCGCCGTCCACGGTCGCGTCGACGGTGATCGTGTCCTGGCCGTCGGAACCGGTCGTGGTCTGACCGGAGCGGATCTGTACGCGCCCCCAGGCGTTCTCCGGATTGGGCAGGTACTCGTCCTGGAACGTGGACCAGATCTGCGTCGGCGTGACCTCGCCGCCCTCGGCGTCGGTCTTGGCTTGAATGATCCGGGAGAACTCGATCTGCATCCGGCGCGGCAGGTCCAGCTTGTGGTCGTTCTTCAGGACGTAGGCGATTCCGCCCTTGCCCGACTGCGAGTTGACCCGGATGACCGCCTCGTACGAGCGGCCGACGTCCTTCGGGTCGATCGGCAGGTACGGCACCGCCCACTCGATGTCGTCGACGGTCTTGCCCTGGGCGGCCGCGTCGGCCTCCATGGCGTCGAAACCCTTCTTGATGGCGTCCTGGTGGGAGCCGGAGAAGGCGGTGTAGACCAGGTCGCCCGCGTAGGGGTGGCGCGGGTGGACCTCCATCTGATTGCAGTACTCGCTGGTGCGGCGGATCTCGTCGATCTGCGAGAAGTCGATCTGCGGGTCGACGCCCTGCGAGAACAGGTTCATGCCCAGCGTCACCAGGTCGACGTTGCCGGTGCGCTCGCCCTGGCCGAACAGGCAGCCTTCGATCCGGTCCGCACCGGCCATGATCGCCAGCTCGGCGGCGGCGACGGCGGTGCCGCGGTCGTTGTGCGGGTGGACCGACAGGCAGACGTGCTCGCGGCGCGACAGGTTGCGCGACATCCACTCGAACCGGTCCGCGTGCGTGGACGGCGTCGAACGCTCCACGGTGGCAGGCAGGTTGAGGATGATCTCGCGGCCCTCCTCGGGCTGCCAGACGTCACAGACGGCCTCGCAGACCTCCAGGGCGAAGTCCAGCTCGGTGTCGGTGAAGATCTCCGGGCTGTACTGGTAACCGAAGATCGTCTCGTCGCCGAGGATCTTCTCCGCGTACTCCATGACCAGTCGGGTGCCGTCCACCGCGATCTGCTTGACCTGCTCCTTCGAACCGCGGAAGACCACGCGGCGGAAGGTGGGAGCGGTGGCGTTGTACAGGTGCACCGTGGCGCGCCGCGCACCGACCAGTGATTCGACAGTTCGCTCGATCAGCTCTTCGCGGGCCTGGGTCAGGACGGAGATCGTCACGTCCTCGGGGATCGCACCCTCTTCGATGATGGAGCGCACGAACGCGAAGTCGGTCTCGCCGGAGGACGGGAAGCCGACCTCGATCTCCTTGTACCCCATGCGTACGAGCAGGTCGAACATCTCACGCTTGCGGGCCGGGGACATCGGGTCGATCAGTGCCTGGTTGCCGTCACGCAGGTCGGTGGACAGCCAGCGGGGCGCCACGGTGATCCGGTTGTCCGGCCAGGTGCGGTCGGGGATCTCGACGGCCTCGTACCGGCCGTACTTGTGGACCGGCATCCCGGACGGCTTCTGCAGCTGAGTGGCGTTGGTGATCGGCGTGGGCCGGCCGACGGCGTTCTCGGCGGGGGTCTGAGCGGGATTCGCGACGGTCATGACGTACGGCTCCTCGGGGTCCAGCGGTGGGACGGCCGACTGTGTCGCTGCAACACCAGACTCCGCGGGGAGGGGGTCGGCCTACGACTACAGGCCCTCGCCGCGGCAGCTAAGAAGAAGCAGCCCGAAACGCATGATGCGACGAGACTAACCGAGAGGCGCCCGAGACGTCGGTCGTGTATCAGTATGCGGGACCGGACGTCGGTAACGGGTAAACAGTGATCAATCACTCCATTTGTCCAATCCTCATGGCAAACAGTGACATCACGATGACGCAGTGCCACAGTCGAACCCATGCAGCCTCGACCTCAGCACGGGTTCCAGCCCGTCTTCTGCACGATCGTGCCGCCCCACGTACTCGACAAGCTGTCACAAGCCGACGACCCCGATCTGGCCGGTCCGGCCCGCCGCACCCTGGAGGGCGACGCCGCCCGGCGCACCCGCCGCCAGATGGCCACCCTCGTCACCCCCGCACCCGGCCCCGCGACGACCGACCAGCTGTCCGACAAGCCTGAGCGCACGCTCTACGACTGCCGCCACGGCACGCAGCTGCCGGGCTTCAAGGTCCGCGGCGAGGGCGAGGAGCCGACGAGGGACGCGAGCGTCAACCGCGCGTTCGCGGGACTCGGCGCCACCTTCGAACTGCTGCTCACGGCGTACGGCCGCCATTCGATCGACGGCAACGGGCTGCCGCTGATCGGCTCCGTCCACTACGACGAGAAGTACAACAACGCCTTCTTCGACGGCGAGCAGATGGTCTTCGGCGACGGGGACGGGGAGATCTTCCTCGACTTCACCGTCGCCATCGATGTGATCGCCCACGAGCTGACGCACGGGCTGACCCAGTACACGGCCAACCTGAGCTATTTCGGCCAGTCCGGCGCGCTCAACGAGTCCATGTCGGACGTCTTCGGTTCCCTGGTGAAGCAGTACTCACTGGGCCAGACCGCCGACCGGGCGGACTGGCTGATCGGCGCAGGCCTGCTGGCCCCACGGGTGCGGGGCGAGGCGCTGCGCTCGATGAAGGCGCCCGGTACGGCGTACGACGACGATGTGCTCGGCAAGGACCCGCAGCCCGCGTCGATGGAGGACTACATCCACACCACCGAAGACAATGGCGGTGTACACCTCAACTCCGGCATCCCGAACCGCGCCTTCTACCTGTTGGCCACGGCACTCGGCGGCAACGCGTGGGAGCGGGCGGGACAGCTCTGGTTCGACGTCCTCACGGGCCGCCGCCTGGCCGCAGACGCGGAGTTCACGGACTTCGCCCGCCTGACGGTCGAGGCGGCGCGGGACCGCTTCGGCGAGGGCGACGAGTTGGAAGCGGTACGGAAGGCATGGTCGGAGGTGGGCGTGCCGTCCGCGTAGGCCCGGTCACGGTTCCTGTCCTCGATCGCCGGGGCCCGGCCAAAAACAGGCCTCTCCGGCGATTCAGGCCTCTCCGGCGATTGAGGAGCGGGGTCCTGGGCAGAGCCCCGGAAACAACGCGAGAGGAGCCCGACCATGCGGATCCAGGTCACCCGCACCGGCGGCTTCACCGGCATCGCCCGCCACCGCGAGATCGACACCTCGGACCTCACCGACGCGGCGGAGTGGGAAGCCCTGGCCGAATCCGCACTCGCGGCGGGCCGCGGCACCCCACCGCCCGGGGTGCCGGACGGCTTCCGGTACCGGATCACGGTCGACGACCGCACCGCGCACTGCGCGGATCCGCACCTGACCGACGCCCAGCGCGCACTGATCTCACGCGTCCTCAAGGAGGGCGCGTGAGATCGACGCACGGCTGACCCGCCTACGGACTCCGCCGGCGCTCAGAACCCCAGCTTGCGCAGCTGCTTCGGAACCCACCTCTACGGCCACCCTCGCGCCCCTCGGCCCCAGGGGGCCTCAACGGCTTCGGGCGACTGCGCCGGTGCTCAGAACCCCAGCTTGCGCAGTTGCTTCGGATCGCGCTGCCAGTCCTTGGCGACCTTCACATGCAGGTCCAGGAAGACCGGCGTGCCGAGCAGCGCCTCGATGTGCTTGCGCGACTTCGTGCCGACCTCTTTCAGCCGCTTGCCCTTCGGGCCGATGATGATGCCCTTCTGGCTGGGCCGCTCGATGTACACGTTCGCGTGAATGTCGAGCAGCGGCTTGTCCGCGGGCCGGTCCTCGCGCGGCAGCATCTCCTCGACGACGACCGCGATCGAGTGCGGCAGCTCGTCGCGTACGCCTTCGAGCGCGGCCTCCCGGATCAGTTCCGCGACCATCACCATCTCGGGCTCGTCGGTGAGGTCGCCCTCCGGGTAGAGCGCCGGGCTTTCGGGGAGCAGCGGCGCGATCAGGTCAGCGAGAAGGTCGACCTGGCTGTCCTTCACCGCGGAGACCGGAATGATCTCCGCCCATTCGAAGCCGAGCTCCTCGCCGAGACGGGAGACGGCGATCAGCTGTTCGGCGAGCTGCTTGGAGTCGACCAGGTCGGTCTTGGTGATGATCGCGATCTTCGGGGTCTTCTTGATGCCCGCGAGTTCCTTCACGATGAACTTGTCGCCGGGGCCGAGCTTCTGGTCGGCGGGCAGGCAGAAACCGATGACGTCGACCTCGGCCCAGGTGGTCCGCACGACGTCGTTCAGCCGCTCGCCGAGCAGCGTGCGCGGCTTGTGGAGGCCGGGGGTGTCGACCAGGATCAGCTGTGCGTCCTCGCGGTGCACGATGCCGCGCACCGTGTGGCGGGTCGTCTGGGGCCGGTTGGAGGTGATCGCCACCTTCTGGCCGACCAGAGCGTTCGTAAGGGTGGACTTGCCCGCGTTGGGGCGGCCCACGAAGCAGGCGAAGCCGGCCCGGTGGGGGGCGTTGTTCTCAGCCTGCTGCGCAGCAGCTTCTGGGTTCGGTCGAGCGCTCATGGCGCCCATTGTCCCCGATCCCGGCGGCCCCGCCGCACAGCGGGCGGCCTGCTGTCGTCTCAGGCCCTGCGGATGCGGCTCCGCCGGGCCCGTATCCACATCCCCGTACCGCCGCCGACGATCACCAGCAGGACCGCGGCCATCAGCCAGGGCAGTGCGATGTACCGGGCGGCGGCGGACTCATGGGTGTCGCGGGCGCTCGCGGTCAGTTCGATCTCGCCCCATTCCAGCTGCGGCGCGTCGGCCCACTGCTCGGTCAGCCGGACCTCCTGGCGGGGCAGCAGCTCGGACGGGATCTTCTTCAGGTCGCGGGCGAGCAGAGTGCGGCCGAAGAGCCCCTGGGCCTTGAGGGCGACCTTGGGGTTGAGGGTGACGTTCCCGCGGTTGTGGAGGGTGTACGAGATGACGGCCCGGCTCTCTCCGGTGCCCGGGACGAGCGGCTGGGTGTGCTTGACGGTGACGTCGTCGACGGACAGCGCGGGCATCGCCGGCCCGTTCACCCGGAGATAGATCCGGGCGCCGACCGCTTTCCGGATGCCGACGGCGACGGCTCCCCGGTCGGCGGGGTCGATGCGTTCGTCGAGGGCGACGAGGGCGCCCGGGTGGTCGCCGGGCTCGGCGGTCTCCGGGAGGGTGATGGTGACCGGCACGGTGACGGAGCCGTGCGGTTTCACGGTGACCTTGTCGCGGCCGGTCCTCGCCCAGGCGCCGATGGAACGCTGCTTCTCGTCCGGGGAGCGGACGGCGAACCCGCCGTCGCGTTCGGTGTTGTAGGCGTCGGCGGCATACAGCCGGAAGGTCAGCGGCTCGGCGGTCTTGTTGGTGACAGTGACCTTGTCGGTGAGGGTGGCGCCGGGGTCGGCGGAGAGATAGAAGTACGGGCGCTGCCCGTACTTCGTGGTGGCGGGGTAGACGGACCAGCCGCCGTTGTCGGCGGCATGGCCCGCGGGTGCGCCGCACAGCAGCAGGACGGCGGCCAGGAGGAGTACGTACAGCTTGCGCACGGTGCGGAACCCCCAGGGTGCTCGGTACGGACGGGGTGGGCCGGCCGGGTTCGCCGCCCGGCCCACCGGTCGGTCGGGGACCGACGCTCAGGTGGACGCTCAGGTGAGGGTGAGCGTCAGCACGCCGGAGTACGTGCCGGTCGCGGTGTACGCCGGTACGTCCAGGGCGAGCCGGGCGTCGACGGTGAACTCACCGCCGGTGAACGCCCCGTTCGGGGTGGACGCCAGGGTGGCGCCCGCACTGCCGACCGAACCCTCGGAACCTGCGGCGCAGGTGCTCGGGCTCCCGGGCTTTGTCGCGCAGACCGGGGTCCAGCCGAGCGCGGAGGCACCGATCCTCGCACCACCGGGGCCGCTGAAGTCGGTGACCTTGCCGGTCAGGGACCAGCCCGCGGGCCCGCCGCGGAAGTCCTGGACCGTCACCGTCTGCAGGGAGCCGCGGGAGGCACCGCCCGTGCCGAAGTCGACCGCCGACATCTCGACGGTGTCGCCGGCCTGGGTCATGGACAGGGTGCCCGCCCTGACGGACGAGGTGAGTCGCTGGCTGTCGCCGGGGATCTCCCCGCCGCCGGTGACGGTGTACGCCTGCGGGCCCGCGCCCTTGTCCGCGTCCCAGCCGGAGCCCTCGTACGCGACGATGCCGGTGGTCGCCGGATCGTTGACGGTGAGCTGTCCGGTGAAACCGCCGCGGCTGTCGGCCGTCACCGTGACCTTGTCCGCGGTCTGGGTGCCACCGGCCCGGCCCGCCAGGGTGACGGTCGCGCCCGCGGTGAACTTCGATCCGGTCACGGTGACCGGGTCGCCCGCCTTGCCGGAGGCGAATGGTCGGATGCGTGGTCGGACGCATGGAGCCCCCTCCTGCGGGACGCGGCGCAGAGGCTCTTCTGCGCCGGCAGGGGGCCATTGATGACTCCGGCCGAAAAGAAGTCAATGGCAGCGAAATGCCACAACTGATGGGCCATCATATGTTGTCAGGATCCCTGCTCCAGGGATCCTGACGACATCCGAGGTCAGCCGGCCGTCACACTGACCCGCACCGCGCCGTCCGGTCCGGCCAGCAGCACCGGGGTCTGCGGCCCGCCGAGGTCCCGTACCGCCGCGCGGTCCGCGTCCGACGGGGTCTCCACCTCGGAGACGATCGCGGCCGCCTCCAGAGAAGTGGCGCCGCTGGCCACCGCCATCGCGACGGCGGTCTGCAGGGCGCTCAGCTTCAGCGACTCCAGCTGTACGGTGCCCGCGACATACGTCCGTCCGGTCTCGTCCCGTACGGCCGCGCCCTCCGGCACACCGTTGCGGGCGCGGGCGCTGCGCGCCAGCGTGACGATCTTGCGGTCCTCGGGGCCGAGGTCGGTGCTCTCAGTCATGTGCCGAGCATACGAAGCGGACGGCCGGGACCGGCACGCGGGCGGTCGCCCGATCACCCGCCGCAGCCGGCCCCTGCGGCGGTGGAGGCCCGGGTCCGGAGCGGCGCCCCGGCCCCGGGCCCGCTCTACCCCCGGTCCAGCCGCAGCCGCTCCGCCCGCGGCAACCCCGCCACCACCAAGTCGTACGAGTCCTCGATCAGCTCCCGCAGCAGCCGCCCCGGCACCCCCGACACCGTCACCGTGTTCCAGTGCCGTTTGTTCATGTGCCACCCCGGGGCGATCGCCGCGTGCTCCTCCCGCAGCCGCAGCGCGTCATCCGGATCGCACTTCAGATTGACCGTGAGCGGCCGTGCGTCCAGCGTGCTGAGCGCGAACATCTTGCCGAGCACCTTGAAGACCGAGGTCTCCGGTCTGAACGGAAACTCCTCGACGCTCGCGTTGAACTCCAGGCAGAACGCCCTCAACTCCTGCGGGGTCATTCCGCTGCTGCCTCCTCCGGCGCCACCGGCTCCACCAGTACCGTGACGATCTTGTTCCGGCGCCCCGCCGGGGACTCCGCGGTCAGCCGCAGCCGACGCCCGTCGGGCAGATCGACGACCGAGGAAGCCCCGGCGATCGGCACCCGGCCGAGCGCCTTCGCCAGGAGTCCGCCGACCGTCTCCACGTCCTCGTCGTCGAAGGCGTCGACCCCGAACAGGTCGCCCAGGTCGCCGATGTCGAGCCGGGCGGTCACCCGGAAGCAGCCGTTCTCCAGCTCCTGGACGGGCGGGAGCTCACGGTCGTACTCGTCGGTGATCTCACCGACGATCTCCTCCAGGATGTCCTCGATGGTGACGATGCCCGCCGTGCCGCCGTACTCGTCGATGACGACGGCGACGTGGCTGCGGTCCTGCTGCATCTCGCGCAGCAGATCACCGGCGTTCTTGGTGTCCGGCACGAACGCCGCGGGACGCATCGCCGTGGAGACCGGATCGGCCTCCGACTCCCGGTTGATGTGCGTCTTGCGGACCAGGTCCTTGAGGTAGACGATCCCGACGATGTCGTCCTCGTTCTCCCCGGTGACCGGGATCCGGGAGAACCCGGAGCGCAGGGCCAGGGTCAGCGCCTGCCGGATCGTCTTGTACCGCTCGATGCAGACCAGGTCCGTCCGCGGCACCATCACCTCGCGCACCAGCGTGTCGCCGAGCTCGAAGACGGAGTGCACCATGCGCCGCTCCTCGTCCTCGATCAGCGACTCCTGCTCGGCGAGGTCGACCATCGCCCGCAGTTCCGCCTCGCTGGCGAACGGGCCCTTGCGGAACCCCTTGCCGGGGGTGAGCGCGTTGCCGAGGAGAATCAGCAGCTGCGGGATCGGGCCCATGATCCTGGCGAGCGGCAGCAGCACGTACGCCGCGGCCGTCGCCGTGTTCAGCGGGTGCTGCCGCCCGATGGTGCGCGGCGATACGCCGATGGCGACGTACGACACGAGGACCATCACACCCATCGCGACGGCCAGTGCCTCCCAGGTCTCCGGGAACTCCTTCAGGCAGACGTACGTGACGAGCACGCCGGCCGACATCTCGCAGGCGACCCGCACGAGCAGGGCGACATTGAGATAGCGGGTCGGGTCAGCCGCGACCTGTTCCAGCTTGTCGCTGCCACGCCGCCCCGAGCGCACCGCCTCGGCCGCCCGGAAGCTCGACGTGCGGGCGATGCCCGCCTCGGCGCAGGCCGCCAGCCAGCCGAACACGACCAGCAGAACGGCACCCAGGACGAGGGGGACGCTCACGAGACGGTGGGGGCGGGCGACGGACCGGTCAGGCCGTGCTCGGCGCGCCAGCCGTCCACGATCGCCGCCTGGAGACCGAACATCTCGGCCTTCTCGTCCGGCTCCTCGTGGTCGTACCCCAGCAGATGCAGCACCCCGTGGACGGTGAGGAGCTGGAGCTCCTCGTCCATGGAGTGCCGGGTCTCCGCGTCCTCGCCCTGCTTCTTCGCGACCTCCGGGCAGAGCACGATGTCACCGAGGAGCCCCTGCGGGGGCTCCTCGTCGTCCTTCGACGGCGGACGCAGTTCGTCCATCGGGAAGGACATGACATCCGTCGGACCCGGCAGGTCCATCCACTGGATGTGGAGCTGCTCCATGGCATCGGTGTCCACCACGATCACCGAGAGTTCGGAGAGCGGGTGGATCCGCATCCGTGCGAGCGCATAGCGGGCGATGTCGAGGATCGCCTGCTCGTCGACCTCGGTTCCGGACTCGTTGTTGACGTCGATCGACATGGTGCGCTGCGACTACTTCCCGTTGTGGCTGTCTCGGTTGTCGTACTTCTCGTACGCGTCGACGATACGGCCGACCAGCTTGTGCCGGACGACATCCTGGGAGGTGAGCCGGGAGAAGTGCACGTCCGGCACGCCTTCCAGGATGTCCTGGACCTGGCGCAGACCGCTCCTGGTGCCGTTCGGCAGGTCGACCTGGGTGATGTCACCGGTGACGACGATCTTCGAGTCGAAGCCGAGCCGGGTCAGGAACATCTTCATCTGCTCGGCGCTGGTGTTCTGCGCCTCATCGAGAATGATGAACGCGTCATTGAGGGTGTTGTGCGTCAGCAGGTAGTCCTGGGTGACGTACAGCGAGTCCTCCGCCGCCACCTGGATGCACACGGCCTCCTCGCGGCCGGCGGGCTCGATGCTGTCGATGAAGCGCATGGGCCGACCGCCGCCCCCGGCCGCGTGGTACGTGTCGCGCTTGCGGGCGAGCCGGAAGGGCTCGATGCCCTCGGGGAGACGGATGTCGACAATGTGCGCGTCGTAGCGGTGCTGGACCTCACGGCCCTTGGCGCGACCCGGTGTCCGGCCCTCTGCTGCCCGACGGCGGGTGTACGCGACACCGCCGAGCGACTGCACGAGAGAGATCACGTCATCACGGAGCACGATCGATGTCGTTGTGTACTGAACGCGGCACGTGCGGTCCGCCTGAACAACGGGTCCGCCGTCGGCGTCGAGGAGACCCTGGAGCACTCCCAGCCGCACCTCGGCGGAGTTGTACAGATAATTGTCCGGAACGAACTTGGAGTGCGAACGGGTGCCCAGGATGTCCAGCTCACGCAGGATTCGGGTGACCGGGTTCGCCAGGGTGACCACGTCGCCGGCCGACTTCACCCGGTTCAGGACGTAGTCGGGCCCCCCCTTGTGCCGCACGACAATGCCGGCGAGTGAGGCTTCCAGAGCCAGGGCCAGTTCCGGATCCTCCGTCGCGAAGGAGGGCGTGGTGGAGCCGGTGAGACAGCCGTCGCCGAGCAGAAGCCCAAGGGCGTAGGGATCCATCGGAACTTCGCGCTCTGGGAAACACACCGGTGCCGTTAGCAGCGGCAGCTCGTAGCGGCGGGCGTGAGCCGCACGCAGGTTCCCGATCATCTCCTGGGTCTCCAGGACCCGCCACGGCTTGTTGCGGCGCTTGTCCGAGGCCGTCCTCACCGTCCACAGATGCTCGCCGCAGCACAGGGTCCAGGAACCGTCCTGGGCGGTGACCCGGTAGATGTCCTTCTCGCCCTGCGGATACACACCGAGGACCGGCGTCGGTTCGCCATTCGAACCGACGACCAGGTCACCGACCCGGAGGTCGCCGATGGGACGCCAGCCGTCCGGAGTCAGGACGTTCGTGAAAACAGGTTGTGCCCGTCCACGCATGTAAGCCAGCGGCGCCACCTCGATCGTGCCCGCCGCCATCAGCCGCGGGATCGAGTCGGGGTCGAGCATGTCGTGCAGCGCGTCGTAGAGCGGGCGCAGATACGGGTCGATCTTGTCGAAGAGCGTGCCGGGCAGGAACCCGAGCCGCTCGCCCGCCTCGACGGCGGGCCTGGTCAGGATGATCCGGTTGACCTGCTTGGACTGCAGGGCCTGGACCGCCTTCGCCATGGCGAGATACGTCTTGCCGGTACCGGCGGGTCCGATGCTGAAGACGATCGTGTGCTTGTCGATGGCGTCGACGTAGCGCTTCTGATTGAGCGTCTTGGGGCGGATCGTGCGACCGCGGTTGGAGAGGATGTTCTGAGTGAGCACCTCGGCGGGCGTCTCGCCCTGCGGCTCCCCCTGCCCGTTGCCACTCGCCCGGAGCATGGCGATCGACCGTTCCACTGCGTCCTCCGTCATCGGCTGCCCGGTGCGGAGCACGAGCATCATCTCGTCGAACAAGCGCTGGATCAGGGCGACATCGGCTGCGTCACCCGTGGCTCGGATTTCGTTGCCCCGGACATGGATATCGACCGCCGGGAAAGCCGATTCGATCACGCGCAGCAGCGAGTCGCCCGATCCGAGGAGCATCACCATGGGGTGTGCGGCCGGGATCATGATCTGGGCACGCGCCTGCGGCTGTGTGGGTGTCTGAGTCATGGGCCGGCCCTCGGGCCTGCACATACCTCCCGTTGCAGGGTTCTCGCCGCTCGACAACCTCTGGAACCAAGCCTACGACTCCGCACGGACAACACCGAGGGCTTTTTTCGCACACGATGCGAACATCTGTGCCCGCGTCACGCGGGGTGGCGGAAGCCGATCGTCGGTACGGCCCGGCGCAGCGGCCACGGCCGGGCGGTGGCGGGAAGCAGATGCTCCAGGAACGCGTACCGCTGGAGGGCCGCCGGATCCTGCCCGTCACAGGTGCGGACCCGCTGCCACCAGGCGGCGATCTCCGCCCAGCCCGGCGCCGACAGGGACCCGCCGAACTCCTGGACGGAGAGCGCCGCGGTCAGTCCGGCGAAGGCCAGCCGGTCGGCCAGCGGCCAGTCCGCCAGGGTGCCGGTGACGAATCCGGCGACGAAGACATCGCCCGCGCCGGTCGGGTCGAGGGCCTCGACCTCGATCGCGGGCACCTCGGCGGTGACACCGGTCGCCGCGTCCACCGCGTAGGCGCCCTCCGCGCCCAGGGTGACGACGGCGAGCGGCACCCGTTCGGCGAGGGCGCGGGCGGCGGCACGGGGGCAGTCGGTACGGGTGTAGCGCATCGCCTCCTCCGCGTTGGGCAGGAACGCCTGGCAGTGCCGCAGGTCGGGCAGCGCGTCCAGGTCCCAGCGGCCGGTCTCGTCCCAGCCGACGTCGGCGAAGATCCGGGCCCCGTGCCGGGCCGCGGCGGCGACCCACGGCTCGCTGCGGCCGGGGGTCAGCGAGGCGACGGCGGCGCGGGCGCGCGGCGGGCAGCGCGGGAAGGCCCGGTCCGCGTGCGAGGGGGCGGCGGGTGGCGGAGCCTCGTGTCCGTGCGAGACCATCGTCCGCTCGCCCTCGTACGCCATGGAGACGGTCACCGGCGAGTGCCAGCCGGGGACGGTGTGCGACATCGAGAGGTCGATGCCCTCGCCCTGTTCAAGGGCGTCCCAGCAGTACTCCCCGTAGTGGTCGTCGCCGAACGCGGCGGCGAGCGAGGTGTGCAGTCCGAGCCGGGCCAGTGCGGTGGCCATGTTGGCGACGCCGCCTGGGCTGGAGCCCATGCCGCGCGCCCAGGACTCGGTGCCGCGGACCGGGGCGCTGTCCAGGCCGGTGAAGACGATGTCGAGGAAGACCGTGCCGGTGAGGAACACATCGCAGTCCGGGTCCTGCGGGGCACGCAGCCCGTCCAGTGGGTCGATGCCTGGATTGTCTGTGCTCACCTTGCACTCCCCGGTCGTGGCAGATCCGGCCAGTGTGCCCGATCCCCCCGGCATCCGGGGGTGGGTCCGCGCCATCGCACCGGGCGGGCGTGAGCCGGACCGGTGCCCGATCCGCCCGGGTCTGCGCATACCAACACTGACCTGCGTAAACATGCGCTGCTACCCGCTTCATGAGGTGGCAAACACCAGTGTGGTCCAGATCACTCACGGGTGACTTTCGGTCGACTGTGCGCACTTGATAGAAATTGGCCCGCACGCACCGTCGCCGATCGATACCGACGAGTGCCATGTCCCCCCGCTGCACCCCTCCCCGCCTTCCCTGCCTCCTCCGGCATGTCTTCAGGAACGCCCATGTCCCCGCGCCCTCGCGCCGCGTGGCCCCTGGTCGCCGTGTTCACCGCCGGTTACCTCGCCGCCTATCTGCTCCCCACCATCGTCGGCCGGCTCTCCACCCATCTGGGCCTCAGCGCGGCCCAGGCGGGTCTGGTCGGCAGCGCGCTCCTGCTGAGTTCGGCCACCGCCGGGTTCACACTGGCGGGCCGGGTCGAGCGGTACGGGTCGCGGAGACCGGCCCGGGCCGGACTGGCGCTGGCCGTGGTGGGCTACGGCTGCGCCGCGCTGGCCGGTTCCGTGCCCCTCGTGGTCATGGGCGCGGTGATCGGCGGGCTCGGCTCGGGTACGGCGACGGCAGTGGCCGCGGCCGGTATCGCCGCGCAGCGCGACCCGCACCGGACCTCGTCCCTGGGCCTGCTGAGCGTCTCCGCGACCGCGGGCGCCCTCTATCTGACGATCCCTCACCTGGGTGGCGGCCACCGGGTGCCGTTCGCCTCGATCGCCCTGGTCGCCCTGCTCGTCTGGCCCGCCACCGCGCGGCTCGGCGGCTCGGCGCCCACCGGTTCGACGGCACCGGTGGGCGGGCGGCTGCCGCACCGCCGCTCCGGTCTGGTGCTGGCGGGCGGCATGCTCGTCTGGTCGATGGCGCAGAACGCCCTGTGGGGGGTCAGCAGCCGGATCGGAGTGTCCCAGGCCGGACTCTCCGAGGTCACCATCGGCGCGGTGTTCGCCGCCGCGCTCGGCGCCGGCCTGCTCGGCGTGATGGGCGCCGGAGTGCTGGGCGCCAGACTCGGCCGGGCCGTCCCGATCGGTCTCGGCACCGTGGTCATCGCGGGCAGCATCGTGCTCAGCTCGTCGGCCGCCGGGCTCGGCTCGTTCGCCACCGGTGAGATCACGTGGAACACCGTCTATCCGGTGGTCCTGTCGTACCTGATCGGTCTGGCCGCGTCACTGGATGTACGGGGCCGCTGGGCGGTCCTCGCGGGCTCCGCGTCGTCCGTCGGCGTGGCCTGCGGCCCGGTCCTCGGCAGTGTGCTGTCCGAGACGGCGGGCTACCCGGTGATGGGCCTGATCCTGGGCGCCGTGACCCTGGTGGTCGCCGCCCCGGTCACGGCCGTCGCGCTGCACACCGGGGGCCGTCCGCTGGTGCCCGGCTCCGTCCGCCGCCGGGGCGGCGCCCCCGCGGCGCTGCTCGCCGCGACCACCGGCACGCTGTCCGGCGCGGTGCCCAGGATGGGCGCGCCGGAACAGGCCGTCACGGAGATCAGCATGCCCGCGCTGCGCCGCAGGCGCCTCGGCAGGAACGCGTTCCGGACGGCCGGTCCGTCGGGCGCGGACGGTCAGTCGAACGCGTACGCCTCGACCTCCGACAGGTAGCGCGACCTGCGCTCCTCGTCGTGGTCGAGGAAGGCCGCCTCGAAGGAGTGCCGGGCCAGGGTGCGCAGCTGCTCACGCTCGAGCCCGAGCGCCTCCTGGACGGCTTGGAAGGTGTCTCCGACGTATCCGCCGAAGTACGCGGGGTCGTCGGAGTTCACCGTGCAGAGCAGCCCGGCGTCCAGCATCGCCCGCAGCGGGTGCTGCTCCAGGGTGTCGATGGCGCGCAGCCGTACGTTGGACAGCGGGCAGAGGGTGAGCGGCACCCGGTCGGCTGCGAGCCGCTTCACCAGGTCCGGGTCCTCCATGCAGCGCAGCCCGTGGTCGATGCGCTCGACCCCGAGGACGTCGAGCGCCTCCCGGATGTACTCCGGCGGACCTTCCTCCCCGGCGTGTGCGACCTTCCGCAGCCCGAGCGCCCCGGCCGCCTCGTACACCTCACGGAACTTCGCGGGCGGATGCCCCACCTCCGCCGAGTCCAGACCGACGGCGCTGATCCGGTGCAGGTACGGCTTCGCGGCGTCGAGGGTCTCCAGGGCCGATTCGGCGGACTGGTCGCGCAGGAAACACATGATCAGCTGGGTGGAGATGCCATGGGTCTCCTCGCTGCGGTCGAGCGCCCGGCCGAGTCCTTCGACGACGGTGCCGATCGGGACGCCACGGGCGGTGTGCGCCTGCGGGTCGAAGAAGATCTCCGCGTGGCGGACGCCCTGGGCGGCCGCGCGCGTGAGGTAGGCGTCGGCGAGCTGCTCGAAGTCCTCCTCGGTGCGCAGGACGGCCATCAGCGCGTAATAGAGGTCCAGGAAGGACTGCAGGTCGTCGAAGAGGTAGGCGGTGCGCAGCTCTTCGGTGTTCGCGTAGGGCAGCTCCACGCCACCCCGTTCGGCGAGGGCGAAGGCCAGCTCGGGTTCGAGGGTTCCTTCGATGTGGAGGTGGAGTTCTGCCTTGGGGAGATGCACGGGTTGCTCGCTCATTCTTGCTGCTGCCGGTTACCGCTGCTGCTGCTGGTTACCGCTGCTGTTGATGCCGGCTCGGGACGGGAACGCTGATCAGGTCCTGGGCGATGGTCAGTTCGCCCTCGAACCCGGCGGCGCGGGCCTGGGTGGCGAAGACACCCGGATCTCCGTACCGCTGCGAGAAGTGCGTCAGCACGAGATGCCGTACGCCCGCCTCCCGGGCCACCCGGGCCGCCTGTCCGGCGGTGAGATGACCGTGGTCGGCGGCGAGCCGTTCGTCCTCGTCGAGGAAGGTCGACTCGATGACCAGCAGGTCGCACCCCTCGGCGAGCGTGTACACGCCGTCGCAGAGCCTCGTGTCCATGATGAACGCGAAGCGCTGGCCGCGCCTGCGCTCGGAGACCTCGTCGAGGCCGACGCCGCCCAGCGAGCCCTCGCGCTGGATCCGTCCGACGTCCGGTCCCCTGATCCCGTGCTCGGCGAGCCGGTCGGGCAGCATGCGCAGCCGGTCGGGCTCGACGAGGCGGTAGCCGTACGACTCGACGGGGTGGGAGAGCCGGTGGGCGTGCAGGGTGTACGCGGCGGTCTCGGCGAGGACCCCGTCGGCCGTGACCGGGGCCTCGGTCAGCTCGACGGATTCGTGGTAGGCGGTCGCGTACCGCAGCCGCTCGAAGAAGCGCTGCCCGCTCGCCGGGTAGTGCGCGCTCACAGGGTGCGGGACCTGGTCGAGATTGATGCGCTGGATCACCCCGGCAAGGCCGAGGGAGTGGTCCCCGTGGAAGTGCGTGACGCAGATCCGGTTGATGTCGTGCGCGGCGACACCGGCGCGCAGCATCTGGCGCTGGGTGCCCTCACCGGGGTCGAAGAGGATGCCCTCGCCGTCCCAGCGCAGCAGATAGCCGTTGTGGTTGCGGTGCCGGGTGGGAACCTGGCTGGCGGTGCCGAGAACGACGAGTTCGCGTACGGACATAGGTGCGGCGGCCTGCGATTCGGGTGGTTCGGCGTTATCCGGGCGGCCACTGCATTCCGCGGCCACCCAGGACGTGGGCGTGCGCGTGGAAGACGGTCTGCCCGGCACCGGTGCCGGTGTTGAAGACGACCCGGTAACCGGTGTCGGTGATCTTCTCGTCGGCGGCGACGTTCGCGGCCTCGAGCAGTATGTCGGCGGCGATCTGCGGCTCGGCGGCGGCGAGGGTGGCGGCGTCGCGGTGGTGGACGCGGGGGATGACGAGGATGTGGGTGGGGGCCTGGGGGTTGATGTCGCGGAAGGCGACGGTCGTCTCGGTCTCGCGGACGATGGTTGCCGGGACGTCTCCCGAGACGATCTTGCAGAACAGGCAGTCGGGCTGCGGTTCTCCCGCCATGGCCGGGCTCCTCGGTCGCGTGGTTGATCCGTACACGGGCATGCTATCGGGCGCGGTTGCCCCGTTCCCGAAACCGGGGGCGGAACCCCGGTCCCGGGAACGGGCGGGCAGGGGAACGAGGGCCTTTCCACCGGGTCAGGCCGGATCCGGAGGAAAGGCCCCAGCCCCTGACGGCCTCCCCCGCGACAGGGAGTGGGCTCCCTGTCGCGGGGGAGGCCGTTATCCCGGCAGACCCGGTGCCGACTTCGCCGGGCTCTCCGCGAGCCCCTCCAGCGCGATCCGGATCGCGGCGTCCAGCTGCGGATCCCGTCCCGCCGCATGGTCCTGCGGCGCCATCACGACCTCCACGTCCGGGTCCACCCCGTGGTTCTCCACTCCCCAGCCGTACCCCTCGAGCCAGAACGCGTACTTGGGCTGCGTGACCAGCGTGCCGTCGACCAGCCGGTACCGGCTGTCGATGCCGACCACGCCGCCCCACGTCCGCGTACCGACCACCGGCCCGATCCCGAGCGCCTTGATCGCCGCGTTCACGATGTCGCCGTCCGAGCCGGAGAACTCGTTCGCCACGGCCACCACCGGACCGCGCGGCGCGTCCAAGGGGTAGCTGTACGGCTGCATGCCGCGCGGCAGGTCCCAGCCGACGATGCGGCGGGCCAGCTTCTCCACGACCAGCTGCGACGTGTGACCGCCGCGGTTCTCCCGTACGTCCACCACCAGCCCCTCACGGGCCACTTCGACCCGCAGGTCCCGGTGGAGCTGCGCCCAGCCGGAGCCGACCATGTCGGGGACGTGGAGGTAGCCGAGGCGTCCGCCGGACCGCTCGTGCACGTACGCCCGCCGGTCCGCCACCCACGCGTGGTACCGCAGCGCCTCCTCGTCCGCGGTCGGCACGACGACGACATGACGCAGGTTGCCGCCGTCCGCCGGCGAGACGGTCAGCTCGACCGGCTTGCCCGCCGAGCCGGTGAGCAGCGGCCCGGGCCCGGTCAGGGGGTCGATCTCCTGCCCGTCGACGGCGAGGATCGCGTCCCCGGCGCGGACCGCGACGCCGGGCGCGGCGAGCGGCGAGCGGGCTGCCGGGTCGGACGTCTCGGACGGCAGGATCCGGTCGATACGCCAATGGCCTTCGTCCGTGCGGGAGATGTCGACCCCGAGCAGCCCCTGCCGGCTCGCGTCGTCGTTCCGGCCGCCCGGCGGCGTCACATACGCGTGCGAGGTGCCGAGCTCCCCCTGCACCTCCCAGAGCAGGTCGACGAGGTCGTCATGGGTGGCGACGCGCGCCAGCACCGGCCGGTAGCGGTCGAGGACGCCGTCCCAGTCGACGCCGCCCATGTCGGGCCGCCAGAAGTTGTCGCGCATGATGCGGCCGGCCTCGTCGTACATCTGGCGCCATTCGGCGGCCGGTTCGACGGTCCGGCGGATCCGGGAGAGGTCGACGGTGACGCTGTTGTCGCTGCTGTCGTGGTCGTCGTCGGAGCCTGCCGGGACACGGCTGTCGGCGGGTACGACGCGCAGCTTGCCCCGGGTGTGCAGGATCAGCCGCTTGCCGTCGCCGCTGACGGCGAACCAGCTGACGTCGGAGGCGAGTTCGTCGCTGTGCAGCTTCTCCAGGTCGTACCGCTCCAGGACGGTCTCCGGTCCCCGGGAGTCCGTCGTCGCCCCTGCCGTACCGAGCACGCCCGTCACCGGGTGCCGCAGCCACAGCAGTCCGTCCTTCGCCGCGCGCAGCGAGGAGTAGCGGGCGGCCTCGACGGGCAGCGGCACGATCCGGTCGGCGAGCCCGTCGAGGTCGATCCGGGTGACGGGCAGCGCGGTGGGGTTGTCCTGGTCGCCGTCGCCGGAGCTCTTCTCCTTCTCGGCCGGGCGGCCGTGGCGCTGCGGCCCGAACGGGGAGGGTGTGGTGGCGGCGAGCGTCAACAGGTGCGGGCGGCAGGCGCCGACGAAGGCCAGGTCGAAGACGTGCGCGTCGTAGACCGGGTCGAAGGCCCGTTCGGAGAGGAAGGCGAGGTGCTTGCCGTCGACGGTGAACGCGGGGGCGTAGTCCCGGAAGCGGAGCGGCGTGGCCTCGGCGACCGACAGATCGGCGAGGTGCGCGAGCTTGAGCTGGCTCAGCGGCTCGGGCCCGGGGTGGGACCAGGCGAGCCATGCCGAGTCCGGTGAGAAGACGAGTCCGGAGGCGTCGCCGTGTTCGCTGCGGTCGACCTCGTGGACCTCGCCGCTCTCCCGCTCGACGATCAGGATCCGGCCGTCGTGCGAGGCGACGGCGAACCGGCTGCCGTCGGCGGCCGTCGCCAGGTCGAGCACCCTGCCGAGCCGGCCGGCGGCCAGCCGGCGCGGTGCGGTGCCCGGAGCGGTTCCGGTGGCGGGTGCGCACTCCAGGGCGTCGTCGCCCTCCGCGTCGGTGACCCAGACGACGTGCTGATCGCCGTCGGCCTGGAAGGTGCGGGGCAGTCTGGCCCGCACCCCGGGTTCGACGGCCAGTGCGCGGGCCGGGCCCTCGCGGTGGGTGACCCAGTGGACGGCGCCGCGCGTCCCGACGGCACTGCCGCGGCCGGTACGGTCCGGGGACGCCGCGTCGAGGTGGCTCCCGGCGTGCACGGAGTGCGGCTGGAGGTCGGCGCGCTGGCCGCCGAGTCGGATGTCGAGACGCCGGGGTCCGGTGCCTTCCAGGTCGTCGAGCAGCCACAGCTCACCGGCCGAGGCGTAGCTGACGCGGGTGCCGTCGGTCGTCGCGTGGCGGGCGTAGAAGCCCTCGGCCTCGGTGTGCCGACGCAGGTCGGAGCCGTCGGGGAGCGAGGAGTAGAGCGCGCCGACGCCTTCGTGGTCGGAGAGGAAGGCGAGCCGGTCGCCGACCCACATCGGGCATTCGATGTTGCCGTCGAGGCCCTCGTGGATCCGTACGAAGTCCGCGACGCCGTCAGGACCCTGGCCTTCCCCTGGCGCTTGCGCGAGCCACAACTTGCCCGCCGTGCCGCCCCGGTAGCGCTTCCAGGTGGCGGCCTCGCGCCCCATGGCGGCGGAGAGCAGCAGGACCCGTCCGCCGGGTCCGTACGCGAGGGAGCCGACCGGTCCGTACGGCAGGGTCCGCGCCGGCCCGCCGTCGACCGGGACGGCCCGGGCCCAGCTGCGGCGCAGCGACACCTGCCCCTGGGTGCTGGTCACCAGGACGTCGCCCTCGGGGGTCCAGCCGCGTACGGTGGTCCGCGCGTCGCCCCAGTAGGTCAGCCGCTTCGAAGGGCCTCCGTCGACGGGGGCGAGGTGCACCTCGGGGGCGCCGTCCCGGGTGGACGTCCAGGCGACGTGGGTGCCGTCGGGCGATATGTGTGGCTGGCGGACGGGCCGGTTGTCGGCGCTGACCCGCCAGGCCCGGCCACCGTCGAGCGGCGCCAGCCAGACATCGTCCTCGGCGGTGAAGGCGATCAAGTCGCCCTGGACATGGGGGTACCGGAGATAGGCAGGCTGTGTCACATCGATCACCCTAGGCTGCGGTCGTGCTCCGGGGAACGGGGTTGGCCGGAGTCCGCCCCCGCCCGTGTGCCGGACCCACTCACTTGCCCTGCGGATGCCCGGTCACCGTGACGGTCACGGTGACGGTCGGCCGGGCACGGCCGCCACCGTCGTTTCCGCCGCCCGTCGGCGGTGTCACGCGGCCGGTCGAGGGGGCGGCGCGACAGTTGCCGAGCACATCGGCCCGCAGGACGGTCCTGCCGCCGACCTTCCCGGTCAAGTCCCCCCGTACACAAAGCCCGTTGACCTCCTTCGTGACCTTGCCGACGAGTGTGATGTCCTTGCCGCCCGTGGTCCGGCCGCGGCAGTCGACGTGCGCCACCTGCCGCACGGACGCGGAGGGCCGGGTCGAGGACGGCGTCTTACCGCCGCCCTCGACCTGGGCCGTGCAGTTCAGCCACTGCACATCGACCCCTTTGCGCTCCAGCGCCGCGGTGCCGGTCCGGTCGGTGGTCAGGGCGACGGACGCGGAGTTCAGCCCGTAGATCGGCTCGCAGGCGACGGCCCCCGCAACCGCCGCACCGACGAGGCACAGTACGGCCGGAATGTGATGGGTCCGGCCGCGACCCCATGGACTCAATGCCCTCAATGTCCCCATACGTGGCAGGGTCCCACCACTCCCCCGCAGTGCGGTAGACCGCTTGCAGCCACACCGGACGTGTTGTATACGGCGGTTACGCCCAGCGGCCGGTGCGCCCCAGCAGCAGTGCCGTCGCCGCGGTGCCCGCCGTCGAGGTGCGCAGGACGCTCCGGCCGAGCCGGCAGGTCCGGGCGCCCGCCTCGGAGAAGGCCGCCAGTTCCTCGGGCGACACACCGCCCTCGGGGCCCACGACCAGGACGATCTCGCCCCCTGCGGGCAGTCCGACGGTGGCCAGCGGCTCGCTGTCGTACCCCCGGTCCTCGTGCAGGACGGCCGCGAAGTCGGCTGTGGCCAGAAGTGCGGCAACCTGTTTGGTCGTCAGTGCGTCCGTCACCTCCGGGAATCGCACCCGGCGCGACTGCTTGCCCGCCTCGCGGGCCGTGTTCCGCCACTTCGCGAGGGCCTTGAGACCGCGGTCGCCCTTCCACTGGGTGATGCAGCGCGAAGCCTGCCACGGCACGATCGCGTCGACGCCCGTCTCCGTCATCGTCTCGACGGCGACCTCGCCGCGGTCACCCTTGGGGAGCGCCTGGACCACGGTGATGCGGGGCGTGGGACGGGGCTCCTCGTGGACCGTGCAGAGGTCCGTCACCACCAGCCGGTCCTTGCCCTCGGCGGCCCGCACGATCCCTTCCGTCCACCGGCCGTGCCCGTCCGTCAGGACGACGTCCTCACCGGCCCGCAGCCGCTTGACCGAAACGGCGTGCCGCCCCTCGGGGCCGTCCAGGACGAACTCGGGCCCGGCGGGGACCTGTTCGACGACGAAGACCGGTGCGGTCACTGCGTGCTCCTTGTGCTCGGTGCCGCGTGTGCGGCGTCCAGTTCTTCGGCGAGCAGCTCGACCAGCCGGCCGGCCGGCAACTCGCGTGCCATGCGGTGGCCCTGGCCCGCCCACAGGGCCATGCCCTGCGCGTCCCCGGCCCTGGCCGCGGCCTTGCGCAGCCCACTGGTGACATGGTGCACCTGTGGGTAGGCGGCGGGAGCGTACGGACCGTGCTCGCGCACGAAGCGGTTGACGAGGCCGCGGGCGGGGCGTCCGGAGAACGCCCGGGTCAGGGCCGTCCGTACGAACAGCGGGTTGGTCAGCGCCTGCTTGTGCAGCAGATGGGCGCCGGACTCGGGGCAGACCAGGAATGCCGTGCCGAGCTGCGCCGCCTCCGCGCCCGCCGCGAGGACCGCCGCGATCTGGGAGCCGCGCATGATGCCGCCGGACGCGATGAGCGGCAGCTGGACGGTCTCACGGACCTGGGCCACCAGGGAGAGCAGCCCGATGCCGGCGTCGTCGGTCTGCGGGTCGTCGCGGTGGGTGGACCGATGGCCGCCCGCCTCGACGCCCTGGACACAGATCGCGTCGGCGCCCGCCCACTGGGCGGCCTGGGCCTCCTCGGGCGAGGTGACCGTCACGACGGTGTACGTACCGACTCCGGCGAGCGCGTCGAGGGCGTCGCGGGTGGGGCAGCCGAACGTGAAGGAGACCACCGGAACGGGGTCCTCCAGGAGAATCGCGAGCTTGGCCTCGTAGCCGTCGTCACCGCTGGAGTCCGGGTCACCGAGCGGGGTCTCGTACCAGGCGGCCTCACCGGCGAGCTGGTGCCGGTACACCTCGACGGCGCTCGGGTCCGCGAGGTTCGGCTGCGGCATGAAGAGGTTGACGCCGAACGGCTGACCAGTCATTCCGCGCAGCTGTTTGATCTCGTTGTACATGCCGTCCGCCGTCTTGTACCCGGCGGCCAGGAAGCCGAGCCCACCGGCTTCGGCAACGGCCGACACGAGCTGCGGACAGGACACACCGCCCGCCATCGGGGCCTGCACGACCGGATACCGGCAGAGATCGGTCAACGCGGATGACATGACCGCATCGTGTCACGTCCGGTGCACCCTGCCGAATCAGCCACGGCACGGCCGGAGCGGTATCCGCGGAACGCCGTAGCGCCCGCCGGTCCGGGGACGGGCGGGCGCTACGGCGCAAGGGAACAGCGGGGTGCGGACGGTCCTCAGCGGCCGTTGAACGCATCCTTCAGGCGGGAGAAGAGTCCCTGTTGCCCTGGCTGGAACTGACCGGTGGGCCGCTCCTCGCCACGCAGCTTCGCGAGCTCCCGCAGCAGTCGCTCCTGCTCCGGGTCCAGCTTCGACGGGGTCGTCACCTCGACGTGCACGATCAGGTCGCCGCGCCCGCCGCCCCGCAGATGCGTGATGCCGCGGCCGTGCAGCGGGACCGACTGGCCGGACTGGGTGCCCGGCCGGATGTCGACCTCCTCCAAGCCGTCGAGCGTCTCCAGCGGCACCTTCGTGCCGAGTGCGCCCGCCGTCATGGGGATGGTGACCGTGCAGTGCAGATCGTCGCCGCGTCGCTGGAACACCGGGTGCGGCAGCTCATGGATCTCGACGTACAGGTCGCCGGCCGGGCCGCCGCCGGGGCCGACCTCGCCCTCGCCCGCGAGCTGGATGCGGGTGCCGTTGTCGACACCGGCGGGGATCTTCACGGTGAGCGTGCGCCGCGAACGGATGCGGCCGTCACCGGCGCACTCCGGGCACGGGGTCGGCACGACCGTACCGAAGCCCTGGCACTGCGGGCAGGGCCGCGAGGTCATGACCTGGCCGAGGAACGACCGGGTGACCTGGGAGACCTCGCCGCGGCCACGGCACATGTCACAGGTCTGGGCGGAGGTGCCGGGTGCGGCGCCCTCGCCGCTGCAGGTCGTACAGACGACGGCCGTGTCGACCTGGATGTCCTTGGTGGTACCGAACGCCGCCTCGGCGAGATCGATCTCCAGCCGGATCATCGCGTCCTGGCCGCGCCGGGTGCGCGACCGCGGTCCGCGCTGCGACGCCGTGCCGAAGAACGCGTCCATGATGTCGGAGAAGTTGCCGAAGCCACCCTGTCCGAATCCGCCCGCGCCGCCGCCGCCGGAGGCGGACAGCGGGTCACCGCCGAGGTCGTAGACCTGCTTCTTCTGCGGGTCCGACAACACCTCGTAGGCGGCGTTGATCTCCTTGAACCGCTCCTGGGTCTTCGGATCGGGGTTGACGTCCGGATGCAGCTCGCGTGCGAGCCGCCGGAAGGCCTTCTTGATCTCGTCCTGAGGTGCGTCGCGGCGCACGCCGAGAACGGCGTAGTAGTCGGTGGCCACTTACGACTCCGCCAGGATCTGTCCGACGTAACGTGCCACTGCGCGTACCGCTCCCATCGTTCCGGGGTAGTCCATGCGGGTCGGTCCGACCACGCCGAGTTTGGCGACTGCCTCGTCGCCCGAACCGTAGCCGACCGCGACGACGGACGTGGAGTTGAGCCCCTCATGGGCGTTCTCGTGCCCGATACGTACGGTCATGCCCGAGTCCTTGGCCTCGCCGAGCAGCTTCAGCAGCACGACCTGCTCCTCCAGTGCCTCCAGCACCGGCCGGATCATCAGAGGGAAGTCGTGCCCGAAGCGGGTGAGGTTGGAGGTGCCGCCGATCATCAGCCGCTCCTCCGTCTCCTCGACGAGGGTTTCGAGCAGGGTGGAGAGCACGGTGGACACGGTTCCCCGGTCCTCGCCCTCGAAGGATTCCGGCAGGTCCTGCACCAGCTGCGGGACGTCCGAGAACCGGCGCCCCACGACCCGGCTGTTGAGCCGGGCCCGCAGATCGGCGAGAGAGGTCTCACCGAACGGCGCGGGACAGTCGATCATGCGCTGTTCGACCCGGCCGGTGTCCGTGATCAGCACGAGCATCAGCCGGGCGGGCGCCAGCGACAGCAGTTCCACATGCCGCACCGTGGACCGGGTCAGCGAGGGGTACTGCACGACGGCGACCTGCCGGGTCAACTGCGCGAGCAGCCGTACGGTGCGGCCCACGACATCGTCGAGGTCGACCGCGCCGTCGAGGAAGTTCTGGATGGCCCTGCGCTCCGGCGACGACAGGGGCTTGACCCCGGCGAGCTTGTCGACGAAGAGCCGGTAGCCCTTGTCCGTCGGGATGCGGCCCGCGCTGGTGTGGGGCTGGGCGATGAAACCCTCGTCCTCCAGCACCGCCATGTCGTTGCGGACGGTGGCCGGGGAGACCCCCAGCTTGTGCCGCTCGGTGAGCGCCTTGGAGCCGACGGGCTCCTCGGTGCCGACATAGTCCTGGACGATGGCGCGCAGCACCTCGAGTCTGCGTTCGCTGAGCATGGCGCACACCTCCAGCTGTGTTCCCTCGGTGGTTCTGGTCGATCTCCGGTGATTCCTGGCACTCGATGCGTACGAGTGCCAGCGATCCCCCGCCAGTGTACGGCGATCGGGTGGGGCCCTAGCAAGGGCGACCGGCCACGCTACCCCGAGACTGTGCAGGTCGTTGCCGATACCGTCTCCGCATGAACACGTCTTGGGAAGAGTTCGGCTGGGAGCGACTGGGCGACGGTGTGGGCCGCCGGAGGCTCCCCGGGTGGGATGCCACGGTCGCACTGGTGGTCGGAGCGGAGGCTGCCCTGCTCTTCGACACGGGATCGACGCTGCGCGAAGGTGTGGAGATACGGACCCAGGTGCAGGCGATGACCGGCCGGAGGGTGACGCATATCGCACTCAGTCACCCTCATTTCGACCATGTGCTCGGCACCGCGGCATTCGCCGGGGCGGAGGTGTACGGCGCGATCGGTACGGCCGCTCTCCTCGCCGGCAGTGCGGACGAGCTGTACGCCGACGCGGTACGCCAGGGGGTGTCCGAGGAGGACGCGGCGCAGGCGGCGGACGTCCTGGTGGCGCCGCACCACCAGGTGTGCGGCGAATGGACGCTGGACCTGGGCGGCGGCCGTCAGGTGCTGCTGGCGAACGTGGGCCCCGCCCACAGCGGCCACGACCTCGTCGCCCTCGTGCCCGACTCCCCGGCCGTGGTCCTCTGCGGCGACCTGGTCGAGGAATCGGGCGAACCGCAGGCGGGCCCGGACGCGATCCCGTCGCGCTGGCCGGCCGCGCTGGACCGGCTGCTGGCGCTGGGCGGCGAGGACGCGGTGTATGTGCCGGGGCACGGGGCCGTCGTGGACGCGGCGTTCGTCCGGGCACAACGTGACCGGCTGTCCGCCGCCTTCGGCGTGTCGTGACCGGTTCCCGTCCTATCGTCGTCCGATGCGCAGCTACCACCCGGACCTGACCCCGCCCTGGAAGAAGTCCGCTCCCGTCCCGGAAGTCCCCGCCGAGCCCGATCTGGTCGTGGAGGAGGTCTCCACCGGCTTCTGCGGTGCGGTGATCCGCTGCGAGAAGACGGCGCAGGGCCCGACGGTGACCCTGGAGGACCGTTTCGGCAAGCACCGGGTGTTCCCGATGCAACCGCGCGGCTTCCTCCTGGAGGGCCGCGTCATCACTCTCGTACGCCCCTCGGCCACCGGCCCGGCCCGGCCCGCCCGCACGGCCTCCGGTTCCGTGGCGGTCCCCGGGGCGCGGGCCCGGGTGGCGCGGGCGGGCCGGATCTATGTGGAGGGCCGGCACGACGCGGAGTTGGTCGAACGGGTCTGGGGCGACGACCTGCGCATCGAGGGTGTGGTGGTGGAGTACCTGGAAGGCATCGACGACCTCCCGTCCATCGTCCGCTCGTTCGCCCCCGGCCCGGATGCGCGACTGGGCGTCCTGGTCGACCACCTGGTCCCCGGCTCCAAGGAGTCGAGAATCGCGGCCGAGGTCACCGACGCGAACGTGCTGGTGGTGGGCCACCCGTACATCGACATCTGGGAGGCGGTGAAGCCGGCGTCAGTGGGCATCGGCGCCTGGCCGGTGGTGCCCCGCGGCCTGGACTGGAAGACGGGCGTGTGCCGGTCACTGGGCTGGCCGGAGAACACGGGCGCGGCGTGGCAGCGCATCCTGTCGACGGTCCGCTCGTACAAGGATGTGGAGCCGGCGCTGCTGGGCTCGGTGGAACACCTGATCGACTTCGTGACGGCGCCGGCCTAGGAGGGTGCTGAGATCTTGGCCGGATCAGCGAGCGGCGTCTGGTGCGTACAGCTGCAAGGCGCCGAAGCGGCCTCATGGCGGAGCTATCAGGCCGTTTTGGCAACGCCGCAGATGTGCGTGCAAGACGCCGGGAGCCCGGCCAAGGTCTTCAGTGCCCTCCTAGTGCCGTGACCGGCAGTGTTTGCCCCATGAGGAGCGTCGTCCGGAGCGTGCGTGCCGGGCGGCGCGACGGGGCAAAGCCTGCCGGTCGCGGCACCAGTCCCTCGTTCAGCCCGTCCGGCGACCGAGGTCCAGGGGCCGGGGTTCCGAGGGCCCTCAGGTGGAGCCTCCGGTTCCGGGAAAGGGGGGCGGGCAGGGGAACAAGCCCGCCGCCGGCGCCCCCGCGCCCCTCAGTCCACCAGGTCCCTGACCACCGCATCCGCGAGCAACCGCCCCCGCAGAGTCAGCACCGCCCGCCCCTGCGCATAAGGCGCCGTCTCCAGCAGCCCGTCCTCCACCGCGCGCCCCGCCGCTGCCAGTCCGGCGGGCGCCAGCAGCGACAGCGGACACCCGTCGACCAGCCGCAGCTCCAGCAGAATCCGCTCGACCCGCCGGTCCTCCGCCGACAGGATCTCCCGTCCCGCGCCCGGTGACCGCCCCTCCGCGAGCGCCTGCGCGTACGCGCCGGGATGCTTCACGTTCCACCAGCGCACCCCGCCCACATGGCTGTGCGCCCCCGGCCCGGCCCCCCACCAGTCGGCGCCTCGCCAGTACAGCTCGTTGTGCAGGCACCGCCCGTCCACCGTCCGGGCCCAGTTCGACACCTCGTACCAGGAGAAGCCCGCCGCGGCCATGGCCTCGTCGGCGATCAGATACCGGTCGGCGTGGACGTCGTCGTCCGTCATCGGAACCTCGCCGCGCCGGATCCGCCGCGCCAGCTGCGTGCCCTCCTCGACGATCAGCGCGTACGCGGACACATGGTCCGGCCCCGCTCCGATCGCCGCGTCCAGTGAGGCCCGCCAGTCGTCGTCGGACTCCCCGGGCGTGCCGTAGATCAGGTCGAGATTGACGTGCTCGAAGCCCGCCTCCCGGGCCTCGGCGACACACGCCTCGGGCCGCCCCGGCGTATGCGTACGGTCGAGGATCTTCAGCACGTGCCGGCGGGCACTCTGCATCCCGAACGAGATCCGGTTGAAGCCGCCTTCGCGCAGCTCCGCCAGATACGCCGGGTCGACCGACTCCGGATTGGCCTCGGTGGTGATCTCGGCGTCGTCGGCGAGCCCGAACTCGTCACGGATCGCCGCCAGCATCCGTACGAGGTCCCCGGCGGGCAGCAGCGTGGGCGTACCGCCGCCGACGAACACCGTACGGACCGGTCGCGGGTCGTCGCCGAGCACCTTGCGGGCCTGGCGGACCTCGCCGATCAGATGGGCGGCGTAGTTGTCCCGGGAGGCCAGCGCACCGCCCGACCCCCGCAGCTCGGTCGCCGTGTACGTGTTGAAGTCGCAGTACCCGCAGCGCGTGGCGCAGTACGGCACATGCAGGTAGAAGCCGAGCGGCCGGTCGGCGGCGCCTTCCAGGGCATGGCGGGGCAGCGCCCCGTCGTCGGGCACGGGCTCACCATCGGGCAGTACGGAAGGCATACCGTCCATTGTCACTCGTCGCCGGTCGTTACCCGCCCGCGCTTACGGCCTGCAGGACCACCAGCGCCAGATCGTCGTCCGGCGGGCGCTCGGCGAACTCGTGAACGGCGCGTTTGATCCGGTCCGCGATCCCCTCCGCGGTCAGCCCGGCGCACCCGGCCAGTGCCCGGGCGAGCCCGTCCCCGTCGTCGAACATCGCCGGCCCGGAGCGCCGCTCCGTGACCCCGTCCGTGACGCAGAGCAGACTGTCCCCCGGCGCCAGGTCGAAGCTCTGGCTCTCGTACGCGACGTCCTCGACGACCCCGAGCAGCACCTGCGGCTCGGCGGCGGCCCGCACGGTGCCGTCGGGCCGCAGCAGCAGCGGCAGCGGATGGCCCGCGCTGGCGAGCGTGCAGCGCACTCCCCCACCGGGCAGCGGCACCATCTCCCCGTACAGCAGGGAGAGGAACCGGGGCTGCCCGCCGTCCGGCAGCTGCGGACCGTCCTCCCGCAGATGCTGGCCGCCCTCCGCCAGCTGCTGCCCGCCCGCGGCCGCGACCATGAGCGCGGCGGCCTCGGCGGTCTCCATCGCGTCGTCGAGGAGCAGCCGGTTGAGCCGGTCCAGCACCTCGCCGACGCGGAAACCCTCCCGGGCCAGCAGCCGCAGCCAGGGCCGGGCGAGACCGGTGACGACGGCGGCCTCGGGGCCGCTGCCCTGCACATCGCCGAGGACGAAGCACCAGCGGTCGCCGGGGCACGGAAAAATGTCGTAGAAGTCACCTCCGACGACACCGTCGTCGGAGGGCTCGTACACCAGCGAGCTGCTGACGCCGGGTATCTCCGCGACCTTGCTGGGCAGCAGACCGCGCTGCAGGACGCGGCTGATGGTGGCCTGCCGGGTGTACGCGCGAGCGGCGCCTACGGCGAGGCCGACGCGGCGTACGAAATCCTTCACCAGGGCGGTCACTTCGTGCGGCACACGGGCGGCGCCCTCCCGGCCGAGCAGAACGGCGCCGAGCGTGCGGTCCCCCGACGTCATCCGAAACCCCAGGGCTGTCCCCTCGTCCTCCCCCTCGCTCAGGGGCCACGGAACCGGAACCGGCCCGGTGCCGGCCTCGTCGGACAGCAGGAGCGGCTCCTCCTCCAGGACCGTGCGCAGCTGCTCCGTGCCGTCCTCGTCGGCGTGCCAGACCCGCACCAGCCGTGGCGCGGCCGAGGGCCCGCCGCCTTCGCCCTGCAGCCAGATCGCGCACCAGTCGCCGAGCCGGGGCACCAGCAGCTGCCCGGCGAGCGCCGCCACGATGTCCTCGTCGAGCTGCCCCGCAAGCAGATCCGATGCCTCGGCGAGGAACGAGAGCGCACCGCGCCCGGCCCAGTCCGCGTCGTCGCGGACGGCGCGGCGGACGCTGGGGGCGAGCAGCTCGGCGGCGTGCAGTTCGGGCTCGGCTGCCGGATCGGGCGCGTCGGTCCAGTCGTCGACGGGCAGTCGGGCCCAGACGGTCTTCAGGCCGGTGCGGTACGTGATGCCCCAGCGCTCGGCGAGCGTGGCCACGACCTGCAGCCCGCGCCCGCACTCGGCCGGTCCGTCCCGGTCCGCGGCCGATAACGGGCCGGGGCGTTCGCTGCGCACGGAACGGGCGGGGTGATGATCGGCGACCTCCAGCACCAGGGCGGCGGCCTCGTCCCCGGCCGCCTCCTCCAGCCGGAAGAGCAGCTCGACGGTGGTCCCGGCGTGCACGACGGCATTGGTGACGAGCTCATCGACGACAACCACCGCGTCGTCCGCAAACCGGTCGCTGAACCCCACGGCCGCGGGCAGCCCCAGTCCGCTCCACTCGGCCAGCGCGGCCCGGACGAACCGGCGGGCGGCGGCGGGCGCGAGGAGATTCCCGGGCAGACTCGTCCGGGCGACCGGCTGCGCTTCCGCCCGGCCGACGTACGTACCGGGACGCTGAACGGTGTCCCGCTGCAAGGGAATGGGCCCCATGGCGCAGCTCCTGACCTGTTCTCGCACGGCCTGTCTCTTGCCGTGTGCCGCTGACGACACCGACAGAGTGACAGACCGGCCCTGTCCATAAGCACCGAGTTACCGAAGTGAACAGAGAATGACGCAGGACCGTTTGCCAGGAACGGCGACGCGAAACGACGGTGCGGACGGGGCGGCTCACCCCGTCCGCACCGCGCGCGCTTCGTGACGCCTCGCGTTACGCCTCGCGGGCCCCCACGTACATCTCGTCGATGAGGCTCTTGTACGCGCGCTCGACGACCGGCCGCTTGAGCTTGAGGCTCGGCGTGAGCTCGCCGTGCTCGACGTCGAGGTCGCGCGGCAGCAGCCGGAACTGCTTGATGGTCTGCCAGCGCTGCAGCCTCTCGTTGAGCCGCTTCACATAACCGTCGATGAGCTCCACGGTCTGCGGGGACGCGACCACGTCGGCGTACGGCTTGCCCGCCAGACCGTTCTCGGCGGCCCAGCCGAGGATGCTCGGCCCGTCGAGGGTGATCAGGGCGGTGCAGTAGTTACGGTCCGCGCCGTGCACCAGGATGTTGGAGACGAACGGACACACCGCCTTGAACTGTCCCTCGACCTCCGCCGGGGCGACGTACTTGCCGCCCGACGTCTTGATCAGGTCCTTCTTGCGGTCGGTGATCCGCAGGTAGCCGTCCACCGAGAGCTCGCCGATGTCACCGCTGTGCAGCCAGCCGTCGGGCTCCAGCACCTCGGCGGTCTTCTCCGGCTGGCGGTGGTAGCCCTCCATGATGCCGGGGCCGCGCAGCATGATCTCGCCGTCGTCCGCGATCCGTACCTCGGTGCCGGGGAGCGGCTTGCCGACCGTACCCGTGCGGTAGGCCTCGCCCGGGTTGACGAAGGAGGCGGCGCTGGACTCGGTGAGCCCGTAGCCCTCCAGGATGTGGATGCCGGCGCCGGCGAAGAAGTAGCCGATCTCGGGGGCGAGCGCTGCGGAGCCGGAAACACAGGCGCGGAGCCGGCCGCCGAAGGCCTCGCGGATCTTGGCGAAGACGAGCGCGTCGGCGACCTTGTGCTTGGCGCCGAGTGCGAACGGCACGGAGGCCCTGCCGGTGCGCCGGAAGTTGTCCTGGGACACCTTGGCGTACTCGCGGGCGACCCCGGCCGCCCACTGGAAGATCTTGTACTTGGCGGCGCCGCCGGCCCGCGCCTTGGACGCGACCCCGTTGTAGACCTTCTCGAAGATCCGGGGCACGGAGGCCATGTACGTCGGCTGGACGACCGGCAGGTTCTCGATGATCTTGTCGATCCGGCCGTCGACCGCGGTCACGTGACCGACCTCGATCTGGCCGGAGGTGAGGACCTTGCCGAAGACGTGCGCGAGCGGTAGCCAGAGGTACTGGACGTCGTCCTCGGTGATCAGGCCGGTCGCCACGGTGGCCTTGGCCATGTACGACCAGTTGTCGTGCGGCAGTCGCACACCCTTGGGGCGGCCGGTGGTGCCCGAGGTGTAGATCAGGGTGGCCAGCTGGTCGGCGGAGATCGCGCCGACCCGGTCCTGGACCACCGACGGGTTCTTCGTCAGGAGCTCGGCGCCGCGGGCCTCCAGGTCGGCCAGCGAGAGCACCCAGCCCTCGGGGTCGGCCGCGTCGGGCTCGACGCCCTGCGGGTCGATGACGACGACATGGGCCAGCTCCGGCAGGTCGGCGCGGCGCTCACGGGCCTTGGCCAGCTGGCCGGCGTCCTCCGCGATCAGCACCCGGCTCTCCGAGTCGGCGAGGATGAACGCCGACTCCTCGGCGTTCGTCGACGGGTAGATCGTGGTCGTCGCGGCGCCCGCGCACATCACACCGAGGTCGGCGAAGATCCACTCGATGCGGGTGGCGGAGGACAGCGCGATCCGCTGCTCCGGCTCCACACCCAGACCGATGAGCCCGGCGGCGATCGCGTACACACGTTCCGCGGCCTGTGCCCAGCTCACCGACTTCCACTCATCGGGGCCCTGGCCGGTGGCCGACGGGACCGGGAAGCGGTAGGCCTCCCCGTCCGGAGTGGCCGCCACGCGGTCGATGAAGACGCCCGCCACGGAGGGCGGTCGGTTATCGATCATGGTCTGTGTGTCGCTCACGACATCCTCCGGGCCTGCGGCAGTGCTTCACGACCGATTGGTGGTTGCTGCGTGCTGCTGCTTGTTCCTGCTTGGGTACGTCCGTCTGTGTGCTTGTCCTGCGTACGTGTCCGCGCGGATGGTTCCGCTTGCTTAACTGGCGAGTAACTACGAAGCCGTGATCAGGGTAGAGCGCCCGCGTCCGCCGCGTAAGAGGCAGTCGGACGCCGCTTCATAACGAACGGGCCCCCACGCCGCAGCGTGCTGCGGTACAGGGGCCCGTTGGGCTACCACCCAGTAGCGGGTACGGAAGCCGGAGCCTGCTCGGAGGCGGGAATCCCGCCGGGAACTACTTCTTGCCCTTGCCCTCGCCGCCCGACTCGTCCGTCGACAGCACGGCGATGAAGGCCTCCTGAGGCACCTCCACATTGCCGACCATCTTCATCCGCTTCTTGCCTTCCTTCTGCTTCTCCAGCAGCTTCCGCTTACGGGAGATGTCACCGCCGTAGCACTTGGCGAGGACGTCCTTGCGGATGGCGCGGACGGTCTCACGGGCAATGACCCGGGAGCCGATGGCGGCCTGGATCGGCACCTCGAAGTTCTGCCGCGGGATGAGCTCGCGCAGCTTGGCGACGAGCCGCACGCCGTACGCGTACGCCTTGTCCTTGTGCGTGACCGCGGAGAACGCGTCGACCTTGTCGCCGTGCAGCAGGATGTCGACCTTGACGAGCTGGGCGGTCTGCTCGCCGGTGGGCTCGTAGTCGAGCGAGGCGTACCCGCGGGTCTTGGACTTCAGCTGGTCGAAGAAGTCGAAGACGATCTCGGCGAGCGGCAGGGTGTAGCGGATCTCGACCCGGTCCTCGGAGAGGTAGTCCATGCCGAGCAGGGTGCCGCGCCGGTTCTGGCAGAGCTCCATGATCGCGCCGATGAACTCGCTGGGGGCGAGGACGGTGGCACGCACGACCGGCTCGTGCACCTTGTCGATCTTGCCCTCGGGGAACTCGCTCGGGTTGGTGACGATGTGCTCGCTGCCGTCCTCCATGTCCACGCGGTAGACCACGTTGGGGGCGGTGGCGATGAGCTCCAGACCGAACTCGCGCTCCAGGCGCTCGCGGATCACGTCGAGGTGCAGCAGACCGAGGAAGCCGACACGGAAGCCGAAGCCGAGGGCCGCGGAGGTCTCCGGCTCGTACACCAGGGCGGCGTCGTTGAGCTGGAGTTTGTCGAGGGCCTCGCGCAGGTCGGGATAGTCCGAGCCGTCCAGCGGGTACAGCCCCGAGAACACCATCGGCTTGGGGTCCTTGTAGCCGCCCAGCGCCTCGGTCGCACCCTTGTTCAGGGAGGTGATCGTGTCACCGACCTTGGACTGCCGGACATCCTTCACACCGGTGATGATGTAGCCCACTTCGCCCACACCGAGACCGTCGGCCGGGGTCATCTCCGGGGAGGAGACACCGATCTCCAGCAGCTCGTGGGTGGCGCCGGTGGACATCATCCTGATGCGCTCGCGCTTGTTGAGCTGGCCGTCGACGACACGGACGTACGTGACGACGCCGCGGTACGAGTCGTAGACCGAGTCGAAGATCATCGCGCGGGCCGGTGCGTCGGCCTTGCCGACGGGCGCCGGGACGTCCCTGACCACCCGGTCCAGCAGGGCGTCCACACCGATGCCGGTCTTCGCGGAGACCTTGAGGACGTCCTCGGGCTGGCAGCCGATGAGGTTGGCCAGTTCCTCGGAGAACTTCTCCGGCTGCGCGGCCGGCAGGTCGATCTTGTTGAGCACCGGAACGATGGTGAGGTCGTTCTCCATCGCCAGGTAGAGGTTGGCCAGCGTCTGAGCCTCGATGCCCTGCGCGGCGTCGACCAGCAGGACCGTGCCCTCGCAGGCGGCGAGCGAGCGGGAGACCTCGTACGTGAAGTCCACGTGGCCCGGCGTGTCGATCATGTTGAGGACATGGGTGCTGCCCTGGCCCTCGCCCGTGGTGGGCGCCCAGGGCAGACGTACCGCCTGGGACTTGATGGTGATGCCGCGCTCGCGCTCGATGTCCATCCGGTCGAGGTACTGAGCGCGCATCTGCCGCTGGTCGACCACACCCGTCAGCTGAAGCATCCGGTCGGCAAGGGTCGACTTGCCGTGGTCGATGTGCGCGATGATGCAGAAGTTGCGGATCAGCGCCGGGTCGGTACGGCTCGGCTCGGGCACGTGGATAGGAGTCGCGGGCACGCAGGGTCCTGATTCTTGAGACGCCGAACGCCGTGTCTCGGGTCGATGTCGGGTCGGTCGGATCGATACGTAGCTTCCATCGTCCCACGCCCGCGGGGCAGAGGCCGGTTTGGGCCGGTCGGAGCGCGACTGGTACCGTTGACAGCTGTGCTTCGTGGCCCTTTCGGGCGGCGGGGCGCACATCGAAGATCCAACGAACCTGAAAAGGCTCTTTCGTGGCGAACATCAAGTCCCAGATCAAGCGGAACAAGACGAACGAGAAGGCGCGCCTGCGCAACAAGGCCGTCAAGTCCTCGCTCAAGACCGCGATCCGCAAGGCCCGTGAGGCTGCCGCTGCGGGCGACGTCGAGAAGGCCACCACGGCCGTTCGCGACGCTTCGCGCGCGCTCGACAAGGCTGTCTCGAAGGGCGTCATCCACAAGAACGCCGCCGCCAACAAGAAGTCGGCGCTGGCCTCCAAGGTTGCCGCCCTCCAGGGCTGAGCTTTCTGATGTAACCGCCGGAACGGACCAGCGGGCCCTCTCTCCCGCCCCTGCCCGGCCCCCGCGCCGCACACCGAACCTGCGTTCGCCACGCGGGTGCGGCGCACCGAGCGTGAAACCGAGGCCCCGGCCATCGTTCTCCCCAGAGCGACAGCCGGGGCCTTCGGCATGCCCGGACATGCCGGTCCCGTCAAGCCCGCCCGTCGATCACCACCGCGGACACACCGCACTCAAGGGCCAACCACCCGCCGGCCGCGTCCACAACCTCACGGGTCGGTACAACTAGTGCCGCCCGGCCCGCGCCGCCCGCGCAACAGCGACCACGGCCTTCTCCAGGGCGTACTCGGGGTCGTCCCCACCGCCCTTCACGCCCGCATCCGCATCCGCGACCGCCCGCAGAGCCGCCGCCACCCCGTCCGGCGTCCACCCCCGCATCTGCTGCCGCACCCGGTCGATCTTCCACGGCGGCATGCCCAGTTCGCGCGCAAGATCCGCAGGCCGGCCCCCGCGCGCCGAGGACAGCTTGCCGATCGCCCGCACGCCCTGCGCCAGCGCACTGGTGATCAGCACCGGCGCCACCCCGGTCGACAGCGACCAGCGCAATGCCTCCAGCGCCTCCGCCGCCCGCCCTTCCACCGCCCGGTCGGCGACCGCGAAGCTGGACGCCTCCGCACGACCGGTGTAGTAGCGCCCGACGACCGCCTCGTCGATCGTGCCCTCAACATCCGCGACCAGCTGGGACACCGCGCTCGCCAGCTCACGCAGATCGCTGCCGATGGAGTCGACGAGCGCCTGGCACGCCTCGGGGCTCGCGGAACGCCCCAGCGCCCGGAACTCCGAGCGGACGAACGAGAGCCGCTCGGCAGGCTTCGTGGTCTTCGGGCAGGCGACCTCCCGCGCACCCGCCTTGCGCGCAGCGTCCAGCAGCCCCTTGCCCTTGGCACCGCCCGCGTGCAGCAGGACGAGCGTGATCTCCTCGGCCGGTGCGTCGAGGTACGCCTTGACGTCCTTGATCGTGTCGGCGGAGAGATCCTGCGCATTCCGCACGATCACCACCTTGCGCTCGGCGAAGAGCGACGGGCTCGTGAGCTCGGCAAGGGTGCCCGGCTGGAGCTGGTCGGAGGTGAGGTCGCGGACGTCCGTGTCGGCGTCGGACGCGCGGGCTGCCGCCACCACCTGCTGCACCGCACGGTCGAGGAGGAGGTCCTCCTGGCCCACGGCGAGCGTGAGGGGGGCGAGCGGATCGTCGGTGGAATTCCTTCTGGTGGCCATCGCCGTCCAGCATCCCACGCCCCTCTGACAGCCCCGCTTCGACGCCTCTCCCCGCACCCGTCGCCGTACCGGAGAATGGGCAGGTGAGCGATGTGAGACATGTACTGGTGCTGCCCGACCGCGATGCCGCGGAGGAGGTGGCCGGGGAGCTCGCCGACCGTTTCGGGGTCGCCGAGGAACCTCAACTCGTACGCGACGCGCTGGCCGGTGAGGACGACGCGGAGGACGCCCAGTGGCTGGTGGTCGTGGAGGACACGGACGGCCGGCTCGACCCATCCGCACTCGACGCGCTGGCGACGGAGTACGAGGGCTGGCTGGAGGCGCCCTAGGACTGTCCGACCCTGATCGGACACCACCCAGCCTCGGCGGCCTCGGCGGCAGCGCCCCGGGGCTCAGCCCCTGGGGACGATCTGGATGTCCATGTCGATGGCGATGCTGGAGCCGACGGCGGCGATACCGCGGGCCAGCATGGTCTGCCAGGTGAGGGTGAAGTCCTCACGGTGCAGCTCGGTGGTGGCCCGGCAGGCCGCCCTGGTCTCGCCCTCCACACCGCTGCCGACGCCGAGGTACTGGGTGTCCAGCATCACGGTACGGCTGACGCCGTGAAGAGTGAGCGCGCCGCTCACGCCCCAGCGGCTGCCGCCCCGGTGAACGAAACGGTCGCTGTAGAACTCCATCGTCGGATAGCGCCCGACATCGAAGAAGTCGCTGGACCGCAGATGGTCGTCGCGCATCTGCACGTTGGTATCGATCGACGAGGCGTCGATGATCACGTGCATGGCGGAGTCCTCCATGCGGTCGGCGATCCGTATCGCACCAGCGAATGTGTTGAATCGGCCATGGATACGGGCCAGCCCGATGTGGCGGGCCGTGAAGCCGATCTGCGAGTGGTTCGGCTCGATCTCCCACTCACCGGGGTCGGGCAGCTGTGGGGGCGCGGCCACCTGGAGCATGACGTCCCCGAGACCCGCGTGGCCGCTCTCGGAGACCGTGGCCGAACCGTGGAACGGGGTGAAGCCCTCGGCCGTGACAGCCAGCCGGTAGTCACCTGCCGGTACGGCGGCGAGCACGTTCCCGAAGGGGTCCGTCTCACCGCCGACAACCTTGCGGCCCGCACGGTCCGTGACGACGAACTCGGCCTGCTGAACAGCCTCGTTGACCGGATCAAGGACGCGGCAGCTCAGGACTCCCGCGGTGCGCGGCACCGCGAGTCCCGCGAGCGGGTTGCCCTGCGCCGCACTCGTTGCGTTCTTGCTTCCCAGCCAACGGCCGAACATCTTCACGTACCCCCGGGGGAGATTCACCTTGGGGCCGTACGGCTGGACGTCATTGTCGGAGCAGCGGCCCGCCGACGAGCATGCATTCGATCACTCTTGGGGCGTTCGAGGCAAACGGAGGGACTGGAAGGGGCTTGGGTGGAGGTGTTGCCGAAGGTCCGAATTGAACGTTCCGCATATGTGCATCAGCTGTTGCGTCCGAGAATCTCAACCTGACGGACCGTGGGCAGCCGGTGGATCGAGATCCCCGGCACCGGCTCCGGCGGCGCTCGCGGCGCTTGCCGCGGCGTCGTCGCGGGTACGGCCGAACAGGGCGCGGTCGGCCACGACACGGTTGCGCTGGGCGCGGTCGGCCGGATGGTGGTCATGAGCGCCCGACCGCCCGCAGCCGCGACCCGGCACCCGTCACCGCGATCGCGCCGTCCAGGTCCGTGCGCAGCACTTCCGCTCCCTGGGCCCTCAGCGCCTCGACGGTCCGGGCCGCCGGGTGCCCGTACGGGTTGTCCCTGCCCACACTCACCAGGGCGAGCCGGGGACGCGCGCTGCGCAGCAACGCCGGGTCCTGGTGGGCGGATCCGTGATGGGCGACCTTGAGGACGTCCACCCGCGGAAGCGCCGGGTACTGGCGCAACAGCCTTTGCTGGGCTGCGGGTTCGAGATCACCGAGGAGCAACAGGCTCAGTCCGCCGGTCCGGACGAACAGCGCGACACTGGCGTCGTTGGGCTCCTCCGGCAAAGGACCTGCCGTCGCGCCTCCCGCCGGCCACAGGACTCGCCAGTCGAGCGTGCCGATGCGGCGGCGCTCTCCCGCTGTCGCCCGTACCAGGGGGACCCGCGCCGCGGCGGCAGTTCTGCGTACGAACGCCGCCTGGTCCGGTGGTTCGTCCAGACTCGTCGTCTGGATCACGCCGACCGCTCTGCCCCGCAACACGCCGAGCAGACCCCGGACATGATCGGCGTGAAAGTGTGTGAGCAGCAGGAGCGGTACCCGAGTGATGCCCAGGTCACGCAGGCAGCGGTCGGCCAGACGTGGATCGGGCCCGGTGTCGATCACCACGCCCTCGCCGTCCCCCGACGCAAGCACCATGGCGTCGCCCTGACCCACATCGCACATCACGAACGCCCAGCCCGGCGGTGGCCATCCCGTCAGCACCCGGGTGAGCGGCACCGGGCGCAGCACCGCGAGGACCAGCAGCAGCGCGGCAGCCGAACAGACCCATGGGCGACGCGCGATACGGCGGGCGGAGAGCGCCGCCAGGGCCGTGAGGGCGGCCAGCAGGAGCGCTCCCCGCCAGCCATCGGGCCAGTCGATCTCCGCCCCAGGAAGAGCCGCCCCGGTGCGGGCCACGGAGGCGATCCACCCGGTCGGCCAGCCCGCGATCCGGGCGAGCAGCTCGGCCACGGGCATGGCCACCGGTGCCGCGGCAAGCGCGGCGAACCCGAGGACCGTGGCGGGTGCCACCGCGAACTCGGCCAGCAGGTTGCACGGAATCGCCACCAGACTGACCCGCGAGGCGAGCAGCACGACGACGGGCGCGCACACCGCCTGCGCCGCGGCGGCCGCACCCAGCGCCTCCGCGAGCCGGGGCGGCACCCGCCTCCGTTGCAGCGCGGCACTCCATCGCGGGGCGACCGTGAGCAGGGCGCCGGTCGCCAGCACGGAGAGGACGAAGCCGTAACTGCGCGTCAGCCACGGGTCGTACAGCACGAGCAGCAGAACGGCGGCGGCGAGTGCGGGAATCAGCGAGCGGCGGCGGCCCGTACCGATCGCGAGCAGTGTGATCAGTCCGCAGACCGCGGCGCGCAGCACGCTCGGCTCCGGTCGGCACACGAGGACGAAGGCGAGCGTGAGTCCGCCGCCGAGCAGCGCGGTCATCCGCAGCGGGATGCCCAACCGGGCTGCCAGACCACGGCGTTCGGCCCGGAGCGCGGCGCCGGGCGGTCCGATGAACAACACGAGCAGGATCGCCAGGTTGGCACCGGAGACCGCCATCAGGTGCGTGAGGTCGGCTGCTTGGAAGGCCTCGTGGAGTTCGGGGGTGACCCTGGATGTGTCGCCGACGACCAGCCCCGGGAGCAGCGCCCGCGCATCGGGATCCAGCCCGTCCGTCGCGCGTCGCAGGCCCGCGCGCAGTTCGCCCGCCGTGCGCTGGAGAGGAGTCGGCGGCCCGGTGACGCGAGGCGGACCCTTGCCGTCCGGACGCAGGACCGCGGCATTGCGTTGCCCGCTGTGCAGCGGGGGTGCGAGTCGGCCGCTCACGTGCAGCCTCGTGGACGGCAGCAGCCGCTCCCATCGCGCCGTCGAACCGGAGGGCGACACGATCAGCAGCACCGGGGTGCGGAGACGGGTGGTGGCACCGTCGGGTGCCGTGAGCCCGGTGATCTCGGCGTCCAGGAGGAGAGCGGCCGGGGTGCTGTGGTCGCCCTGGACCCGGGGGCGGGTCCGGCGTGCGTCGGACGTGACCGTCACCTCTGCCTCGACCCTCTCGAAACGGTCGGCCAGACCGGGAACGGGCCCCCGTCGTGCGTCCGCGCCGTGCAGGCCCGCCGCCGTCGCTCCGGCCGCCGCGCAGAGCAGCACCGCGGCCGCCGCGGTGGCATGGAACCTGTGCCGGTTCCGTCCGGCGCTGCTCTCACCGCCCTCGCACTCCCGGTGGTCGGCGGCCCGAGCGCGCGCTGCGCGGGTCGTCGAGGCCCGTGAGAGGCCGAGAAGCACCAGGGCGGCGACGAGGCAGAGCGCCGTCCCCGCGGCCGTCCAGCGCCACGGCGCACTTACGGCGAGCGCCGCGGCGGCCCAGGCCGCGAGGGCCGGCGGGACCAGTCGCAGATCGACCGGGCCCTCCTGTCGCGGGTCGGAGGCGCCGAGCCGTCGGCCCGACGCCGTATGGACGTCCGGTGGGACGTGCGGGCGGGTCATGGCCGTACCAACGGTTGGAGATCGGCGAACCGGCGGTCGCCGATCCCGTTGACCTCACGGAGTTCGTCGACGGAACGGAAGCCGCCGTGCTGCGTGCGGTAGTCGAGGATGTGCTGGGCAAGGACCGGACCGACGCCGGGCAGGGTGTCCAGCTGTTCCACGGTCGCGCTGTTGAGGCTGACCGGCCCGGCCGCCGCGCCACCAGGGCCGCCCGTGCCGGCGCCGCCTGTGGCACCGGAGACGGGTGCGCCGGGTGGCGCGCCGACCACGACCTGTTCCCCGTCCAGCAGCACCCGTGCCCGGTTGAGCCCGGTGATGTCCACGCCCGGCCGGACCCCGCCCGCCGCCCGTAGCGCGTCGGCAACCCGCGCTCCGGACGGCAAGGGGTAGACACCCGGCTGCCGCACCTTGCCGCTGACGTCGACGACGATCCGCCCGTCCGGTCCCGGGGTGGCCGGTGGTCCGGGGGACGGTTCGGGGGTATGGACGGGATCCGCCATCGGGTCCGATGTCGGGGCGTGCGCACGCTCGCTGACCGGATCGGGCGCGCGTACGGACTGGGGCCGTGCGGACCAGAAGTGAACCGCTGCGAAGACTGCGGCAGCGACCAGCACGACGGTGAGCGCGGCAAGGGTTCTCGGCTCCAGACCGCACCTGAGCCGCAACCACATCGGGAGCCGCTCCCGCACCGCGGGCACCATCCGCTCCCACCGCCCCGGCGCAGCCGGAGCCGGGTCGACCACCCGCACCGGCTCGTCGGACGGCGCGGCACTCCCCGGACGAGGAACTGCCGGGGCCGGTGCGGGGGCCGTGTCCGGGGTCGGGGCCGACCCCGTCACCGACCGGTCCGCACGTCCTCCGTACGCCCCCGCCATGAGCGCGTCCGCACGCCGCCGCGAAGCGGCAGCGACCACGGCGGCGCGCCCGCGCGAAGGCCGTCGCCGCCCGGGGCCAGTACCGGGCCCAGGATCAACGCCTTGGCCCGCGCCGGGCCTGCGTCGGTCCCGCACGTCCGAGGCCGCAGCGCGGCCGGGTCCACTTCCGCTGCTTGCACGATGTGATCGGGGAGCCATGCCTCACGACGCTAGGCACATCTGCTCGAACCCGCTGAGCAGGCCCATATCCGGTGGACAACCGACCGGTTGTGGATATCTCGCTCACTCCCAGGAATGAGATCAACGCGGCGAAACCACTGCTCCCAGCAGACCCGGGCCGGTGTGCGCACCGATCACGGCACCCACCTCGCTGACATGCAGTTCAACCAGTCCCGGGACTCGCACGCGCAGCCTCTCGGCCAGTCGCTCGGCGCGCTCGGGCGCTGCCAAGTGGTGCACGGCGATGTCCACCCGGCCCGTGCCCGCCCGCTCGACGACGATCTCCTCCAGCCGTGCGATCGCCTTCGAGGCCGTCCGTACCTTCTCCAGCAGCTCGATGCGGCCGCCGTCCAGCTGCAGCAGCGGCTTCACCGCGAGCGCCGACCCCAGCAGGGCCTGGGCCGCGCCGATGCGTCCACCGCGGCGGAGATAGTCCAGCGTGTCGACGTAGAAGTAGGCGGAGGTGCCCGCGGCCCGCTTCTCGGCGGCCGCGACCGCCTCGTCCAGGCTGCCGCCCCCCTCCGCCGTCTCCGCCGCCGCCAGTGCGCAGAATCCCAGGGCCATGGCCACCATCCCGGTGTCGACGACCCGCACCGGCACCGGAGCGTCCTTCGCGGCGAGCATGGCGGCATCGTACGTACCCGAGAGTTCGGCCGAGAGGTGCAGCGAGACGATGCCGGTTGCGCCCGCCTCGGCTGCCGCCCGGTACGCCGCGGCGAAGACCTCGGGGCTGGGCCGGGATGTCGTCACGGGTCGGCGCTTCTGGAGCGCCAGCGCGAGGGAGCGGGCCGAGATCTCGGTGCCCTCCTCCAGCGCCTGATCGCCGAGGACGACGGTCAGGGGCACCGCGGTGATGCCATGCCGCTCCATCGTCTGGGGCGGCAGGTGGGCCGTGGAATCGGTGACGATCGCGACATGGCGGGACATGAGCGGGAGGTTACCTGCCGGGGCGGTGGCCCGGCAGTCCGCCCCCGAGCGAGTGATCACATCCGGTCGCTTCAGGGCGCATCCTGCCACCACCAGTCACGTCGGTTCGAGCCTGACCCGACGGCCACACGCGTGCGTACCGTGCCCGGAGCCGCCCGCAGCCGCCCCTGCGCGCGACCGAAGTCCCCCGGTCGGGTCCGCCCCGCCGCCTCAGTTCATCGTCTCGGGCCGCACGGCCTTCTGCCACGGATACTCCGTCTGCCCCCGAGGATCCCGAGCCGTGAGCGCCTCCGGCCCCTCCTCGCCGACCGGCGCACTCCACGCCCGTCCGTCCCCACTCGGGCGTGCCCCCGCACCGGCGCCGGCCCGCCCTTCGGCACGGGCGTCCGCCCCCGCCGAAGGCTCCACAGGTTCCTCCACCGTCCAGTGCCGCAGCGCCCCCGCCTCCACGTCGATCTGCGTGTTCAGCGCCGCCAGATCGTCGTCGGCGAACTTCCGTGCCCGGTCGCGCGCGGCCCACCGCAGCGACTCCGCGGAGTGCGTGATCCGCTGCGTGCGCTGCTTCAGCCCGGGCAGCAGCGAGACGACCGTCGCCCGGTCGGGCTCGCGCTCCAGCCTCTTCAGCTCCTCGTCGAGCTCCCGCCCGTGGACACTCAGCCGCTGGAACAGCCCCAGCGACTCCGACAGCGAGGCATCCTCGGCCACCCCTGTCTGCAGCGCCTCCTGCGTGGCCCGCATCGACGTACGCAGCGCGAGCCGGAGCTGCGCCAGCTCACCGGCCACGCCCGGCTGGCCATAGCTCTTCGCCCGCAGCGTGGTGTCCTCGACGGTGCGGCGCGCCTGCGTGATCGTGCGGTCGACGCCGCGCTTCGCCGCGCCGATGACCCTGACGCTCACATAGACGCCCAGGGCCATGAGCGCGACAAAGAGCAGCCCCAGGATCAGGATCACGGCTTCCATGACGCCCCTCGATGTCGGTTCGGCTGCCGAGTACCGGCCCCTCAACCGTAAACGGAACGGGCAGGCTGAGGGTTCCGTCGGAACCCCCAACCTGCCCGTAGGGGAAAGCCCTCACACCGCCGTACGACAACCGGCGGTCAGTCTCGGCCCCGGACCGTCACGCGGGGACGATGTTGACCAGCTTCGGCGCCCGCACGATCACCTTGCGGATCCCGGCCCCGTCCAGGGCCGCGACCACCGCCGGGTCGGCCAGGGCCAGCGCCTCCAGATCCTCGTCCGAGATCGACGGGGAGATCTCCAGCCGCGCCTTGACCTTGCCCTTGACCTGCACCACACAGGTCACGGTCTCGTCCACGACGTACGCCGGGTCGGCGACCGGGAAGTCCTGGTGCACGACCGACTCGGTGTGGCCCAGCCGGCGCCACAGCTCCTCGGCGATGTGCGGCGCCAGCGGTGCGACCAGCAGCACCAGCCGCTCGGCGACGGACCGCGACAGCGGGCCGCCCACCTTGGTCAGGTGGTTGTTCAGCTCGGTGACCTTGGCGATGGCGGTGTTGAAGCGCATCCCGGCCATGTCCTGGCCGACGCCGTCGATGGCCTTGTGCAGCGCGCGCAGCGTGTCCTCGCCGGGCTCGGTGTCCACGACGGTGACCTCACCGGTCTCCTCGTCGACGATGTTGCGCCACAACCGCTGCAGCAGCCGGTACTGGCCGACGACGGCGCGCGTGTCCCACGGACGCGACACGTCCAGCGGGCCCATCGCCATCTCGTACAGACGCAGCGTGTCCGCCCCGTACTCGGCGCAGATCTCGTCGGGCGTGACGGCGTTCTTCAGGGACTTCCCCATCTTGCCCAGGACGCGGCTGACCTTCTCGCCCTGGTGGTAGAACGTGCCGTCGCGCTCCTCGACCTCGGCCGCCGGGACCGCGATACCGCGGCTGTCCCGGTAGACGAAGGCCTGGATCATGCCCTGGTTGTACAGCTTGTGGAACGGCTCCGCCGACGAGATGTGCCCCAGGTCGTGCAGGACCTTCGACCAGAAGCGCGCGTACAGCAGGTGCAGTACGGCGTGCTCGGCGCCGCCCACGTACAGGTCGACACCACCGGTCGGCCGGCCCTCGCGCGGCCCCATCCAGTACTGCTCGATCGCCGGGTCGACCAGCTTCCGGTCGTTGTTCGGATCCAGGTAGCGCAGCTCGTACCAGCAGGAACCGGCCCAGTTGGGCATGGTGTTGGTCTCGCGGCGGTACTTCTTCGGGCCGTTGCCGTCGCCCAGGTCCAGCGTGACGTTGACCCAGTCGGCGTTCCGGGACAGCGGAGTCTCGGGCTGGGTGTCGGCGTCCTCCGGGTCGAAGGTGCGCGGCGAGTAGTCGTCGACCTCCGGCAGCTCCAGCGGCAGCATCGACTCGGGCAGCGGGTGGGCGATGCCGTCCTCGTCGTAGACGATCGGGAAGGGCTCGCCCCAGTAGCGCTGGCGGCTGAACAGCCAGTCGCGCAGCCGGAAGTTGACAGTCCCCTCGCCCAGGCCCTTCGCCTTCAGCCACTCGGTGATCTTCGCCTTGGCGTCGACGACACCCAGGCCGTCCAGCGAGATCTCGTCGTTGGCGGAGTTGACCAGCTTCGCGTCGTACGAGGCGAACGCGTCGTCCCACGTGGAGGTGTCCGTACCGCGGTCGTCCGACGGCTCGACAACGCAGCGCATCGGCAGCTCGAAGGCGCGGGCGAACGCGAAGTCGCGCGCGTCGTGCGCCGGTACGGCCATGATCGCGCCGGTGCCGTAGCCCATCAGGACGTAGTCGGCGATGAAGACGGGCACCTTCTCGCCGCTCACCGGGTTGGTCGCGTACGCACCGGTGAAGACACCGGTCTTGTCCTTGGCCTCGGCCTGGCGCTCCACATCGGACTTGGCGGCGGCCAGCTTGCGGTAGGCGGTGACAGCCTCGGCCGGGGACGCGTGTCCGCCGGTCCACACCGGGTGGGTGCCCTCGGGCCAGGCGGCCGGAATGATCCGCTCCACCAGCTCGTGCTCAGGCGCCAGCACCATGTACGTGGCGCCGAACAGGGTGTCCTGGCGGGTGGTGAAGACGGTGATGTCACCGGCGCCGTCGACGGGGAAGTCGACGCGCGCGCCTTCGGAACGCCCGATCCAGTTGCGCTGCTGCAGCTTGATCGCCTCGGGCCAGTCCAGCCCGTCCAGGTCGTTCAGCAGCCGGTCGGCGTAGGCGGTGATGCGCATGTTCCACTGGCGCAGCTTGGCCTTGAAGACGGGGAAGTTCCCGCGCTCGGAACGGCCGTCGGCCGTCACCTCTTCATTGGCCAGTACGGTGCCCAGCCCCGGCGACCAGTTGACGGGGGCGTCGGAGGCGTACGCCAGGCGGTACTCGCCCAGGACATCGGCGCGCTCGACGGCGCTCAGCGCGCTCCAGTCGCGGCCGTCCGGGGTCGGGCGCTCACCGTTCTCGAACTGCGCGACCAGGTCGGCGATCGGCCGGGCCCGGTCCGCCTCCGTGTCGTACCAGGAGTTGAAGATCTGCAGGAAGATCCACTGGGTCCACTTGTAGTACTCCGCCTCGATCGTCGCGAACGAGCGGCGCCTGTCGTGGCCCAGGCCCAGCCGGCGCAGTTGGGACTTCATGTTGACCATGTTTGCCTCGGTGGAGGCGCGCGGATGCGTACCGGTCTGTACGGCGTACTGCTCCGCCGGCAGGCCGAAGGCGTCGAAGCCCAGGGTGTGCAGCACGTTGTGCCCGGTCATGCGCTGGTGGCGGGCGAAGACATCGGTGGCGATGTAGCCCAGCGGGTGACCGACGTGCAGGCCCGCACCCGAGGGGTACGGGAACATGTCCATGATGAACTTCTTCGGTTTGGCGGCCAGCTCCGCGTCGCCCGCCAGATCGCCCGTCGGGTTCGGCGCCTCGTACGTGCCGTGGGCGTCCCAGAAGTCCTGCCAGCGTGCCTCGATGTCGGCGGCCATCGCCGCCGTATAGCGGTGCGGCGCAGCCACGTCGACTGCGGAATTCGTCTCGCTCATGATCCTCAAAGCTCCATCGATCGTCATCTGCCAGCGCTTACGGAAACGAAAAAGCCCCTCGCACAGGAGGGGACGCCGCGCCGATTCCAACCAGGCATTCACACCGGTCGGGACTGATCAGCGCGGCTCGCTAAGCAGAAGGCGTACGGCACGCATGGCGTCAGGGTACCGCACGGGCCCGGAGCGCAGCCGGGCGATTCCGCTCCGTGGACGACGGCGGACGGCCGGAGGACCGGCGAGGCGGCGGCGGAGCACGCACCGGGTCACGGCGGAACGTCCGGGAAGCTGGGGTTACTCCGCGTAATGCGCTCGCCATCGCGGCCCGGACAGGTGCCGGCCGCTACGGGCACACCAGCCTGCCCGACGAGCCCGGCACGGTGCTGCTCACCCTCTCCGGCGCCGTCTCGCGCCCGATGGTCATCGAGGTGCCCACAGGTGCGCCCCTGCGGTACGTGCTGGAGCCGGCCGGCGCACCACCACTGCCCCAGGGCGTGCTGACCGGCGGCTACCACGGCACCTGGATCGACGCGATGGCCGCGCGCGACGCCGTCGTCTCCCGGGCGCCCCTGGCGGCGGCGGGCGGCGCGCCGGGCGCGGGCGCGATCCTGCCGATCGGGCCCGCGACCTGCCCGATCGGGGAATCGCCGCGGATCGCGAACTGGCTGGCCGCCGAGACAGCGGGCCAGTGCGGCCCCTGCAAGCTGGGGCCGCCGGCCGTAATTGACCTGCACAGACAGGAAGCGGGCCATCCGATTCGGATGACCCGCTTCCTGTTACTTCCCTGTGGAGCTAAGGAGAATTGAACTCCTGACCTCCTGCATGCCATGCAGGCGCTCTACCAACTGAGCTATAGCCCCGTGTTGCGTTCCGCCCGGTCTCCCTGGCGACATCGAGAACATTACACGGTCACCCCGGCCCACCACCAAATCGATTCCCCCAGGAACCGATTTGCCCCAGTTCGGGAAGGTTGTGCGACACGATGCTCAGGCGGTCGCGAAGGAGTAGAAACGCTTCAGGGTGCAGTGCTCCTCCAACAGCCGTCCGTAGATCGGCTCCCCCTCCAGCTCCCGGTACGTCTCGATCGGGTCGCCTTTTATGATCAGCGCGCGCGCACACTCCTCGCACCAGTACTGGTACTCGGCATTGATCGGATCCATGTCCCGGACAATGGGCGTACCGCTGCCGCACCAGTCGCACTTCCGCCTGTGTGCACCCATGGGTCAGCTCCGGCCGTGGCCGCGGGCCGTGCACATGCGGGAGGTTCCGCCGTTCTCTGCGGGAACGCCGGGAACTTCAGGAACTCCGGGAACTCCGGGACCAAGGGGCAGGTCCGCGACCTCGTGGCGGCTCGCAGGCATCGCGCGCTCCCTCCCGTTCGGTCCGTCTCCCCCTCCGGCGGTCCGATTCTGCCATGACCCCGCAAGGGGGTCAGCCCTGCTGGGAATCGACCCGTTGCCGACGCCTTACGAGACCGACCGACACGCCCACGATCGCGGCCGCCGGCAGCGCGAGGGCGCACACCCGCAGCGCATGGCCGGACCCGTGCGCCCCTGACGCATCAAGGCGGTTGAGGTACAGCGCGCCGAACGTCGCGACACCGATGAGCTGACCCAGCTGAGTGACGGTCACCAGCACACCACTCGCGTCGGCGGCGACCTCGGGCCGCACGTTGGCCAGTGCGCGGGTAAGAAGGGGACTGAATGCCAGCGACATGCCCGCCCCCCATGACGACCAAAGCCGCATACAGCATGAATCCGCCGTCCCCGCCGGCGTGCCGCTGGATCGGGCTGAGCACCTGCGGAATCATCACCGCCGCACCCATCCCCTGGATCAGCCGGAAGGCGATCAACTGTCCGGTGTCCGCAGCCACTCCGCAGGCGAGTGAGACGGCGGTGAAGAGCGCGAAGCGCCGCATTGCGCCGCTAGGGTTTTAACGTCCGTCAGCGATAACCAAGTTGACGATACTTGGCAGGTCATTGACCCGCCCGGCGGCCCGGAGGATCGCCGTACGGACGGACGGCGGCGCCTTCGCCGGTCACAGTGCCCACAAGACATCGCGAATCCCCGCCGCCGCACGGTGGCCGACCAGGAGAGCGGGCAGCAGATGGCGGCGCTGCGCCGACGCCAGGAGGGGTGAACGGCTCGGCGAATGACGGGGGCGCTGGAGGCGCCGGGGAACGCAAGGATCCCGCCCCCTGCCGGGGACGGGATCCTGATTGTGGAGCTAAGGAGAATTGAACTCCTGACCTCCTGCATGCCATGCAGGCGCTCTACCAACTGAGCTATAGCCCCGCTGTTCGCTGTGTTTCCCTGCGTTTCCGCGCTGCGAACAAGAAGAACTCTAGCCTGTGACCAGCCAGAAAGTGAAATCCGGCCGACGCCGCCCGGAGAGACGTCTCAGGCGTCGTCGCCGAGCACGGGCTCGGGCAGGGTGCCTGCGTTGTGCTCCAGCAGGCGCCAGCCGCGCGCGCCCTCGCCCAGCACCGACCAGCAGCAGTTGGAGAGCCCGCCCAGCCCTTCCCAGTGGCGCGCTTCCAGGCCGAGCAGCCGCCCAATGGTGGTGCGGATGGTGCCACCGTGGCTGACCACGACGAGCGTGCCGCCGTCGGGCAGCTTGTCGGCGTGATCGAGCACGACGGGGGCGGCCCGGTCGGCGACCTCGGTCTCCAGTTCGCCGCCGCCGCGCCGCACGGGCTCGCCCCGCTTCCACGCGGCGTACTGCTCGTCGTACCGCTCGACGATCTCTTCGTGGGTGAGGCCCTGCCAGGCACCCGCGTAGGTCTCGCGCAGTCCCGCGTCATGGGTGATGTCGAGCCCGGTGATCGCAGCGAGCTCGGCGGCCGTGGCCGCCGCCCGCCGCAGATCCGAGGCGACGATGGCATCCGGCTTCAGCGAGGCGAGCAGCCGGGCGGCCCGGTGGGCCTGCCCGACGCCGGTCTCGGTGAGCTCGATGTCCGTGGATCCCTGGAATCGGCGCTCCAGGTTCCACGTCGTCTGCCCGTGTCGCCAGAGGACGATCCTGCGGCCCCTGCCGCCACTGCTGCCGTTCAGCTCTGGTCACCTTCCATGCCGCCGGTGAGCTGGGCGTGCTCCTCGGCCTTCCCTCGGGTCTTGACGGCGTCCTCGGGCAGAGCGATCTCGGGGCAGTCCTTCCACAGGCGCTCCAGCGCGTAGAAGACGCGCTCCTCGCTGTGCTGGACGTGGATCACGATGTCGACGTAGTCGAGGAGGATCCAGCGGGCGTCGCGGTCACCCTCACGGCGCACCGGCTTGACCCCGAGCTCCTTCTGAAGCCGCTCCTCGATCTCGTCGACGATCGACTTGACCTGGCGGTCGTTGGGGGCCGAGGCCAGCAGGAAGGCGTCTGTGATCGACAGCACGTCGCTGACGTCGTACGCAATGATGTCGTGCGCGAGCCGGTCGGCGGCCGCCTGAGCGGCGGCGTTGATGAGCTCGATGGAGCGGTCCGTGGCGGTCACAAGCAGGCTTTCGTCGGCGGTCAGATCAACCTCTAGGGTCTCACGGACCGCCGACAGCCCACGCAGCGATCTTCCGGAGATCGTTCCTGGAGATCGTCCAGGAGGTGGAGCCCAACTATTTGATCTTGTAGTCCTGGCCGAGGACGACGGACACATCCGCGTTCGCGGCAGGCTTGCCCCGCTTCACCGCGCTCAGCGGCAGGCCCAGGGTCTTGGCGACCTGGGTCGCCTTCTCCTTGTCGGCCGCATCGCGGTAGAGGACCTCGGACAACGCCTCGGTGCCGGTGTTCCCGCCGCCGACGAAGGCATAGCCACCGTTGACCAGCTCGATCCGGGCGGACTCCGTACCGCCCGCGTTCCCGGTGCCGTTCCTGACCCCGACCCGCACGGCCGCGTCCTGGTCCGGTGCCTTCACCGTGCCGCCGAGGACGTCCTTGACGACACTCTCGGTGGCCGCGTCGGTCAGGGTTCCGTCGGCCTGCACCGGCAGCAGCGCGGTCCTGTAGTCGCCGATCTTGGCGTGTTCGGCGAGTTTCGCCAGGGACGCGCCGAGGTCCTTCTCCGGCAGCGACGGGTCGAGGATCTGCGCCAGCGTCTGCACAGTGACCGTGGCGGCCTTCGGATCGTCCGAGATCTTCCGCAGCACGCCGCGCATGACCTGCCCGAACCGCGTCAGCTGCTTCGCCTCGGCCTCACCGGGGCCCCGGTAGGTGGCGTACGCGACGGCCATCTGCCCGCTCAGGGTCTGCGCCTCTCCCTTCTTCACGAGGGGGGACACGTCCTTCTTGGTGTCGGGTACATCGGTGTCGGTGTCGACCTCGATGTTGCCGACCAGGTCGACGAGGTTCTCCAGGTACGGGGTGTCCAGCCGCCACGTACCGGAGATCCTGGTGCCGAGCAACGTGTCGATCGACTCGCGGGTGCCGGTCGAACCGTCGTCGTCGACGGATTTGCCGAGGGTGGTCGTGTTGCCCTCGTCGTCGGAGACGGCGAGCGAGTTGGGGAGCAGGACCGTGGTCCCCTGTTTGGTGGTGACGTTGTCGACGAGCAGCGCCGTGGAGGTGCCGCCCTTCTTGGTGTTGTGCAAATGGACCACGATGACATCGCGCTGCTGCGGACCCGTCGTCGCGGTGTTCTTCTTCTCCGAGCCGCCGAGGCCCGGGAGTTTGCCCGCGGACCAGAGGTAGCCGACACCGCCGACGACGACGAGGGCCACCACGACGACGAGCGCGACCATCCGGCTGCGGCCGCGTCGCCGTGCCTCCTCGCGCCGCTCGCTGCGGCTCTCGGTGAACTTCAGCCAGTCGATGACGTCTTCGGAGTCCTCGTCGGGCTCCTCGATGAAGGAGAACTGCCCGGTACCGTGCTCACGGTCCGCGCGGCGCTGCTCCGGAACGGCCGGCTCGGGCTCGGAGTCGAACCCGGACCGCGGTTCAGGCTGTTGCGGGGCTGATACGGGCGCGGGCGCCTGTTGCGGGATGCTCCACTGCGCGGTGGCGTCGACCGCGGCCGGCTGCCGACCGGTGTCGTAGCCGTACCCCTCGTAGCCATAGCCCTGCTGCTGGGAGGCATACGGGTCGTACTGCTGCGGCTGCTGCTGCGGCTGGCCGTACTGGTCGTATCCGTACCCCTGCTGCCCCGGCTGCCCCGGCTGCCCCGGCTGCCCCTGCTGCGCGTACGGGTCGTACTGCTGCGGCTGCTGTTCCTGCTGCTGCCCGGGCTGTTGATACACCGGCTGCCCGTACTCGTCGTAGCCGACGATCTGCGGCTGCTGGTAGTACGGGTCGTACGGGTTCTGTCGGTCGTTCACCAGTCCCCCTCTCCGTGGCTCATTCGCCGCGGTACAGCTGGCGCTTGTCGATGTATCGGACCACGCCGTCCGGCACCAGGTACCAGACGGGATCCCCGTGCGCGACCCGCTCACGGCAGTCCGTGGACGAGATCGCGAGCGCGGGGACCTCCACGAGGGAGACACCGCCCTCCGGCAGCCCGTCGTCCGTGAGCACATGCCCCGGCCGCGTCACACCGATGAAGTGGGACAGCGAGAACAGCTCCTCGGCGTCCCGCCAAGTGAGGATCTGGGAGAGCGCGTCGGCGCCGGTGATGAAGAAGAGGTCCGCGTCGCCGTGGATGGCGCGAAGGTCCCGCAGCGTATCGATCGTGTACGTCGGTCCGCCACGATCGATGTCGCTGCGGCTGACCGAGAACTGCGGGTTGGACGCCGTCGCGATGACTGTCATCAGATAGCGGTCCTCGGCCGGGGACACATTCTTGTGGCTCTTCTGCCACGGCTGCCCGGTCGGCACGAAGACCACCTCGTCGAGGTGGAACCGGGCGGCCACCTCGCTGGCCGCCACCAGGTGTCCGTGATGAATCGGGTCAAACGTCCCGCCCATCACGCCGATTCGGCGTCTTGCGGCACCGGTGGGCACTTCCTGCTCTCCCATGCGTGCAGAGCCTACTGGCACAGCTGTACGCCTCGGCCTCAGCGGTCGCGGTTGAAGCGGGTGGTGATCCACAGCAGGAGCAGCAGCACGACGAACGCACCGCCACCGGTCAGATACGGGTTGAGGCTTTCGTGGTTACCACCGTGCTCGCCGCCCTCGGAGGCGAGAGTGACCAGCTGGTGCGCGGTGCTTGTGAGGCTCATCTTCGGCAGGACCTATCGATCGGGAGTCGGAAGGAAGACGTCGCGGACATCGTATGCGGGCGCCCCGGGCACGCTCACGCCGACTCAGTCGTTGTCGTCGTCGTTGCGGTATCCGCGGAGCAGGAACCACGCGAGCAGCGCCGCGCCGATGAGCGAGGCGAGCAGCACGATCCGGATGGTGTTGCCTGGGCCCTGGTCATCGGATGTGGCGGCGAGCAGAGCAACGGTGTGCGGCATGTTGGGCGTCTCCTCAGTTGTCCACAGCCCCCCGCACACCGTAGCCCCAGCACCTACGCTGGGATCTGTCAGGGGGCGAGCGACGTCTCGTACGAACAGGGGGCCAACCATGACCGACAGCAGCCACACGAGTCACGAGAACGTGCCGAGCAGGCAGCGCAAGCGTTTCGCAGGCATCTCGTCCCGGGCGTACGAACACCCGGCGGACCGCTCGGCCCTGGTGGCCCTGCGCAAGCTGAGCGGGTTCGACACCGTGTTCAAGGCTCTCAGCGGTCTGCTCCCCGAGCGCAGTCTGCGGCTGCTCTTCCTCTCCGACTCCGTCCGGGTGAGCGACGCCCAGTTCGTCCATCTCAACGACATGCTGCGCGACGCCTGTTACATCCTGGACCTGGAGAAGGTCCCGCCGATGTATGTCACCCAGGACCCGAAGCCCGATGCCATGTGTATCGGTCTCGACGAGCCGATCATCGTGCTGACGACGGGGCTGGTGGAGCTGCTCGACGAGGAGGAGATGCGGGCGGTCGTCGGCCACGAGGTGGGACACGCCCTCTCCGGCCACGCCGTGTACCGCACGATTCTGCTGTTCCTCACCAATCTTGCGCTGAAGGTCGCCTGGATTCCGCTCGGCAATGTCGCGATCATGGCGATCGTGACGGCGCTGCGCGAGTGGTTCCGCAAGTCGGAGCTTTCCTCGGACCGGGCGGGACTGCTGGTCGGCCAGGATCTGCAGGCGTCGATGCGCGGCCTGATGAAGCTTGCCGGTGGCAACCATCTGCACGAGATGAACGTGGACGCCTTCCTCGCCCAGGCGGACGAGTACGAGAAGGGCGGCGACCTGCGCGACTCCGTGCTCAAGATCCTCAATATGCTGCCCCGCTCCCACCCGTTCACCACGGTGCGCGCGGCCGAGCTGAGGAAGTGGTCCGAGAGCCGCGACTACCAGCGGATCATGGATGGCCACTACCCGCGGCGTGACGAGGACAAGGACGCCTCGGTGACGGACTCGTTCCGGGAGTCCGCCGCGCATTACGCCGATTCGGTGCGCACCAGCAAGGATCCGCTGATGAAGCTCGTCGGCGACATAGCGGGCGGCGCCGGGGACCTGGGCGGCAAGCTCCGCGACAAGTTCACCGGCGGCGGTGGCTCGGCCGGCAAGGGCGGCGCTACGGGTGGCTCCGAAGAGACCCGGCAGTCGGGGCCGGAAGACCCGGAGAGCTAGAGCTCACAGGAGCCCGGGACGGGTGGGCGCTGAGCTCCAGCGTCCCGCAGAGCGCCCCAGCGGGCCTGCCCGTGGCGTACGGGTCGGTGCCCGCCGGTCCGCGGGATACCGCCCGCTGGCCGGCGAGCAGCGGACGCAGTGCGCCGGTCGTGTCGGCCGAGCAGGCCTGCGGTCCGGCCTGGACGTAGCTGGTCTGCAGCTCCAGCCGGTGCAGCCGCAGGTCCTCCCGGTCGAAGCGGAAGTGCAGCTCGCGCCGGACGGTGAACAGGGAGACGCCGCCTGCCTGTTGGGGGCCGGAGACGGCCGGGCGCAGGGCGTACGTGAAGGTGTGGTCCGTCACCACCTCCAGGGTGTCGGCCCCCTCCTCCGAGTAGGCCAGGGTGCCCTGGACCCGAATGCCCGGGTCGGCCAGTGCCACCTTCGCCGGGTCGAACCGCACCAGCCAGCCGGCCACGGCGTGCTGTCCGTCGTCGTCCGGCCGGCTCATGCTCCGGTCGAACTGACTCACCTGGTCCGGGTCGAGCAGCAGCTTCACCGGCCGTGTCGCGCCGCCGGTGAGGACGGCGGGGTCGAGGGAGGACGCGACCAGGTAGTCCTTGACCGTGGTCAGGGCGGTGAACACCTGACCGTCCGAGAAGTTGTCCGTCCGCCGGACCACCGGGAAGTTGATGCCTGAGGCACCTGTCTGGAACTGTGCGGCGGGGCTGGTGGCGAAGAGACGGGCGGCCGTGCCGCCGGGCACGGCGCCGCGGGGTGCCAGGGGTATGACGGTCGAGCGGAGCGCCTCGGCCCGTCGGCCGACGGGCGCCTGGTACGGATGCCGGAAGCCTATGTAGACGGCCGCGGCGAAGGCCAGGGCTATCAGGACGACGAGGGCCAGGACGGCCCGGGATGTGCGCAGGTGCCGGGCGGGGAGGCTGCGTACGGCGCGGGCGTGCTCGCCCATGCGTTCCTGGGCGGAGAATTCCTGGAGCCGGGCAGCGCGGATGAACGACTCGTCGAAGACGACGGATCGGTACTCGTCCTCGCCGCCACCGGCTGCGTTCCCGGATGCTCCTTCTGGCGGTTCTTCACGGCCTGCCATGACTTCTCCCGACTCCACGTCACCGGCCGAGGCCGACACGCTACGCTCTGCTTCGGCCGATAGGCCTCGGGCAGGGCCTGTCCGTCACGAGTTCGCCTGTGCGGACGAGTGAGAAGCCCCCTCCGGGGGGAGGGGTCACACCTTCAGAGTAGGTCGATTGCCAAGAAGGTAAACGCCCTGGCGGGTGAGAACTCGGGCCGGGTTCTCATGCGCCGGGGCGACTTCGCTTCAGGGCGTGCGCGGCACCATGGAGACCGCAGGCCGGGAATATCCGGAGGGGGCGGACGGGGCGGCATCGACACCCGGTGCGCTGTCCACGCCGGTCGAGGCGGGCGGCGGCACCTGGTCCTGCCGGTTGGCGGAGGCGCCCCGGTAGACCGCGGCGAAGGCCAGCGCGACCATGCCGATGCCCATCAGCAGCGCGAGCAGCCAGGCCACCGGCCGGTGCCAGCGTGCGGCACCCCGGTAGGGGCGCAGGGCGCCGCCGTGGCGCCCGTAGGGGCCGTTGTCGTAGTCACCCAGCTCGTCGGGGTCCATCGGGTCGCCGTAGGGGCTTCCCCGGCCGTAGCCGCCGCCCGGGCCGTACCCGTCGTCGAAGAACTCGTCGTCGCCGGGGCCACCGCCCGCGCGGGCTCGGGCCGCCTCGGCAGCGGCACGCGCCTCGGCAGCGGCCAACAGTCGCTCCACCGCGGTGGGTTCATGGAACTCGGCGGCCCGGACGAAGTCCTCGTCGAACACCACGGAGGCGAAGTCCTCGTCCGCGCCCCCGCGGTCGTCGTCGGGCTCCCAGCCGTCCGGGAACGGCCTGCCCCCCACGTCGTCCGGCACAGCTTCAGCGTAGCCCCGGCGGGTCGATTTGGGCAGGGAGAGCGCAAAATCGCCGGGGCCGGAGATCACCGAACGTGACCGTCACCCGTCACGATGTACTTCGTCGAGGTCAGCTCCGGCAGCCCCATCGGGCCCCTGGCATGCAGCTTCTGCGTGGAGATCCCGATTTCCGCACCGAACCCGAACTGCCCGCCGTCGGTGAACCGGGTGGACGCATTTACGGCGACCGTCGTGGAATCCACCAGTTGGGTGAACCGGCGGGCGGCGGCCTGCGAGGTGGTGACGATCGCCTCGGTGTGACCCGAGGACCAGAGCCGGATGTGTGCCACCGCAGCGTCCAGCGATTCGACGACGGCTGCCGCGATGTCGTACGAGAGGTACTCGGTCTCCCAGTCCTCGGGTGTCGCCGCCACGACGGTGGCCTTGGACCCGTCGGCGTACTCCAGCACCCGCTCGTCAGCGTGGACCGTCACCCCTGCGTCGGCCAGCGCGTCCAGGGCCCGGGGCAGGAACTCCGCGGCGATGTCCTTGTGGACCAGCAGCGTCTCGGCGGAGTTGCAGACGCTCGGGCGCTGGGCCTTGGAGTTGATCAGGATGTCGACGGCCATGTCGAGGTCGGTCCGGGCGTCCACGTACACGTGGCAGTTGCCGGTTCCGGTCTCGATGACCGGAACCGTCGATTCCTCCACGACCGTACGGATCAGCGAGGCGCCGCCGCGCGGGATCAGTACGTCGACGAGACCGCGGGCCCGCATCAGTTCACGTACCGAGTCGCGGCTCTCGCCCGGGACCAGCTGCACCGCGTCGGCCGGCAGCCCGGAACCTCCGACCGCGTCGCGCAGCACCCGGACGAGCGCGGTGCTGGAGGCGTACGCGGACGACGAGCCGCGCAGCAGGACGGCGTTGCCGGACTTCAGGCAGAGCGCCGCGGCGTCCACCGTCACATTGGGCCGGGCCTCGTAGATGATCCCGACGACGCCGAGCGGCACCCGGACCTGGCGCAGGTCGATGCCGTTGGGCAGGGTCGAGCCGCGCACCACTTCGCCGACCGGGTCGGGCAGGGCCGCCACGTGCCGCACATCGGCGGCGATGGCCCGGATCCGCTCGGGGGTGAGGGTGAGCCGGTCGACGATCGACTCGCTCGCGCCGGCCTCGCGGGCGCGGGCGACGTCCTCGGCGTTGGCCTCGACGATCTCGCTCGTCCGCACTTCCAGCGCGTCCGCGATCGCCAGCAGCGCGTCGTCCTTGGCCGCACGCGGCAGTGGCGCGATGTCGGCGGCGGCAGAGCGTGCCCGGTAGGCGGCCTGGGTGACCGGGGACATGTTGTCGTACGGCGAAAGCGTGGTCATGCCCGCAGGGTAGTGCGCACACTGCGGGCATCCCTCACGTATCCCGTCATGCGAGACGACCGTCCCAGGACGGGCCGGTTCAGTACGGGTGGACGCCGACCGGTGCAGCCGGCGGCGGCCCGTATCCCTCGGCGATCCGCTGGTGGTACGTCTCCCGGTCGATGACCTCCAGGCCGACGATCTCCCAGGGCGGCAGTTTGGCGCTGGAGCGGTGCTCACCCCACAGCCGCAGCGCGACCGCCGCCGCGTCGTGCAGATCGCGGGCCTCCTCCCAGTAGCGGATCTCCGCGTGGTCGTTGGCGTACCGGCTGGTCAGCAAGAAGGGGTGGTCGTGCGCGAGCTGTTCGAGACCGCGCCTGACCTCCTTCAGCGGTGTCTCGGTACCCGAGACGCTGAGCGTGATGTGCCACAGCTTCGACTGGGTGCGTTCCTCCCTCACCCCCACCGGCTCGGGGCCGGTGGTTCCGTCGGTGGCCCCGTCGACGGTCCTGTCCGCGGGCCGGTTCCCGTCGAGGCCGGCACCTGCTCCGACGCTGGTCAGGGCACGGCCACCCGTTCCTCGGGGCGGCGCCCCCGGGCGCGCTCGTCTCACCGGCGGCCTCCTGTGAATGCGTTGCTGTGCTGTACCCCGCTGTGTCCCCGTGACAAAGTTGACCAGCCCGGGGCCCGGCGTGGGGCGGTTTTCACGAAGGTCTCTGCCCGAAGTCCGGACTTTCAGCCGTTTCAGGGGGCCGGTCAGTGGTGCAGGAGGACCAGATCGTCCCTGTGTACGACCTCGCGCTCGTACGCCGGCCCGAGCTCGCGTGCCAGGTCACGGGTGGAGCGCCCGAGCAGCTGCGGAATCTCCTTGGCGTCGAAGTTGACGAGCCCGCGGGCCACGGGGCGGCCCTGGAGGTCGCGCAGCTCCACCGGGTCCCCCGCGGTGAACTCGCCCTCGACCGCGGCGATCCCGGCCGGCAGGAGCGAGCTGTGACGCTCGACGACGGCCCGTACGGCCCCGTCGTCCAGGGTCAGCCATCCCTGCGGGGTGGAGGCGTGGGCCAGCCAGAGCAACCGGTCGGCCGAGCGCCGTCCGGTGCGGTGGAAGTACGTACCGGTGTCGCGGCCCGCGAGGGCGTCGGCGGCGCGGCTCGCGGAGGTCAGGACGACCGGCACTCCGGCGGCCGTGGCGATCCGGGCGGCTTCGACCTTGGTGACCATGCCGCCGGTGCCGACGCCCGCCTTTCCCGCGCTGCCGATGGTGACGCCCGCCAGGTCGGCGGGGCCGGTCACTTCGGCGATGCGTGAGGTACCGGGGGTGCCGGGGTCGCCGTCGTAGAGGCCGTCCACGTCGGAGAGGAGGACCAGCAGGTCGGCGCGGACGAGATGGGCGACGAGTGCGGCGAGCCGGTCGTTGTCGCCGAACCGGATCTCGTCGGTGGCCACGGTGTCGTTCTCGTTGACGATCGGGAGCGCACCCATGTCCAGGAGCTGGTCCAGGGTGCGGTAGGCGTTGCGGTAGTGGGCGCGGCGGCTGGTGTCATTGCTGGTCAGCAGCACCTGGCCGACCCGTACGCCGTACCGCGCGAAGGAGGCGGTGTAGCGGGCGACGAGCAGCCCCTGGCCCACGCTGGCCGCGGCCTGCTGCCTGGCCAGGTCCTTGGGCCGACGCACCAGGCCGAGAGGGGCGAGTCCGGCCGCGATGGCACCGGAGGAGACGAGGACGATCTCCTTCTCCCCGCCGCTCCTGACCTTGGCGAGCACGTCGACGAGTGCGTCGACCCGGTCGGCGTCGAGGCCCCCGGCCGCGGTGGTGAGGGACGAGGACCCGACCTTGACCACGATCCTGCGCGCCTCGGTCACGCTCTGCCTTGTCCCTGCCACGTGCACGTTCCTGCCCTCGTCGTCTTCATCGGCTGTGTCTGCCCGGCCGTCAGGGTACGCGAGCGGGGTGGATCGCCGGACCGAACAGACGTTCCCGACAATCGGACTCCCGTTTTCCGTCTTCCGGCCGCGGAGTAACGACCGCACAGCCGATGAGTGGCGCGACAACGAAAGTCACATCAAATTATTCACATATTCCGTACCGCTGTAGACAGTCTCCATCATCGTGCGTCAATCCAATTGACCCTCGGGACATCTCATTCACCGTGGCCATGAACGGCGGCAATTCCCGTTAAATTGGCTGTCGCCATTCCCGTCCGTCACAAGCGCCGGAACAAGGATGTGATCGCATGCGGCAGCTCTCCTTCCCAGGGGCCTGGGTGCATGAGCCCAAGCTCTTCCCGGACAGCCGCGGCAGCTTCCACGAGTGGTTCAAGAGGTCCGACCTCAACGATGCCGCCGGACACGGTCTGCAGCTGGCGCAGGCCAACTTCTCGATCTCCAGCCGGGGCACCCTGCGCGGCATCCACTTCGCCGATGTGCCGCCGAGCCAGGCCAAGTACGTCACATGTGTACGGGGCGTGGTGCTCGACGTCATCGTGGACATCCGGGTCGGTTCCCCCACGTACAGGCAGTGGGAAGCCGTACGCCTCGATGACGTGGTTCATCACGCCGTCTACGTCGCCGAGGGGCTCGGCCACTCCTTCATGGCGCTGACCGACGACACAGCGGTCGTCTACCTCTGTTCCGAGGGCTACGCGCCCGGTCGTGAACGCGGCATCAATCCGCTCGACCCCGAGCTGGGCATCGAATGGCCCGAGGGCATCACGCCGCTGCTCTCCGACAAGGATGCCGCCGCACCCTCGCTGGCCGAGGCCGAGGAGCAGGGATTACTGCCGTCGTACGACGCCTGTCAGGCGTACTACGCGGAGCTGCGCGCCCGAGGCTGAACCGACCGGGACAGCGCGGGAAGTGCGGTCGCCCCCCGGCGCGAGTCAGCGGAGCTCAGAGGCCGAGGTCACTGCTGCGCGCTGCGCCGTTCCGCTGCGAGCAGGTCCGGGAACGCTTCTTCCAGCGCCGCCCGCCAGTCACGGATCGACCCCATTCCGGCAGCCGCCCAGCGGTCGTGGCCGAGCACGCTGAACGCGGGTCGGGGAGCCGGCCGGACGAAGGCGTCGCTGGTGGTGGGGCGGACGCGCGCCGGGTCGGCCCCGAGCAGCCGGAAGATCTCCCGGGTGAAGCCGAACCAGCTCGTCTCCCCGCCGCTGGTGCCGTGGTAGATGCCCGCGGGGGCAGTGCCGGCCAGCGCTGCCTGTCCGAGCCGGACGAGCCGGTCGGCCAGATCGGCAGTCCACGTGGGCTGCCCGCGCTGGTCGTCGACCACATCGAGGGTGTCCTTGACGCCCTCGAGTTTGATCATCGTACGGACGAAGTTGGGTCCGCCCGCTCCGTACAGCCAGGCGGTACGGACCACGTACCCGGTGTCCGGAAGGGTGTCCGACACCGCGCGTTCCCCGGCCAGCTTGGTCCGACCGTAGGCGCTGCGCGGCCCGGCGGCGGCGTCCTCCGGGTACGGCTTCCCGGCGTCCCCGGCAAAGACATAGTCGGTGGAGACGTGAAGGAGCACGGCGCCGTGCTCACGGCAGGCCGCGGCGAGGATCTCGGGGCCCGTGCCGTTGACCCGCAGTGCCGCCTCCTCCTGGGACTCGGCGGCGTCGACGGCGGTCCAGGCGGCGCAGTTCACCACGACGGCCGGGTGGTGGAACTCGAAGGCCGCGTGCACCGAGGCGGGGTCCGCGATGTCGAGGGCCACGCGGTTCGCGGCGACCACGGTGACGGACTCGCCGACGAGCCGGGCCAGGACGTCCCGGCCGAGCATCCCGGCAGCTCCGGTGACCAGCCAGACGGGGCTCACAGCGCGGCCCTCTCCTTCAGCGGCTCCCACCAGGGGCGGTTGTCCCGGTACCACTGCACGGTCTCGGCGAGACCGGTACGGAAGTCCTTGCGGGGCTCGTAGCCGAGCGTCTTGCGGATCTTCGTGCAGTCGACGGAGTAGCGGCGGTCGTGGCCCTTGCGGTCCTCCACCTGGATGACGCCGGTCTCCCAGTCGGCGCCGCAGGCGTCCAGCAGCAGGGCGGTGAGCTCCTTGTTGGAGAGTTCGGTGCCGCCGCCGATGTTGTAGACCTCTCCGGCGCGGCCCTTCGTGCGGACCAGTTCGATGCCCTGCACATGGTCGTCGATGTGCAGCCAGTCGCGGACGTTGGCACCGTCGCCGTACAGCGGGACCGGCTTGCCGTCCAGCAGGTTCGTGACGAACAGCGGGATGACCTTCTCGGGGAAGTGGTGGTGCCCGTAGTTGTTGGAGCAGCGGGTCACGCGCACGTCGAGTCGGTGGGTGCGGTGGTACGAGAGGGCGATCAGGTCGCTGGACGCCTTGGCCGCGGAGTACGGCGAGTTGGGTGCCAGCGGGTCGGTCTCGGGCCAGGAGCCCACGTCGATCGAGCCGTAGACCTCGTCGGTGGAGATGTGCGCGAAGGTCTCGATGCCGGCCAGATGCGCGGCGTGGACCAACGTGTGGGTGCCCACCACATTCGTACGGACGAACTCGGCGCCGCCGTCGATGGAGCGGTCCACGTGGGACTCGGCGGCGAAGTGCACCACCTGGTCGTGCTCGGCCATCAGCTCGGCGACCAGCTCCGCATCGCAGATGTCCCCCTGCACGAAGGCGAAGCCGGGGTGGTCGCGGACCTCGTCGAGGTTGGCGGGGTTGCCCGCGTAGGTGAGCTTGTCGAGCACCGTGACAGCGACATGTCCGGGCCCCTGCGGGCCGAGCACCGTACGGACGTAGTGCGAGCCGATGAAGCCGGCCCCGCCGGTCACCAGGATGCGGGTGGTCATGAGGAGATCTGCACCTTGCTGTGGTCACCGAGCACGAGTCGGTGGGCGGACGGGGAACGGGGCGCGGGGGTCACTTCGACGTCATGACCGATGAGCGACGCCTCGACGCGGCGGACACCGTCGATCGAGGCGCCCCGCAGGACGATGGAGTACTCGATCTCGCTGTCCTCGATCCGGCAGTCCTCCGAGACCGAGGTGAACGGACCGACATACGCGCCACTGATCACCGAACGGGCTCCGATGATCGCGGGACCCACGATCCGGCTGCCGCTCACCTTGGCGCCCGCCTCGATCCGGACCCGGCCGATGATCTCGCTCTCGTCGTCGACATCGGCGCCTTCGACCGAGGGCTCGACGGTCTCCAGCACCGTCCGGTTGACCTCCAGCATGTCGGTGACGTTGCCGGTGTCCTTCCAGTACCCGCGGATCGTGGTGGAACGGACGTCGCGCTGCTGGTCGATCAGCCACTGGATGGCGTGCGTGATCTCCAGTTCGCCCCGCCAGGAGGGTGCGATGGAGCGCACGGCCTCATGGATGACGGAGGTGAAGAGGTAGACGCCGACCAGCGCCAGATCGCTCTTCGGCTCCTTCGGTTTCTCCTCCAGCGCCGCCACTCGGCCGTCGCCGTCGAGTTCGGCGACACCGAAGGCGCTCGGGTCGGGCACCCGGGTCAACAGGATCTGCGCATCGGGCCGGTCGACACGGAATTCCTCGACCAGACCGGCGATCCCGCCGACGATGAAGTTGTCACCGAGGTACATGACGAAGTCGTCGTCCCCCAGGAAGCGCTGGGCGATCAGCACCGCGTGCGCCAGCCCGAGCGGCTCGTCCTGCGGAATGTACGTGACCTCGATGCCGAACCGGGAACCGTCACCGACGGCCGCGCGAATCTCTGCGGCGGTGTCGCCCACAATGATGCCGACCTCGGTGATGCCCGCTTCCGCGATGGCTTCCAGGCCGTAGAACAGCACCGGCTTGTTCGCCACCGGTACCAGCTGTTTGGCAGAGGTGTGCGTAATGGGACGGAGCCGGGTGCCGGCCCCACCGGAAAGTACGAGAGCTTTCATTTTCCCTGCCCGATGGTGAGACTCCGGCCATGTCGCGGCCGCGACCTTCGGGGCGATTTTACTGAGATTCTTTGTCCGATCTGCCGCGAATGGACCCACGGAATCGAGATGCGCTCGATTGACACCAGGAAACATTTTCCCGTATCGCACATTTCTTCCCCTGCGACAGATAATCGACACGACGTGAAGGGGCCCGCAGGAATGCGGGCCCCTTCACCGTCGCTGTTCGTCACGGGTGGTGGAGCCTACGAGTGGCGGACCCCACGGGTGGCGGCGGAGCGGCGTTACGGGTGGTGATGGAGCCAGCCCTGCCACGCGGAGTCGATCATCTCGTCCACTCCGTACACGGCCGACCAGCCCAGCTCCGTCCGGATCCGGTCGGCCCCGGCGACCACGCGCGCCGGGTCGCCGGGACGGCGGGCCGTCACCTCCGGGGTGAGCTCGCCCCGGCCGGTCACCTTGAGGATCCGGTCGACCATCTCCTTCACGGAGCTGCCCTCACCGCGGCCGATATTGAGCGTGAGGTCAGTACCGCGCTCGGCCTCGTCGAGCCGGCGCACAGCCGCAAGGTGCGCGGAGGCGATGTCCTCCACATGGATGTAGTCGCGGATGCACGTGCCGTCGGGCGTCTCGTAGTCGTCGCCGAAGATCCTCGGGCCCTCACCGGCCTCCAGTCGCTCGAAGACCATCGGGATGAGATTGAACACCCCGGTGTCGGCGAGCTCGGGGGAGGCGGCACCCGCGACATTGAAGTAACGGAGCGAGGCGCAGCGCAGCCCGTGGGCCCGAGCGGCCGCATGGATCAGCCATTCGCCGACGAGCTTCGTCTCGCCGTACGGGCTCATCGGCAGACACGGGGTGTCCTCCGTGACGAGTTCCACATCCGGCATGCCGTAGACGGCGGCCGAAGATGAGAACACCAGCCGGTCGACGCCCGCCGCGACCATGCTCTCCAGAAGAGTCTCGAGCCCGGTCACGTTCTCCCGGTAGTAGTGGAGCGGCCGCTCGACGGACTCTCCCACCTGCTTCTTTGCCGCGACGTGCACCACGCCTGTCACACCGTGGTCACGGATCGCCGCGTCGAGCTGCTGCCGGTCGAGTACGCTGCCGATCACCAGGGGCACCCCGGCGGGCACTTTCCCGGCGCTTCCCGTCGACAGATCGTCGTACACGACGACCGACTGACCGCCCGCGAGCATCGCACGCACGACGTGCGCGCCGATGTATCCCGCCCCACCTGTAACCATCCAGGCCATTTGCGCGTCTCCCTGTGCGAGGTCAAACCGTCGGCTTCACTCTACGTGTGGGAAAAATGGAGTCGAGCAAATAGAACAGATCAGCACTATCGTTCAATACGCCCCCTCATGGGGGAGATGCCAGGACGAACACTGCCGGGTGACGTCCGGACCAACACAGGGCCACGGCGAGACGACGACGATCAATTAGGCTGTCCGGGTGCTCCGGGGCCGTCCCGCCGTCCGGCGGCACGAATCGGTGCCACCGCGTGGACCCCTCGACAGCTCTCTGGACGGTGAAGGATGCCTCGACTGACGCTCATCGTGCCTGCATACAATGTGCGGGGATACATCCGGGAGTGCATCGACTCCGTACTCCAGCAGGACTTCACCGACTTCGAGATCGTTGCTGTCGACGACTGCTCGCCGGACGGTTCGGGCGAGATCATGGACGAGTTCGCCCGTCGCGACTCCCGCGTGCGCGTCCTGCACCTCGCCGAGAATGTGGGCCTCGGCCGCGCCCGCAACGTCGGCATCGAACAGGCGACCGGTGACTACCTGTTGTTCCTGGACAGCGACGACACCCTTGCGCCCGGCTCCCTGAGCGCCATCGCGCGGCGGCTCGACGCGACGGACGACCCCGACGTCCTGATCTTCGACTACACGCGCGCCTACTGGGACGGCCGGCTCCTCCCGAACCAGCGCGCCGACCTGCTCACCGAGACCGGCCCCGCGGTCTTCTCGTTGGCGGACCGGCCGGAACTGCTGGACCTGTTGCAGATCGTATGGAACAAGGCATACCGGCGCGATTTCGTCACCCGGCACGGCTTCCAGTTCCCGCCCGGTTATTACGAGGACGCCCCCTGGACGTACTCGACGCTGATAACAGCGGACCGGATGGCGGTGCTCGACCGCACGTGCGTCCTCTACCGGCAGCGCCGCGAGGGCGGCAACATCCTCCGTACGGTCAGCCGCAAGCACTTCGATGTGTTCGACCAGTACGACCGCGTTTTTTCCTATCTGGACGCACGCCCCGAGCTCGACCAGTGGCGGCCGACGCTCTTCCGAAAAATGACCGACCACTATCTGACCATCATGGAAAAGCCGGGCCGGCTCCCGCGGAACGCACGGTCCGAGTTCTTCCACCGCGCGTCCGCGGACTACAAGCGCAGGCTGCCGGAAGGCTTCGTACGCCCCCCGGGCGGCCGTGGCCACAAATACGCGCTGCTCGGCATGGGCTCCTATCCGGTGCTGGCCACCGCCACCCGGGCCCGTCGGCTGCGCAACCAGTCCCGCCTGCGCACCATCGAGCACGTCGGCCGTGCCAAGCGCGCCGCCATGCGGATGTTCTACCAGTCCCAGCTGAGGCTGGGGATCGACGAGAACCTGGCGGTGTTCTCCGCGTACTGGAGCCGCGGTTACTCCTGCAACCCCGCGGCCATCGACGCCGAACTGGCCCGGCTGGCCCCGCACATCCGCCGGGTCTGGGCGGTCAGGGCCGACCAGGTCGGCCGCGTGCCCAAGGGTGTCGAGGTGGTGGTCGTGGGCTCCCGTTCGTACTGGACGGCAGTGGCCCGCGCCAAATACCTGGTCAACAACGTGAACTTCGCCAACGCGGTGGTCAAGCGCGAGGGTCAGATCCATCTGCAGACCCATCACGGCACCCCGTTGAAGATCATGGGGCTCGATCAGATGAACTTCCCGGCCTCCACGAACATGGACTTCGAGGACCTGCTCAAGCGCTGCGACCGCTGGGACTACAGCCTCTCGGCCAACCGCTTCTCGACCACCGTGTGGGAGCGGGTGTACCCGTGCCGGTACACCTCCCTGGAGACCGGTTATCCGCGTAATGACGTCCTGGTCAACGCCACCGCCTCGGATGTGACCCGGGCCCGCCGCGAGCTCGGGCTGAAGGACGGCGCCAGGGTCTTCCTGTACATGCCGACCCACCGCGAGTACCAGAAGGACTTCACCCCGCGGCTCGACCTTCCACAGCTGGCCGACGATCTGGGCGAGGACGTCACCCTCCTGGTGCGCGGCCACTACTTCTACAAGCCGAGCGGCCGGCTGGCCGATCTCCAGACCAGCGGCCGCATCATCGATGTGTCGGCGCACCAGCGCGTCGAGGACCTTTACCTCGCCTCGGACGCCCTGATCACCGACTACTCGTCAGCGATGTTCGACTATGCGAATCTTGACCGACCAATTGTAATTTTCGCCGACGACTGGGACACCTACAAGGTGGTCCGCGGTACGTACTTCGATCTGATGGCCGAGCCCCCCGGCGTCGTTGCGACCAGCCAGGCGCAGCTCACGGAGACGCTCCGGTCCGGCGAGTGGCGCAGCGAGAGCGCCGCCGCCCTCCGCAGCGCGTTCCGCGATCGCTTCTGCGACTACGACGACGGACACGCGTCGGAGCGTGTCGTCCGCAAAGTCTTCCTGGGCGAGGAAAATCTCCTTCCCGTCATGCCGCTTGCCGACCGCAAGCCGGTACCCACCCCAGTCCAGGCGCTCGAACCGGTCGAGCGGGTCTGACCCGAAAGGAATCCTGAAAGACATGGCCCCTCGGCTCAGTGTCATCGTCCCCATCTACAACGTGGAGCGCTATCTCCCGGCCTGCCTCGCCTCGCTGGCGTCGCAGACGCTGCGTGAGATCGAAGTCCTGATGGTGGACGACGGGTCCCCGGACAACTCCGCGGCGATAGCCGCCGAATACGCGGCCCGCGACCCTCGGTTCACCCTCATACGCAAGGAGAACGGCGGTCTCGGCGCGGCCCGCAACACGGGCATCGCGCACATATCGCCCGACGCGGAGTTCCTGACCTTCGTCGACAGCGACGACATCATCCCGCCGGACGCCTACCGGATGATGACCGCGAGCCTCGACGAAAGCGGCTCCGACTTCGCCACCGGGAACGTCTTCCACCTCAAGGGCGAGAAGTCCTGGCAGACGCCGCTGCTCAAGATGCTGGCGGGCGAGGCCCGCAAGCGGACGCACATCTCGAAGGACCCCAAGCTCGTCGCCGACCGCATCGCCTGCAACAAGGTGTTCCGGCGCACCTTCTGGGAGAAGCACGGGTTCGCCTTCCCCGAGGGCATCCTGCACGAGGACATCCCCGTCGTCCTGCCGGCCCATTACCAGGCCGAAGCGGTCGACATCATCGGTGAGCCGACCTACTTCTGGCGGCTGCGCGAGGGCGAGTCCGCCCCGTCGATCACCCAACGCCGCCGGGAGCCCCAGGCGATCAGGGACCGGGTCACCGCGGTGAGCCTGGTCAGCGACTTCCTCTCCCAGCAGCAGGGCCCCGAGTTCGCCGAGTACAAGCGGCAGTACGACGACCGCGTACTCCGTGACGACCTGCGGCTGTTCCTGCGGGTGCTGCCCGACGCGACCGCAGAGTTCCACGAGGCGTTCCTCGAGGCCACCAACCGCTACCTCGACACGATCGACCCGCAGATCGTCATGGCCCTGCCCGCGGACCTGCGGGTGCAGTGGCTCCTCGTGCGCAAGCACGCCATGCCTGAGCTGATCGCGCTGCTGGCCTCGCAGCGCCGCAAGGAGCCTGTCGAGGTCTCCGGCGGCTTCCGCAAGTACGCGAGCTTCGCACCGCTGGAGTCGAGCTCCGTCGAGCTGCCCAAGTCCGCGCTGCGCATCGACCGGGACCTGGACCTGCGCGCGCCGCTGCGCTCGGTCGAGTGGAAGGACGGCCGGCTGGTACTGTCCGGCGACGCCTGGATCGACAAGATCGACATGCCGTCGAAGCGCAGCAGTATCAAGGTCGTCCAGCTCAAGCGGGACAACTCGCGGCGCCGGCTGTTCCTGCCCGCGAAGAACATCCACCGCCCCGAGTGCACCACCGGCTCCGGCCAGAAGCGCTACAACTACGACTGGGCCGGCTGGGAGCTCGAACTCGACCCCGCCAAGTTCCGTAGGGGCAGCACCTGGCAGGAGGGTCTGTGGCACGTCGGCATCAACGTCTACTCCTCGGGCCTGGTGCGTCGCAGCGGTGTGTGGGCGCGCGGCGGGTCTGCGGCCAACTTCCCGCCCTACCAGTGGCTCGACAAGGACTTCCGGCTGCTGCCGAGCGTCGAGCGCAGCGCGCTCAAGCTCCGCATCGAGAAGGTCCGCGCCCTCGTCACCGACCGCCGGCTGGACGGCGACCAGCTGGAGATCCGGGGCGAGCTGCGGGTCACGCTGAAGCAGAGCGAGACGCTCGACCTGCGGCTGACCAACCCCAAGAGCGGTGAGATCAAGAAGTTCCCGGCAGCCGTGGAGCGGACCGGCGACACCGCCACGTTCCACGTGCGCGTACCCGTCGCCGAGGTGGCCCTGCTCGCCACCGAGGCGGTGGACGAGCAGGCCCGTCCCGAGCGCCGGCTGTGGAGCACGGCCCTCCTCGCCACGGACTCCGACGGCACGGAGCGCCAGTTCAGCAGCGTCGTCCGGGAGGGCCTGGCCGACCTCCGCCTCGACCTGCCGGAGAGCTTCGGCGACGAGGGCGCCCATCAGGAGCTGGCCCTGGTCTCGGGCCACAACGGCTATCTGAAGATCATCGGCCGGGCGCGGCGTGTCGTGATCACCGACGTCGCCGAGCGCGACGGCCGAATCGTCGTCAGTGGCCACACGAGCCCCCGGCTCGTCGGCACCGATCTGGTCCTCAAGGCCCACAACCGTTTCGACGAGCGAGTGACAGCCGTCCAGTGGGCCGCGGCCGGGACCTTCACCACCTCCTTCGACCCGTCGGTCATGGGCGGCTCCGGCCAGGTTCCGCTCAAGGCGGGACGGTGGAACCTCTTCCTGAGGTCCGGGCAGGAGGACGTCCCGGACGCGGCCTTCGTCATCGACCGGCTCGCCGTCGCCCAGTTCCCGCTGCACACCGAACTGGGCGGCCGCCGCTACTGGTTCGAGCACCGCTGGGGCGACTTCCCACAGCTCAACTGCCGTTCCGAGCTGAGCGACATGGAGCTCGGCCCGTACCGGCAGCTGCAGTTGCGCCGCGAGGTGTACGAGCCCGGCCGCGAGAAGCCGCTGCTCGACCAGGTCTTCTACCTGAGCTACAACGGCAAGCAGTACTCCGACAGCCCCCGTGCCATCCACGAGGAGCTGCTGCGCCGCGGCAGTGACCTCAAGCACCTGTGGGCCGTCCGCGACGGGCAGGTCGTCCTGCCACCGGCCACGGAGAAGGTCCGCATGTGGGGCCGCGAGTGGTTCGAGGCCCTGTCCAGATCCCGGTACATCGTCACGAACGGGCACCTGCCCGAGTGGCTGGTGCGCCGCCCCGGCCAGGTGATCGTGCAGACCTGGCACGGCACGATGCTGAAGAAGATCGGCCATGACATCGAGACGCTCTACTTCGACCGCGAGTACCAGAACCGGCTGGCGCTCGAGGCGAACAACTGGAGCCTGCTCGTCTCGTCCAACCGGTTCAGCACGCCCATCCTGAAGCGCGCCTTCTCGTACAACGGCGAAATCCTCGAGGCCGGCTACCCGCGCAACGACTATCTCTACTCCCCCGACCGGGAGAAGATCGTCGAGCGGGTCAAGGAGAAGCTCGGTCTGCCCGCCGGAAAGAAGGTCGTCCTCTACGCGCCGACCTGGCGCGACGACCAGTCGCACAGCGCCGGCCAGTACCTGTTCGACCTGCGACTGGACCTGGACGACGCGCGCCGCCGTCTCGGGGACGACCACGTCCTGCTGATCCGCCGCCACTCCAACGTGGTCGACGCCGTGCCGGGGGCCGGGAACGGCTTCGTCTGGGACGTCTCCGAGTACCCGGACATCGCCGATCTGTATCTGGCCTCCGACATCATGATCACCGACTACTCGTCCGTGATGTTCGACTACGCCCACCTCAAGCGGCCGATGCTCTTCTTCACGTACGACCTGGAGCACTACCGCGACACCCTGCGCGGGTTCTACTTCGACTTCGAGGAGGACTCCCCCGGCCCGCTGGTCCGCACCTCGACCGAACTGATCGACTCGATCCGGGACATCGACACTGTCTGGCCCCGGTACAGCGAGCGCTTCGACCGCTTCCACCACCTGTTCTGCGACCTGGACGACGGCTCGGCGTCCCAGCGGGTCATCGACCACATGCTGCAGCAGGCCACCGAGCTCACCGACAAGAAGTAACCGCGCGCGAAGCGAGGAACGAGAGAAAGGGGCGGGCCCCGGAGGAATCTCCGGGGCCCGCCCCTTTGCCGTGTCCGACCGCTACGGCAGTACGTCCACCGTCTTGAAGGCGAGCTGCGAACGCGCCGTGAAATACGGTCTGATCTCGATCCCGGCCACCGGGCGCGGCTCGGGCTCGGCACCGTGCAGCGTACGGTTCACCCGGCGGCTCAGCTTGGCCAGCAGCGTGGCCTTCGGCTCGGGCACCTGGATCACCGGCCGGGGAAAGGTGAACACCCCAATCGGCTCCAGTACATCGGTGGCCAGCTTGCCGACCTCGGTGCGCTCGGCGCCTTCCGCGGGCCGCAGCCACATGTCCCAGATCAGCTCCGGGCCTTCGTGCTCGGCGACCAGCAGATCGCAGTCGATCCGCGCGGTGATCCGAGTGCCCTCCACGGCCGCCACCGGGAACGACAGCACCCGCTTCTTGTTCCTGCGGTGCACAGCTTCCAGCACGGCGCCCCGGCCGAGCTCACCGCCCCAGTAGCCCGCCTCGACCTCGATGGTCTCGGTGGAGACCATCAGGGTGTCGACCTCCACATGGGAGTCGCGCACCACGCTGCGGATCCGAAGGCGGTCGTTCCCGCCCCGGTGCGGCAGGAGCAGCTCCATGGCGGGGGCGCCGTTCTCACGCGGCAACGGCACATTGAGCAGATCTCTCACGTCCACGCCGTAACCATCCGTGCGGAGCGGGACCTCGTGGCCCACAGCCGTACGGATGGACAGCTCCCAGGTCCCGGCCGGAAGCCCGCCGCGCCACGGGATCACCGTGGTGCCCCCGGGCGTCAGGGCAAAACATTCCTCCTGGTCCAGCTTCCCGACCTGGTTGCAGACCACATCGGCCTGGTGCACGCCCTCGGGCAGCGCACCGACCTCGATGTGGACCGAGCCCTCGGCGTCCACCCGCGCGGTGGCGTGCGTGGGCAGCGCCCGGCGGGCGAACGCCTCGTGCAGGATCGCCTCGAAGCGCTCGCAGCTCGCGGGCTCATGGAAGCTCACCGCTCCGCGTACGGCGGCCTCGCCCATGCGCTTGCGGCGCTCGTCGTCCTCGACCAGGTCGAGGATTGCCTCGGCCATGGCGTCGGTGTCGCCGCGCGGGACGACGAAGCCGTCCTCGCCGTGCGTGATGATGTTGCGCGGCCCGTGGTGAGCGTCGAAGCTGACCACGGGCAGGCCCGCGGCCATCGCCTCGACGATCACATTGCCGAACGCCTCCCGCTTGGACGGGAGTACGAAGATCGAGCCCTTGCTGAACTCCGGGGAGACCGGGGCGGCGGGGCCCATCAGCGTCACGGTGTTGTGGAGGCCGAGCTTCTCGATCTGCCGCCGCAGATTGGCCTTCTCCGTACCGCCGCCGTAGATGCGCAGTCGCCAGTCGGGGCGCTTGCGGACCACGGTGGCGAAGGCGTCCACGACCGCCGCGAAGTTCTTGTTCTCCTTGAGGAGACCCGCGGCGATGATGACCTTGTTGCTGCTCTTGGACTGCACTGGGGCGGCGGGCACACAGTTCGGCATGACCGCGAGCCGGTTGCGTACACCGGGCACCTGCTTCCCGATGCTCTCGACCTCCTCGGGCGTGAGAGCGGTGAGCGCGTCCAGCGAGTGATACGCCTCGAACAGCCGGCCCTGGTAGTACTTCGCGTAGATCGAGGGCATCGAGTGCTCCTGCGTGACCCGCAGATAGTCACCCTTGGCGTACGACAGCATGATCGTGTTCCGCGGGCTGGAGCTCACCACGACATCCGCGTCGGTGGTGGCCAGAAATTCCAGGAGCCGCAGCTCGGCGAGCCGGCTGACCACGGGCTTCTTCTCCGCCGGGTCGACCGGATAGACCTTCGGGAACACCTCGACCAGCGGGTTGTCCAGGTCGGAGACCGGGGAGTGCGGACGCAGATCGGTGAGGGCGCGTACGGAGACCCTGGGGTCGAGCGGGAAGTAGGACTCGTCCCGTACCTTGCGCAGGGCAACGATCTCGACCTGGTGTCGTGCAGCGAGTGCGCCCGCGAGGTTCTGCGTGGCGCTCACGACTCCGCCCATGTGGCACAGGTCTCGTACCAGAAAAGAAATCTTCACTAGCGTCTTTCGGCAGGGCCGCGACTCGCGGCGATCCCCGGGCAGCGTCGTGCGCGTCTCCGCGCTCCCACTCGCCCCTGGCTGAGGACGCGCCCGCGCACCCCTCGCCTGGCATGACTCGCGGAAGCATCACAGGGTTGCACCCCATGCAGATCTTTACTCAATATTTCCGTAAAGCACGGCGATCATACAGTCACATCTTCCCGGTGAGCAGCATGAGCCACCCGGAGGCCGAGCCCCTGCGGGAGCAGTCGGAACGGCCGATCCCGGCCACCTGGGTCAGGGGCCGGGATCGGGGACGTACAGAAGCGGGACGGGGCTCCGGGCTCCGGGCTCCGGGCTCCGGGCTCCGGGGGTCTTCTATCCGAACGGGTCGAACTCCTCGTACGCCTTGCCCACCTCGTCGCGCTCCGTCTCGCGGTCGCGACGGCGCTGAGCAGCCGGACGCGGGGCTTCGAGACGGTGGTCCTCGCCACGCCGGCCGAGCATCTCCGCGCCCGCCGCCATGGTCGGCTCCCAGTCGAAGACGACCGCGTTGTCCTCGGCACCGATGGCCACACCGTCGCCCGCACGGGCACCGGCCTTCATCAGCTCGTCCTCGACACCGAGACGGTTGAGCCGGTCCGCGAGATAGCCGACGGCCTCGTCATTGTTGAAGTCGGTCTGGCGCACCCAGCGCTCCGGCTTCTCGCCGCGCACCCGGTAGATGCCGTCCTCCTCCAGCGTGACGGTGAAGCCCGCGTCGTCCACGGCCTTCGGGCGGATGACGATGCGGGTCGCCTCCTCCACGGGCTTGGCGGCACGCGCCTCGGCGATCACACCGGCGAGCGCGTAGGAGAGCTCCTTGAGGCCGGTACGGGCGACGGCGGACACCTCGAAGACGCGGTAGCCGCGCTCCTCCAGTTCCGGTCGGATCATGTCGGCGAGGTCCTGGCCGTCCGGGATGTCGATCTTGTTGAGAACGACGATCCGGGGCCGCTCGTCCAGACCGCCGTACTGCTTCAGCTCCTCCTCGATCATGCCGAGGTCGGAGACCGGGTCTCGGTCGGACTCCAGAGTCGCCGTGTCCAGCACGTGTACGAGGACCGCGCAGCGCTCGACGTGCCGCAGGAACTCCAGACCGAGGCCCTTGCCCTGGCTGGCGCCCGGGATCAGGCCCGGGACGTCGGCGATGGTGTAGACGGTGCTGCCCGCGGTGACCACGCCCAGGTTCGGGACGAGCGTGGTGAACGGGTAGTCGGCGATCTTCGGCTTGGCCGCGGACAGAACCGAGATCAGCGAGGACTTGCCGGCGCTCGGGTAGCCCACCAGAGCCACGTCGGCGACGGTCTTGAGCTCCAGAACGATGTCCCGGGACTCGCCCGGCTCGCCGAGCAGCGCGAAGCCGGGGGCCTTGCGACGGGCGGAGGCGAGTGCCGCGTTGCCGAGGCCGCCGCGGCCGCCCTGGCCGGCCACGAACGTGGTGCCCTGACCGACCAGGTCGGCCAGCACGTTGCCGTTCCTGTCGAGCACGACCGTGCCGTCGGGAACGGGCAGGACGAGGTCCTGGCCCTCCTTGCCGGAGCGGTTGTCACCCGCGCCGGGCTGGCCGTTGGTGGCCTTGCGGTGCGGACTGTGGTGATAGTCGAGGAGCGTGGTGATGTCCTGGTCGACGACCAGGGTCACATCGCCGCCACGGCCGCCGTTGCCGCCGTCCGGGCCGCCGAGCGGCTTGAACTTCTCACGGTGAACGGAGGCACAGCCGTGGCCTCCGTTACCCGCGGCGACATGCAGCTCGACGCGGTCCACGAAGGTGGTCATGGTGGAAACCTCCAGTTACATACATGCAGAAATATTTCAAGCTCATGCTGTCTCTCCTAGGAGAAACACACGAAAGGCGGACCCGCTTCCCATACGGGAAGTGAGGTCCGCCTCCGCAGAAACCGCTCGACGAGCGCCGAAATTACTCGGCGATCGGAACGATGTTCACGACCTTGCGGCCACGGTGGGTGCCGAACTCGACCGCACCAGCGGCGAGCGCGAACAGCGTGTCGTCGCCGCCACGGCCAACGCCCGTGCCCGGGTGGAAGTGGGTGCCGCGCTGGCGGACCAGGATCTCACCGGCGTTGACGGCCTGGCCGCCGAAGCGCTTGACGCCGAGCCGCTGAGCGTTGGAATCGCGCCCGTTCCGGGTGGACGATGCGCCCTTCTTGTGTGCCATCTCTCCTCAGTCCCTTACTTCGCAGCCGCGGGGATACCGGTGACCTTGATCGCCGTGTACTGCTGGCGGTGACCCTGGCGACGGCGGTAGCCGGTCTTGTTCTTGTAGCGAAGGATGTCGATCTTCGCACCCTTGTGGTGGTCCACGACCTCGGCCTGGACCTTGATCCCGGCCAGCACCCACGGGTCGCTGGTCACGGCGTCGCCGTCGACCACGAGCAGGGTCGAGAGCTCGACCGTGTCGCCAACCTGGGCAGTGGAAATCTTGTCAACCTCAACGATGTCACCGACAGCAACCTTGTGCTGGCGGCCACCGCTGCGCACGATGGCGTACACGCGGATCTCACTCTCGCTCGGAACGGAATCCCCTGATGCCAGCCGCTCACACGGGCCCGAAGACCCGTGACGATCCGGATTGGACGAGCGGCCTCTCCCGTACGAGCGGGAGGCCAGTGCTCAGAGGTGTGGCGAACAAACGCCGACGGTCCAGGCTACGGGGCCTTGGACAGCCGGTCAAACCGGGCCTCTCGTTCAGGCCCCGACGGCCTTCACGTATTCGGCGTAGGCATCCCGGATCCCGTCTGCGGACAGGTTCAGGTGCTCCAGGATCGTGTAGCGCCCGGGTCTGGTCCGGGGAGCGAATTCAACCACCGAGACGAACTCGTCCGCGGTGAAGCCGATCTCCTCGGCCAGCACGGGCAGGCCGTGGATCCGCAGCGTCCGGGCCATCTGTACAGACTCCTCGCGGGCACCGCGCAGATGCATCGCGAACGCCGCACCCAGACCGCACTGCTCGCCGTGGCTGGCGGCACGCTGCGGGAAGAGGAGATCGAAGGCGTGGTTGATCTCGTGGCAGGCGCCGGAAGCCGGACGGCTGTCGCCCGCGACCGACATCGAGATACCGGTCATCACCAGCCCCTCGGCCAGCACCTGCAGGAAGCTGTCGTCCCCGATGCCGCCGGGGTGGCGCAGCACCGCCTCACCGGCCTGGCGGGCCATCGCGGCAGCGAGGCCGTCGATGTCCTCGCCCTTGACCTGATGCGCCAGTTCCCAGTCCGCGACCGCGGAGATGTTGGACAGCGCGTCGCCGATCCCGGAGCGCACGAAACGAGCCGGGGCCTCGCGGATGATGTCGAGGTCGATCAGGACCGCGATCGGGTTCGGGACACCGTACGAGCCACGGCCCGCGTCGTTGTCCAGGGTGGCGACCGGCGAGCAGAGACCGTCGTGGGAGAGGTTCGTCGCCACCGCGACCAGCGGCAGCCCGATGCGCGCCGCGGCGAACTTCGCACAGTCGATGATCTTGCCGCCGCCGAGACCGACCACGGCGTCGTAGCGCCCGGACTTCATGGCCTCGGCGAGCCTGACCGCGTCCCCGAGGGAGCCGCCGCCCACCTCGAACCAGGAAGCGCTCGGCAGGCTCGGCGACAGCCGCTCGCGCAGCGCCTGACCGGACCCTGCGCTGATCGCCACCGCCAGCTTGCCCGAGCTGGAGATCCTCTGGTCCGCGAGGACGTTCGCGAGGTCGGCCAGGGCACCCGCACGGATATCGACGACGATCGGCGCCGGTATGAGGCGGGTCAGTACTGGCACGCGATCTTCCTGCCCTTGGCGAGGTCCTCGTGGTTGTCGATCTCGACCCACTGGATGTCGCCGATCGGAGCCACGTCGACCTTGAAGCCGCGGTTGACGAGCTCCTGGTAGCCGTCCTCGTAGTACAGGTCCGGGTCGCGTTCGAAGGTCGTCCGCAGCGCGTCCGCGAGTTCGTCGGCCGCGTCGCCCTCGATCAGGGTGACACCGATGTACTCGCCCGTTGCGTCCGCCGGGTCCATCAGCTTGGTGATCCGCTGGACACCCTTCTCGGCGTCCACGACGACCTTCATCTCCTCGTCGGCGAGCTGCTTCACCGTGTCGAGGGCAAGGATGATCTTCTTGCCGTCACCACGGGCGGCCAGCAGCGTCTTCTCGACGGAGACCGGGTGCACGGTGTCGCCGTTGGCGAGGATCACGCCCTGCTTGATCGAGTCGCGGCCGCACCAGAGGGAGTACGCGTTGTTCCACTCCTCGGCCTTGTCGTTGTCGATGAGCGTGATCGTGACGCCGTACTTCGCCTCAAGAGCCGCCTTGCGGGCGTACACGGCCTCCTTGCGGTAACCCACGATGATCGCGACCTCGGTCAGCCCCACCTCGGCGAAGTTGCCCAACGTCAGGTCGATGACGGTGAGGCTCTCCTCGTCACCCTCGGGGCCCACCGGCACCAGGGCCTTCGGGAGGGTGTCGGTGTACGGGCGCAGACGCCGTCCCGCGCCGGCTGCGAGTATCAGGCCGATCATGAAGGTTCTCCTTGCTTCCTGGTTCTCGTGCTCTACGAGTTCGTTGTCCGGTCGCGGCGCGTCCACCGACGCCCGAGGAAAGTTGCCTCGGTCACTTGAGCGAAGCCGCCCCGGCCGGGCCCGGATCCGCGCAGTCTCGGAGGACCGGGCCGGGTGCGGCGGGTGCGCCTGACGCACGCCGACCGGCCGGTGGGGCCGGTCCGGGTGCGTCGGCTGCTGCGGAGGCCGGGCCCGCCAGGCCCGGCCTCCGGAAAGCTGCGGCGACTACTGCTCCGCCGCCGCCGTCTTCTTCACTGCCGCCTTCTTGGCCGTCGTCTTCTTCGCGACGGTCTTCTTGGCAGCCGTCTTCTTGGTGGCTGCCTTCTTGGCGGTGGCCTTCTTGACGGCCTTGCGGGCCGTCTTCTTCGCCGGGGCTTCGGTGTCCGCGGCTTCCGGGGCAACGGCGGTGGCGTCGGCCGGGGCCGGTTCGGCCTCGGGCTTCGGCTCGGTGGAGCCCGTCACCACGACAACCTCCGCACCGTCCGTACCCGCGGGCGAGCCCGCAGGGGCGGTGACCTTGCGGGTCACCCGGCGACGGGCACGCGGCGGGGCGGCCGGAGCGGCCACCTCCTCCGGTGCGGCCTCCGGCTGCGGCGCCTCGGCCACCACGTCCGCGATGGACAGCGGCGCTTCGACCGGCGCGACCTGCTCGGCCGGGGCCGGCGATCCCACCGGAGCAGTGGCCTTACGGGTCGCCCGGCGGCGCGTACGGCCCTGCGGCGCCTCGGCCACGGGGGCCTCGACAGCCACCGGGACCTCGACGACCGGCTCGGGCTCGACGACCGGCTCGGGCTCGACGACCGGCTCCGGCTCCACGACCGGAGCGGGCGCGGGTGCGGACTTCGGGGCGCCGGCCGGGGCCGATGCCTTACGGGTCGCACGCCGGCGGCCACGGCCACGCGAGGCAGCCGCCTCGGCCTCGGCCGGGCTGCTGTACAGCTCCTCGTCCGGTACGAACTCCGGCTCGGGGAGCGCCAGCGGGGCTGCGACCTCCGCAGCCACCTCGGCCTCGGACTCCACCTCGGCCTCTACGTACTCGTGCTCGTGCTCGACGAGAGCCTCGGGCTGCTCACCGGCACCACCGCGGCCGCGCTTCTTGGCCCGCTTGCCGTTGCCGCCGCCACCGATCGAGCTCGGCTGCTCCATGTGCACGATCACGCCGCGCCCATTGCAGTGGACGCAGGTTTCGGAGAACGACTCCAGCAGCCCCTGGCCCACCCGCTTGCGGGTCATCTGGACCAGGCCCAGCGAGGTGACCTCGGCGACCTGGTGCTTCGTACGGTCGCGTCCCAGGCACTCCAGCAGGCGTCGCAGCACCAGGTCGCGGTTGGACTCCAGGACCATGTCGATGAAGTCGATGACGACGATGCCACCGAGGTCGCGCAGCCGCAGCTGACGCACGATCTCCTCGGCCGCCTCCAGGTTGTTCCTGGTGACGGTCTCCTCGAGGTTGCCGCCCTGACCGGTGAACTTGCCGGTGTTGACGTCGACGACGACCATCGCCTCGGTCTTGTCGATCACCAGCGAACCGCCGCTGGGCAGCCAGACCTTCCGGTCCAGCGCCTTCATCAGCTGCTCGTCGATCCGGTACGTCGCGAAGATGTCGACCTCGGAGGTCCACCTCGACAACCGGTCCGTCAGGTCGGGGGCGACGTGCGCGACGTAACCGTGGATGGTCTGCCACGCGTCGTCACCGCTGACGATGACCTTCGAGAAGTCCTCGTTGAAGATGTCGCGGACGACCCTGACGGTCATGTCCGGCTCGCCGTAGAGCAGCGTCGGCGCGTTGGCGCTGCCGTTGCTCTTCGACTTCTTCTGGATGTCCTCCCACTGCTGCTGCAGCCGCTCGACATCACGGCGCAGCTCGTCCTCGCTCGCGCCCTCGGCCGCGGTACGGACGATGACGCCCGCGTCCTCGGGGACGATCTTCTTGAGGATGGTCTTCAGCCGGGCGCGCTCGGTGTCGGGCAGCTTGCGGCTGATGCCGGTCATGGAGCCCTCGGGCACATAGACCAGGTAGCGGCCGGGCAGCGAGACCTGACTGGTCAGGCGGGCACCCTTGTGGCCGATCGGGTCCTTCGTCACCTGGACGAGGACGGACTGGCCGGACTTCAGCGCGGTCTCGATCCGGCGCGGCCCGTGGGCCATGCCGAGCGCCTCGAAGTTGACCTCACCGGCGTACAGGACGGCGTTGCGCCCCTTGCCGATGTCGACGAAGGCGGCCTCCATGGACGGCAGTACGTTCTGCACCTTGCCCAGGTAGACGTTGCCGACGTAGCTGGTGGCCTGCTCCTTGTTGACGTAGTGCTCGACGAGCACGTTGTCCTCGAGGACACCGATCTGGGTGCGGTCGCCGTTCTGGCGGACGACCATCACGCGATCGACGGCCTCACGGCGGGCCAGGAACTCCGCCTCGGTGATGATCGGGACGCGACGGCGGCCCTGCTCACGGCCCTCGCGGCGACGCTGCTTCTTCGCCTCCATACGGGTCGAGCCCTTGATGGACTGGACCTCGTCGAAGCCGGTGCCGGGCTCGCGCTCGGCCGCTTCCTTCGCACGCCGTTCCCGCGGCTCGCGGACCTTGACGACCGTACGCTCCGGGTCGTCCGTACCGGCTTCGGCCTCGGGCGAGGCGTCACCGCTGCGACGACGGCGACGACGCCGACGACGGCTGCTGCTGGAGCCGGAAGCGGACGGCTCGTGGTCCTCTTCCTCTTCCTCCTCCTCGTCGGCCTCGTGGGCGCGCTCGTCCTCGTCCTCGGACGTGTCGGCGGCGTGCTGCTCCGCGGCTTCCTCCGCCTCGGTCGACTCACCGCGGCGACGGCGACGGCCACCGCGACGGCGACGGCGCGAAGGACGGTCCCCGTACTCGTCCGACTCGTCGCCCTCGTGCTCGGCTTCGCCCTCGGCCTCCGCCTCGAACTCGTCCTCGGCGTGCTCCTCCACCGGGGCGGCAGGGGCGGCCGCCCGGTCGGCGACCGGCTCGGCCTCGACGGCCTCGCCACGACGGCGGCGACGGCGCCGGGAACCGCCCTGCGGTGCGGCCTCGGCGGCCGGAGCCGCCTCTTCGGCCGACGGGGTCTCCTCGGCCGTCTCGATCTCTTCCTCGGCCTCGTCGTAGTGCGAGGCGCGACCGGCGGCCGCGGCGGCGGCAGCGGCGGTCTCCGGGGTCTGGAACATCGGCTCGGCGAAGACCGGCGCCTGGAAGACGGCCACGGCGGGACGCGTCGCCCGACGGCTCTTGCGAGCGGGCTCCTCGACCTTGCCGGTGAACTCCGGCCGGCCTGCGGGGGCGGTGGCCCGGCGGCGCTGACGGCCACGCGGCGCGGCGGCCTCGGGCTCCTCCTCCGGCTCGGCGACCGGCTCCTCGGCGGCCTCGGTCTCGACCACGGCCTCCACCGGTGCGACGGGCTCGACGATCTCGGCGGCCTGCGGGGCACCCGCGGGCGAGGTGGCCTTGCGGGAGGCCCGACGACGGCCGCGCGGGGCAGCCGGCTCGGCAACCTCTGCGGTCTCTGGGGTCTCGGTGACCTGTACGGCCTCCGCCGCCACGGGCTCGACGATCTCGGCGCTCGTGGTGTCGCCCGACACGGGCTGCGGGGCACCCGCCGGAGCGGACGCCCGGCGGCGGGTACGGCCACGCGGGGCGGCGGTCTCGACGGGCTCGGCGGCGGGCGCGGCGGTCTCGACGACCGGCGCCGCCTCGACGACCTCAGCGGCCTGCGGGGCACCGGCCGGAGCAGTGGCCTTGCGCGTCGCGCGGCGACGCGCACGCGGCGCCGGAGCGGCCTCAGTGGGTTCTGCGGCCTCAGCGGGCACAGCAGCCTCGGGGGCTTCCTCGGCCTTCGGTGCACCCGCGGGAGCGGTTGCCTTGCGGGTCACCCGACGACGCGCACGGGGCGCCTCGGCGGTCTCGGCGGGAACAGCGGCTTCGGCAGGCTTCTCCACCTCGACGGCCTCGACGGGCTCGACGACCTCGGCGGCCTGCGGGGCGCCCGCGGGGGCGGTCGCCTTGCGGACCGCGCGGCGGCGGGTACGCGCCGGCGGCGCGGCCTCCGCCTCGGCGGCAGCGGTGTCGGACGCTTCGGCGTCAGCGGCCGGTATGGCCGGCGCGACTGCCTCGGCGGCTTCCGCGCCCGTGGCACCCGCCGACGGCGGGCCTGCCGGGCGGGACGCTGCACGGCGCCTACGGCGCGGCGGCAGCTTGTCGCCGGGGGTGTTGTTCTCTTCGGCGTTCCCGGTCGTACCGGGTTCGATCGGTTCGAGCATGCGGGCGGTTCTCCCGTCGCGCTCCCGGGCGCCGCGCCTGATTCCGGTCCGACACGGTCCGCATACAAAACGCGGTACCGCCGTCCGGGGCGCGGGCGCCGCACGGGAGCTGAATGTCTGGCTCGCCGGTTCCGTCCGCGATGTACGTACGGCCTGGCGAAAGTCTTATGGGTCAGCGCGCGGCCCGGCCCAGGTGGCTCCCGAGCCCGAGGGCTGCGCTACAACGACCGCCTTACGCGGAACCTGCACCTTCCGGCGCCGTCGCGACAGCGGTCCCGGTGGCCGTGGGTAGCACGGCCGGGGCTGCCTCGCGGTCGGGCGCGAGCGGGTCGGTCACCGTGCCGGACCCCTCGTCGAAGAGCCCCTGCGCCAGCCTGGTCACCGCTGCGGGGACCGGCGGCGCCAGGTCGGCCACAACGCGGAGACCGGACAGGACGTCGTCAGGTCGCACGGCAGGTGTCACGTGCCGAACAACCAGCCGCAGTATCGCACAGGGCTTGTCCCCCGGCCTATCAGCGCCGGGATCGACGGCCTCGAGACCAGCGACGGCCGCGCGGGCGTCGAAGGTCCGCATGCCGTTCTTCGTACGGCGCTGAACCTCGACGGTCTCGGCGCCGAGGAATCCGGCAACGGCCTTCTCGGCGTCCTCGAAGGGGACCCCGTCGAGCCGCATCTCCCACACGGAGGCGGTCAGCCGGTCGGCGAGACCCGAGGTGCGGGCCTCCACCGCGTCGGTGATGTCGAGTCCGTCCGGGAGCGACGCGTCGAGCAGTGCGCGCAACGTGTCGGGGTCCCGCGGCTCGGTGAGGGCGATCTCCAGGAACTCGGCCTCGCTGCCCGTGCCGGTGGGTGCGGCATTGGCGTACGAAACCTTGGGGTGCGGGGTGAAGCCCGCCGAGTAGGCCATGGGCACCTCGGCGCGCCGCAGCGCCCGCTCGAAAGCGCGCTGGAAGTCGCGGTGGCTGGTGAACCGGAGGCGGCCGCGCTTGGTGTAGCGCAGTCGGATGCGCTGCACTGCCGGTGCGGGCGGCGGGCCTTCGGGCTGTCGCTTGCCCAGTGGTTCTTCTCCTCGGTGCGGAGCGGACGCGGTGGCACGCCGCCCTCGAAATACGGGTGGCCCGGGGGTGTCCGGTCCGGCTCACCCCTGCTTGCGCAGGGAGATCTCGGGTTCGGGCGCCGCGCTGGGCACAGTCGTTGTACTACCCAGAGTACGCGCAAGGCGGCCCACCGGTTCCCGGGGCTCAGGGACCGGGCCCCCTCCGACCAGTGCGCGCCATGCGTCGCGGCGGGCCTGCCGCACGGTCTCGCGTGCGGTGCGCAGCGCACTGCGGGCCGCACGCCCCGCCTCGACCGCGGCGCGCTTGGCGGGGGCCCAGACCGCGTCGCGCACGACATGGCCGACCGGGGTGCACACCGTGCGGTACACCCAGGTCGCCGGGGCGCCGATGAGATGCCACGCCAGCCAGGCAAGGCCGCGGCCGACGGCCCGCGAGAGGTAGCCGGCGATACGCCAGGCGACGCCGATCGCGGCGGCGATCTCGCGGCCGACCGGGGCGAGGACCCGCCGGTACAGCCAGGCGACGGGGGCGACGAGCAGCGTCCTGACCAGCCAGGCGACGGCCGCCACCAGCCCCCGCGCGGCTGCGACGACGCCGCTCGCCACCACGTCGGCCAGCCAGGCGATGCCGCGGCCGAGCGGGGTGAGCAGCGCCCGGTACGTCCACGCCAGCGGCGCCACGACCAGGTGCTCCACCAGCCAGGTGACGGCGGTCGCGAGCGGCACCAGGAGGTAGCGCCACACCCCGACCACCGGCCACACGAAGACAGCGGTGAGCACCCAGCCGATGCCGGTGGCGAGGCCCCGCCCGGCGGGGGCGAGCACCATGCGATACACCCACCGCAGCCCGTGCCCGACCGGGGTGAGCACCCACTTGTACAGCCAGACCATCGGCGCCACGATCCCGTACCGGACCACGGGCACGAACACATACCGCCACAGCGCCACCCACGGCCACACGAAGACGGCCGCGCCCAGCCACAGCAGCCCCTGCCCGACCACGTCGGCCAGCCACCGCAGCCCGTGCCCGAGCGGGGTGAGGACCGACTCGTACAGCCAGACCGACGGGATCACCACGAGCACACGGCCAAGCCAGGACATCGCCCGCCCCAGGGGCCGCAGCAGGACCCGGTCGGCGGCGCGTGCGGTGGCGACGAGTACGTCCCAGACCATGCGTACGGGCAGGACGATCACAAGCACCACGATCCGTACCGGAATCCTGATGAGCGTGGTCAGGCAGCCGTCGCCGGTTTCGTAGTGCGCGGGTGCCTGATGCCTGCCGTGCACGCGGGGCTGCTTCTCCTGGTCCATGGGAGACAGGACGCGAAAGGCCCGGCCCAGGGTTTCCCGGGCCGGGCCTTCGTCATCGAGCTGTCACCCGAACGGTGACGTCCTGTGTGACGTGATGTCCGGTGTTACTTGACGACCGTGAGTGGAAGCAGCTTCTTGCCGGTCGGACCGATCTGAATGTCCAGGCCGAGCTGAGGGCACACGCCGCAGTCGAAGCACGGGGTCCAGCGGCAGTCCTCGACCTCGGTCTCGTCGAGCGAGTCCTGCCAGTCCTCCCAGAGCCAGTCCTTGTCGAGACCGGAGTCCAGGTGGTCCCAGGGCAGGACCTCCTCGTACGTCCGCTCGCGAGTGGTGTACCAGTCGACGTCCACGCCGAATTCGGGAAGCGTCTTCTCGGCGGACGCCATCCAGCGGTCGTACGAGAAGTGCTCGCGCCAGCCGTCGAAGCGGCCGCCGGACTCGTAGACGGCGCGGATGACCGAGCCGACGCGGCGGTCGCCGCGCGAGAGCAGGCCCTCGACGATGCCGGGCTTGCCGTCGTGGTAGCGGAAGCCGATCGAGCGGCCGTACTTCTTGTCGCCGCGGATCTTGTCGCGCAGCTTCTCCAGCCGGGCGTCGGTCTCCTCGGCGCTCAGCTGCGGGGCCCACTGGAACGGGGTGTGCGGCTTGGGTACGAAGCCGCCGATGGAGACGGTGCAGCGGATGTCGTTCTGACCGGAGACCTCGCGGCCCTTGGCGATCACATTGACCGCCATGTCGCCGATCTGGAGGACGTCCTCGTCGGTCTCGGTGGGCAGGCCGCACATGAAGTACAGCTTCACCTGGCGCCAGCCGTTGCCGTACGCGGTGGCAACCGTCCGGATGAGGTCCTCCTCCGAGACCATCTTGTTGATGACCTTGCGCATGCGCTCGGAGCCGCCCTCCGGGGCGAACGTGAGACCTGAACGGCGGCCGTTGCGGGTCAGCTCGTTGGCCAGGTCGACGTTGAACGCGTCGACGCGGGTGGAGGGCAGTGAGAGGCCGATCTTGTCCTCGGTGTACCGGTCCGCGAGCCCCTTGGCGATGTCGCCGATCTCACTGTGGTCCGCGGAGGAGAGCGAGAGCAGGCCGACCTCTTCGAAGCCGGTCGCCTTGAGACCCTTCTCGACCATGTCGCCGATGCCGGTGATGCTTCGCTCCCGCACGGGGCGCGTGATCATGCCGGCCTGGCAGAAACGGCAGCCGCGGGTGCAGCCGCGGAAGATCTCGACGGACATCCGCTCATGGACGGTCTCGGCGAGGGGGACGAGGGGCTGCTTCGGGTACGGCCACTCGTCGAGGTCCATGACGGTGTGCTTGGACACGCGCCACGGCACGCCCGACTTGTTCGGCACGACGCGGCCGATACGGCCGTCCGGAAGGTACTCGACGTCGTAGAACCGCGGGACGTAGACGCCACCGGTCCGCGCGAGGCGGAACAGTACCTCCTCGCGCCCGCCGGGCCGGCCTTCGGCCTTCCAGGCGCGGATGATCTCGGTGATCTCCAGGACCGCCTGCTCGCCGTCGCCGATGACCGCGCAGTCGATGAACTCCGCGATCGGCTCGGGGTTGAACGCGGCGTGGCCACCGGCGAGGACGATCGGGTCGTCGAGACCGCGGTCCTTGGCATCCAGCGGGATGCCTGCGAGGTCGAGGGCGGTGAGCATGTTGGTGTAGCCGAGCTCGGTGGAGAAGCTCAGCCCGAAGACGTCGAACGCCTTCACCGGGCGATGGCTGTCCACGGTGAACTGCGGCACCTTGTGCTCGCGCATCAGCTCTTCGAGGTCCGGCCACACGCTGTACGTGCGCTCGGCCATGACGCCCTGGCGCTCGTTGAGCACCTCGTACAGGATCATGACGCCCTGGTTGGGCAGCCCGACCTCGTACGCGTCCGGGTACATGAGCGCCCAGCGGACGTCGCATTCGTCCCACGGCTTGACGGTGGAGTTGAGCTCACCGCCGACGTACTGGATGGGCTTCTGCACATGCGGGAGCAGAGCTTCGAGCTGTGGGAAGACCGAATCGACAGACATCGCGAACTTTCGAGAGCCGGCAGAGGTGACCATCCAGCGTACCCCGGCGCTCAGCTTGTCGGCTCCGACCGCAATCTCGGCCGGGAGGCCCGCTCCCACACCCCGGGCAGTTCCCGTTCGAGGGCGGCCGCGGCCGCCTCCTCTCGCCCGTACAGCAGACCCCAGGTGAAGGTGGACTCCCCCGCCGCGTGCGCCTGGGCGGCCACGGTGCGCAGGGCTTCGCGGGCGACGACGCTGTCCTGGTGGTCGCCGAGCACGGTCTGCACGGCCTTCATCCGCTTGGCGAATTTCTCGGCGGGCCTGTCCAGCGCGGGGATGGCCGCCTCCCCCGCGTACCTGGCCCGCTTGGCTGCCTTGCGGGCCTCGTGCATCGCCACGTCCCGGCTCTGGCCCGCGGGGAGGTCCAAGGCGTGGCCGATCCGGGTGGCCAGGCGCGCGTAGTCCTTCAGGACGGCGTTCGGCAGGGCGTCCCGCGGGCCGCGGTCCGCGGCGGGCAGCAGCGGCGGGTCGGCGAGGAACGCGTCGAGTGTGTCGAGAAGCGCCAGATACCGCTTCCCGTCGAGTACGCCGACGGTCCGGCGCCGGGAACCTGAGCGGCGGGCGGTGGACCAGATGCGCAGGCGGCTGCGGACGGGTCCGAGGACGAGGGTGCGGGGCAGGTCCGCGATCCGGGTGCTGAGCCGTTCGTCGAGGACCTCCTGGTCCCGGTCGACGCCGAGCTCCGCGGCCAGCCACTGCAGCTCGTCACCGATCGGATCGGTGACCGTCCGGTCCAGGATCTTCCGGTACGTCCTGAAGGCGCTGCGCAGCCTGCGTGTGGCGACCCGCATCTGGTGCACGGAGTCGGGCAGGTCGCGGCGTACGGCGGGGTCGAGGGCGACGATCGCCGTGATCTGGTCGCGTGCGTACGCCAGGACGTGGTCGCCCGCCGTCCGGGTCCGCGGCTTGCCGTCCCTCTTCGGGCGCTGCTCCCGCTTCGGGGCTGTCTCGTCGAGGGCCCTGGCCAGTTTGGACGACGATGCGGAGGGGCGTACGCCGCCCTTGCGCAGCCGGCGTTCGACGGCGTCGAGGAAGGCGGGGTCCTGGTCATCGGCGAGTTCGACCTCGATCTCGGTCCAGGCGGCGGTGCCGCTGCCGCCCGTGAGCCGCTCGGCCCGGACCTCGTCGACGCTGAGTTCGGCGAGCAGCGTGCCGTCGGCGTCGAGCAGGTGGTGGACGTCCCGGCTGGAGAGCAGCCGGACGACGGGGACGAGCTCCGTCTCGCGGACCCGGGAGCGCAGCAGCCCTGCGAGGCTGTTCGGAAGGGTGTCGGAGAGCGGGGCCTGGATCTCGTCGCGGATCCCGGAGGCGACCGGGAATTTGAGGTGCCAGCCGGCGTCGGCGCCGCCGGTGCGGCGGCGCAGGGTGAGTGCGTCGGCCGCGAGCCGGTGGTCCTCGGTGTCGTAGTAGACGGCGTCCAGCTCCGTGACGCCGCGGTGGTCCACGGCCGCGACGCCGGCCACCCGGGTCAGATCGGGAAGCCGGGTATCGACGGTAGCTTCGTACTTTCGCTCGATTTCACGCTTCGAGTCCGCCATGCAATGAATCTAGACGCGTTTGCGCCCGCCCGGCAGGGGGCCGGGCGGATCCTCACCTGCTCACGCCGACATCGGCCGCTGCACCCGAATCGACTGGAGCAGTCCGATGGCCACCCAGACGGCGAACATCGATGACCCTCCGTACGACACGAACGGCAGCGGGAGTCCGGCGACCGGCATGATGCCGAGCGTCATCCCGATGTTCTCGAACGCCTGGAAGGCGAACCAGGCGATGATTCCGGCAGCGACGATCGTGCCGTACAGCTCGGTGGTCTCGCGGGCGATCCGGCAGGCGCGCCACAGGACGACGCCGAGGAGGACGAGGATCAGTCCTGCGCCGAGGAAGCCGAGTTCCTCGCCCGCGACGGTGAAGACGAAGTCGGTCTGCTGCTCGGGAACGAACTGGCCGGTGGTCTGGGTGCCGTGGAAGAGGCCGGTGCCGGTGAGTCCGCCGGAGCCGATGGCGATGCGGGCCTGGTTGGTGTTGTAGCCGACGCCCGCCGGGTCGAGCGCCGGGTTGGCAAAGGCGGCGAAACGGGCGATCTGGTAGTCGTCGAGCAGACCGAGCTGCCAGACGGCGACGGCTCCGGCCGCGCCGGCGCCGAGGAGTCCGAAGACCCAGCGGTTCGACGCGCCGGAGGCCAGGAGCACGCCGAGCACGATGACGACCATGACCATCACGGAGCCGAGGTCCGGCATCCCCATGACGATCACCATCGGGACGAGCGCGAGACCGAGTGCCTTGGCGACGGTCCGGTGGTCGGGGTGCAGCTGGTCGCCCGCGTCGACGCGGGCGGCGAGGATCATCGCCATCACCAGGATGATGGTGATCTTGGTGAACTCGGACGGCTGCAGGGAGAAGCCGCCGCCGATGATGATCCAGGCGTGGGCTCCGTTGACGGTGGCGCCGAGCGGGGTGAGGACCGCGAGGACCAGGAGTACCGAGAGGCCGTAGAGGATCGGGACGGCGCCACGCAGGGTGCGGTGGCCGAGCCAGATCGTGCCGACCATCAGGGCGAAGCCGATGCCGGTGTTGAGGGCGTGCCGCAGCAGGAAGTAGTACGGGTCGCCGTGGTTGAGGGAGTCCCGGCCGCGGGTCGCCGAGTAGATCAGGGCCGCGCCGATGAAGGAGAGCGCGACCGCGGAGCCGAGCATCGGCCAGTCGAGCCGGCGCACGACGGAGTCGCGGGCGGTGAGTCTGCCCCAGACGCCGCGGTCGGGGGCGTACCGGGAGACGGAGAAGCCGGCCATCAGTCGCGCCTCCCGAGCACCGCGGCGAGTGTCTGCTCCTCCGGGGTCTTCTGCGAGTTCGGGTCGTAGGGCTTGATCGTCGGGGCGTCGATCGTGCCGTCGTGCTGGATCTTGGGCAGGGCCTTCTGCGGGGTGGGCAGCAGCGCCTTCTTGAGGTCCTGCTTGCCGGAGTCGTCGAGCCCGTAGAGCGCGTCGTAGATGTTGCGGACGGCGGGCCCGGAGGCGCCTGAGCCCGTACCACCCTGGGAAATCGTCATGACGACCGAGTAGTCCTTGGTGTACGTGGCGAACCAGGAGGTCGTCTGCTTGCCGTAGACCTCGGCCGTGCCCGTCTTGGCGTGCATCGGGATCTTGTCCTGCGGCCAGCCGCCGAATCGCCAGGCGGCGGTACCGCGGGTCGCGACGCCCGCCAGCGCCCCCTCCATCTGTTTCAGGGTCTTGGCGCTGGCCGGCAGCTTGCCGTGCGAATGGGGCTCGATCATGCGGACGTTCTTGCCGTCGGGGCTGACGATCGCCTTGCCGACGGTCGGGTCGTAGAGCGTGCCGCCGTTGCTGATCGCGGCGTAGATGGTCGCCATCTGGATCGGGGTGACGAGGGTGTCGCCCTGGCCGATGGAGTAGTTGATCGCGTCATAGGCGTGCAGCTTCATGCCCTCGAGGCAGTTCTCGTGGGCGAGCACGGTGACGAAGTCCTTCTGCTTGGGCCATTTCTTGCCCTGTTCGCACCAGGTGTCCTTGTTGGCCTTCCAGAAGTTCTTCTTCCACTGGCGGTCGGGGATCCGGCCGGTGACCTCGTTGGGGAGGTCGATGCCGGTCTCCTTGCCGAGGCCGAACTGGTGGGCGGTCTTGAAGAACCAGTCCTTGGCGTTCTTCTTGGGCTTCAGCCCGCCGTCCTTCTGCCACTGCTGGTGGCCGAGGGCGTAGAAGACGGTGTCGCAGGAGACCTCGAGCGCCTGGCCCAGGGTGATCGCGCCGTGGCTCTGCGATTCGAAGTTCTTGTAGACCTGGCCGTCGGCGCTGTACGAGCTGCCGCAGGTGTAGCGGCCGTCGAACGGGTAGCCCGCATTGACGGAGGCCGCGGTCGAGACGACCTTGAAGATCGAGCCCGGTGCGGCCTGGCCCTGGATGGCCCGGTTGAGCAGCGGATAGTTGGACTTCTTGCTGGTCATCCGGGCGTAGTCCTTGCCCGAGATGCCGCCGACCCAGGCGTTGGGGTCGTAGTCGGGGTTGGAGGCCATCGCGACGACGCGGCCGGTCTTGGCCTCCATGACGACGACGGCGCCCGCGTCGGCCTTGTAGTTCTGGTCGGTGTTCTTGTCGAAGGACTTACGGGCCGTCTTCATGGCCTCGTTGAGCTCGTACTCCGCGACGGCCTGGACCCGGGCGTCGATGGAGGTGACGACGCTCGATCCGGGCTCCGCCTTGTCGTTCTTCGCCTGGCCGATGACCCGGCCGAGGTTGTCGACCTCGTAGCGGGTGACACCGGCCTTGCCGCGCAACTCCTTGTCGTACGTGCGCTCCAGGCCGGAGCGGCCGACCTGGTCGGAGCGGAGGTACGGCGAGTCGGTGTGCTGGGCCTTGGTGATCTCTTCGTCGGTGACGGGCGAGAGGTAGCCGAGGACCTGGGCGGTGTTGGCCTTGCCGGGCGAGGCGTAGCGGCGTACGGCGGTGGGTTCGGCGGTGATGCCGGGGAAGTCCTCGGCGCGTTCGCGGATCGTCAGGGCCTGCTGGGTGGTGGCCTCGTCGGTGACCGGGATCGGCTGGTACGGCGAGCCGTTCCAGCAGGGCTGCGGGGTCTTCGCGTCGCAGAGCCGGACCTTGTCGAGGACGTCCTTCGGCTTCATGTCGAGCACATCGGCGAGCCGGGTCAGAACGCCCTTGCCGTCGTCGTCCATCTTCAGCAGCTCGGTGCGGCTGGCGGAGACCACGAGACGGGTCTCGTTGTCGGCGAGGGGCACGCCGCGGGCGTCGAGGATGGAGCCGCGGACGGCGGGCTGGACGACCTGCTGGACGTGGTTGCTCCTCGCCTCGTCGGTGTATTCCCGGCCGTTGCGGATCTGGAGGTACCAGAGGCGGCCGCCGAGTGTCAGCAGCAGGGAGAAGACGAGGACTTGGATGACGATGAGCCTGATCTGGACCCGCTGGGTCCGGCCCGTCTCCGGAATGTTGCTCACGGGGCGCCCCCGGTGGTCGGGCCGGGTGTCCGGGGGATGCCCCCCGGGAGATACAGCCTCACAGTCGCTTGACTCCCTTGATCCGTCCGGCCCGTGCCGACCGGTTGCGGGCGACCTTCACACGCCGCCCGCCGCGCTGGCTGCCGATCCTGAGTCCGGTGCCGGAGGAGAGCCAGCCCGAGGCCACGTCGCCACCGGAGGGCTCGGAGAGCAAGTCGTTCTCGGTGCGTCTGGCAAGCGCCATGATCAGTGGAACGGTGAACGGCGCGAGAAGCAGATCGTAGACAGCCGCAGTGAACAGCAGGCCGCCGAGACCGACATGACGGGCGGCGGTGTCCCCGACGAGGGCGCCGACGAGGGCGTACAGCAGCGTGGATCCGATCGCGGCGGCCACGACCACGGTCATCGGGACGAACGCGGACTTGAGCCGGCCGTTCTCCGGCCGGGCGAGTCCGGCGAGGTAGCCGATGATGCACAGGACCATGGCGTAGCGCCCGGCGGCGTGGTCCGCGGGCGGCACCAGGTCGGCGAGGAGCCCCGCGCCGAAGCCGATCAGGACGCCGGCCACATGTCCGTACACCAGGGAAAGGCCGACGACGACGAGGAGCAGCAGGTCGGGGACTGCGCCGGGGAGTTGGAGGCGTGCGAGTACGGAGACCTGGACGACCAGGGCGATCACGACCAGAGCGGTGGAGAGCAGAGTCCGGTTGAAGCGCATGGGGATCAGCTCTACCTCTGCTCGTTGACCGCGTTGCCGGTGGTTCCGGTGGGGCTGGGACTCCCACTGGGACTGCCGCTCGGGGTCTCGTTGACGTTCCCCACGACCTTTCCGTTGGTGTCGACAATGTCACCGTTGGGCGAGATGGTGACGGTGACCGTCGGGGTGGGGGTGGGTTTCGGTTTGGCGGGCTGTTTCGGCAGGACCATGTCGCGCGGGTCCTCGCGCGGTGCCTGGACGACGACGCCGACGATGTCGAGTCGGGTGAAGCCGACGTACGGGCGGACATAGACGGTACGGGTGAGGTCGCCGCCGGACGGGTCGACGCGGACCACCTCGCCGACCGGGACTCCGGGCACGAACGGCTTGTTCCTGCTGGAGCCGAAGGTGACCAGCCGGTCGCCCTTCTTCACCTTGGCTTTGCCGTTGAGGAATTGAACGGAGAGCGGGCGGTCGCCCTGGCCGGTGGCGAAGCCGAGTTCGTCGGTCTTCTCCATCCGGGTGCCGACGGTGAAGTCGGGATCGTTGGCGAGGAGCACCGTCGCGGTGTCCGGGCCGACGGTGGTGACGCGGCCGACGAGTCCGTCGCCGTTGATGACGGTCATGTCGCGCTTGAGGCCGTCGTTGGAGCCCGCGTCGATGGTGACGGTCCAGGAGAAGCCCTGGGCCGCTCCTATGGCGATGACCTCGGCGGCCTTGATGCCGTACTGCCCGGCGGCGGACTTCTTCAGCATCTTGTCGAGTTCGCGCACCCGGTTGCGGTTTTGGTCATCGCTGCCGAGCTTCGTCTTCAGCGCGGCATTCTGCTGTTCCAGAGCGGCGATCCGGTTGTGCCGTTCACCGGAGTCGCGGATCGCCCCTATGGCGTTGCCCACCGGATCGACGGCTGCCGCAACGCCGTTCTCGACCGGCCCGAAGGCCGCTGCGGCGGCCCGCCGGGCGCCGTCCACCGGTGACTCCTCGCCGCCGCGGATGTCCACCGTAATCAGTGCGAATGCGATGGCGATCAGCAGCACCAGGAGCAGCCGGCTCTCTCGTGTGTCCCTCACGTGCGGCGGCCGTGCCTTCCTCGTCGGAATGTTCGTGCCTGTATATCAACGATCCGCCGTATGGGGCGGCAGCGCCCGTACGGCGGACCGCTGTGTTGTCGTTCCCGGTGCTACCTGCGGGGCTGGGCGTCCAGCACCTGCTGGAGCGCCTCGAACTCCTCGACACACTTACCGGATCCGAGTGCCACCGAGTCCAGCGGGTCCTCGGCGATGTGGATCGGCATGCCGGTCTCACGGCGCAGCCGCTCGTCCAGTCCGCGCAGCAGCGCGCCGCCGCCGGTGAGGACGATGCCGCGGTCCATGACGTCGCCGGACAGCTCCGGCGGGCACTTGTCGAGCGTGGTCTTCACCGCGTCGACGATCGCGTTGACCGGTTCCTCGATGGCCTTGCGGACCTCCGCGGCGGAGACGACGACCGTCTTGGGCAGTCCGGAGACCAGGTCGCGGCCGCGGATCTCGGTGTGCTCGTCCTTGTCCAGGTCGTACGCCGAGCCGATCGTGATCTTGATCTGTTCGGCGGTGCGCTCACCGAGGAGGAGCGAGTACTCCTTCTTGATGTGCTGGATGATCGCGTTGTCCAGCTCATCACCGGCGACCCGGATCGACTGGGCAGTGACGATTCCGCCGAGCGAGATCACGGCGACCTCGGTGGTGCCGCCACCGATGTCGACCACCATGTTGCCGGTCGCCTCGTGGACCGGCAGCCCGGAGCCGATGGCCGCGGCCATCGGCTCCTCGATGATGTGCACCTGCCGCGCCCCGGCCTGCGTCGACGCCTCGATGACGGCGCGTCGCTCGACCCCGGTGATGCCCGAGGGCACGCAGACGACGACCCGCGGGCGGGCCAGGTAGCGGCGCTTGTGGATCTTCAGGATGAAGTAGCGGAGCATCCGCTCCGTGATCTCGAAGTCGGCGATCACGCCGTCCTTCAGGGGCCGTACGGCAACGATGTTGCCCGGTGTACGCCCGATCATCTTCTTGGCCTCGGAACCGACCGCCAGGATGCCGCCGGTGTTGGTGTTGATGGCCACGACGGACGGCTCGTTCAGAACGATGCCGCGCCCCCTGACGTACACCAGCGTGTTGGCAGTCCCTAGGTCGATAGCCATGTCACGGCCGATGAACGACATTGAGTTCCCCTTGTTCCCCATGAGGATGCGTCGGGCCTTCCCAAGAAGCGGTTATGGCTTGTTTTGGTAGGCGAGGTGAGCGCTGCGGGCGTGGAAGATTCCATCGTAGTGCCGTGTTCACGGACACCGCGCGAGGGTCCTTCGCCATTGTGGGCGGAACGGGTGGCCGTTCCACTCATGGTGACGTTACGTCGGAGGGATGCGTTCCCGCGATCGGGGACCCTATGCCGAAGGGCGACCGAATTACTTCGGTCGCCCCGGGTCATGAGCGCTGTTCGGCTGATTCGAGGTCAGGAAAGTCCCGGAAAGAACAGCTTCAGTTCTCGCTCTGCGGACTCCTCGGAGTCCGAGGCGTGGATAAGGTTCTCGCGGGTGATCGTGCCGAAGTCGCCACGGATGGAGCCGGGCGCGGCGGCGATCGGGTCGGTCGGGCCGGCCAGGGCACGGACGCCCTCGATGACCCGCTCGCCCTCGGCGACCAGGACGACGACGGGGCCGGACTGCATGAACTCGACGAGCGGCTCGTAGAACGGGCGGCCGACGTGCTCGGCGTAGTGCTGCTCCAGGGTCGCACGGTCGAGCGTGCGCAGCTCCAGCGCGGTGACCTGCCAGCCGGCCTTGCGCTCGATCCGGCCGACGATCTCGCCGATCAGCCCACGCCTGACAGCGTCGGGCTTCAGAATGACGAGGGTGCGCTGAGTCATGTGCGGCTCCTTGAGGACATGCGGGTGCGGTGAGGCGAGGCTACAGGGGCACGGAGACGGGCCGGCGGCCGGGTTTGCCCGACGTGCCCGGCTTCAGGTCTCAGCCGCCGGCCGGGGCTTCGGTCGCCGCCTGCGCCGCCCAGCGTGCCTTCGCCTCGTCGATCTTGCGACCGTAGTGCACCGAGGCCCACCACAGTCCGCCGAAGACCAGCCCCAGGATGAACATCATCGGAACGACGAACCCGCTGGCGACCAGTGCCACCTGGAGCGCCCAGCCGAGCGCTGTGCCGCCGGGGCGGGTGATCATCCCGCAGAGCAGGACGGAGAGCAGCATGCCGATGCCGCAGACCGTCCAGACGGTGGTGTTCGACAGGTCGTCGGACTTCATCGCGACGAGTCCGGCGAAACCGATCACGAAGAATTCGCCGATCAGCGTCGACGCGCAGAGCGTACGCACAGGGGTCAGTGCCTTCCCAGAAGCAGCCGGGCCTCGCCGACCGTGATCACGGAGCCGGTCACCAGGACGCCGGCGCCCGCGTACTCGTCCTCCTCCTCGGCGAGGGTGATCGCCGCCTCCAGCGCGTCGTCGAGGCGCGGCTCGACCTGAACGCGGTCGCCGCCGAAGACTTCGACCGCGACGGCGGCCAGTTCGTCGGCGTCCATCGCGCGGCCGCTGGAGTTCTGGGTGACGACAACCTCGGCGAAGATCGGCTCGAAGGCTTCGAGGAGCCCCCGGACGTCCTTGTCGTCGCTCGCGCCGACCACGCCGATCAGCCGGGAGAAGCCGAACGCCTCGGACAGCCCGTCGGCGGTGGCGCGGGCGCCCGCCGGGTTGTGGGCCGCGTCCAGGACGACGGTCGGGCTGCTCCGGACGACTTCGAGGCGGCCCGGCGAGCGGACCGAGGCGAAGGCCCGGCGGATCGTGTCGATGTCGAGCGAGCCGGACTGCTCGGCGCCGATACCGAAGAACGCCTCGACCGCGGCGAGCGCCACCGCCGCGTTGTGCGCCTGGTGGGCGCCGTACAGCGGGAGGAAGACCTCCTCGTACTCGCCCCCGAGGCCGCGCAGCGTCAGAAGCTGGCCGCCGACCGCGATCTCGCGGGAGACGACGCCGAACTCCATGCCCTCGCGAGCGACCGTGGCGTCGACCTCGACGGCCTTCTTCAGCATGACCTGCGCGGCGTCGACCGGCTGCTGGGCCAGGATGACGGTGGCGTCCTGCTTGATGATCCCGGACTTCTCACCGGCGATCTCGGCGGGTGTGGAGCCGAGCCGGTCGGTGTGGTCCAGCGAGATGGGGGTGACGACGGCGACCGAGGAGTCGATCACGTTCGTCGCGTCCCAGCTGCCGCCCATGCCGACCTCGACGACCGCGACGTCGACCGGCGCGTCGGCGAAGGCCGCGTACGCCATGCCGGTCAGCACCTCGAAGAAGGAGAGCCGGTAGGGCTGCTGGGCGTCGACCATCTCGACATACGGCTTGATGTCGTTGTACGTGTCGATGAACCGCTCCGGGTCCATCGGCGAACCGTCCAGGCTGATCCGCTCGGTGATCGACTGGACGTGCGGCGAGGTGTAGCGGCCGGTGCGCAGCTCGAAGGCGCCGAGCAGGGCCTCGATCATGCGGGCGGTGCTGGTCTTGCCGTTGGTGCCGGTGATGTGGATCGACGGGTACGCGTGCTGCGGTTCGCCGAGCACGTCCATCAGCGCCGCGATCCGCGACACGGACGGTTCGAGCTTCGTCTCGCCCCAGCGGCCGGCGAGCTCCTGCTCCACCGCGCGCAGCGCCTTGTCCACCTCCGGGTCGGCGGGTCGGGCGGGGACCTCGTCACCCGGGACCGGTCCCGAGGCCGTGCGCAGGGTGCGGCTGCCGGCCTCGATCACCGCCAGGTCGGGGTCGCGTTGGGTCGCTTCGTCGACGATCTCCGCGAAGGTGTCGTCGGACTCGGACGCGTCGTGCCGGTCTGAAGGGCGGGGCTCACTCACGGGTCCCAGTCTACGGATCGGGACGGACATCCGGCGCGGGGCCCGGCAACGGTCACGAATCGCCCGCCCGGGCCGCTGACGGCACAACGCGCCCAGGGGGCACATGGTGGTCCCTGCCCTGTGAGCCCGACTGCGACGCCCGAGCGGCGCGCGCCCCGGAGTCCGGGCGGACGACTGCCCTGCACCGGACACGCCGTACGAGCTGTACGAGCTGCGGACCCGGCCGCGGCGCGGGCGCCGGAACGGGTACGGCGAAGCCCCCGTGTCCCTGGTCGGTCAGGGACACGGGGGCTTCGCGCTCAGATCATCAGCCCTGCGGCAGGTTCGCCAGCTGAGCGGTGATCCGCGCGATGTCCGCGTCGGCCTTGGCGAGCCGGGTACGGATCTTGTCGACCACGTTGTCCGGCGCCTTGGCCAGGAACGCCTCGTTGCCGAGCTTGGCGTTGGCCTGGGCCTTCTCCTTCTCGGCAGCGCCCAGGTCCTTCGTCAGGCGCTTGCGCTCGGCCTCGACGTCGATGGTGCCGGACAGGTCGAGGGCGACCGTGGCCCCAGCGACCGGCAGCGACGCGGTGGCGTGGAAGCCGTCACCGGCGGGCTGCAGGCGCAGCAGCTGGCGGATGGCCGCCTCGTGCGGGGCGAGCGCCGTGCCGGTCAGGGTGAGCTCGGCCGGGACCTTCTGGCCGGGCTGCAGGCCCTGGTCGGAGCGGAACCGGCGGACCTCGGTGACGACCTGCTGGACGAGCTCGATCTCCTGCTCGGCGGCCGCGTCGCGGAAGCCGGAGTCCTTCGGCCAGTCTGCGATGACGAGGGACTCGCGGCCGGTCAGCGTGGTCCAGAGCGTCTCGGTGACGAACGGGACGACCGGGTGCAGGAGCCGCAGCATCACGTCGAGGACCTCGCCGAGGACCCGGCCGGAGACCTTCGCCTGCTCGCCGCCCGCGAAGAACGTGGTCTTCGACAGCTCGACGTACCAGTCGAAGACCTCGTCCCACGCGAAGTGGAAGAGCGCCTCGCTGAGCTTGGAGAACTGGAAGTCGTCGTAGAACGCGTCGACTTCGGCGACGGTCTTGTTGAGCTTCGACAGGATCCAGCGGTCCGTCGCGGACATCTGCGACGGGTCGGGCAGCTCGCCCTCGATCGTGGCGCCGTTCATCAGCGCGAAGCGCGTGGCGTTCCAGATCTTGTTGGCGAAGTTGCGGGAGCCCTGGACCCAGTCCTCGCCGATCGGGACGTCGACGCCCGGGTTGGCACCGCGCGCCAGGGTGAACCGCAGGGCGTCCGAGCCGTACTTGTCCATCCAGTCGAGCGGGTTGACGACGTTGCCGAACGACTTCGACATCTTCTTGCCGAACTCGTCGCGGACCATGCCGTGCAGGACGATGGTCTCGAACGGCGGGGTGCCGTCGTTGACGTACAGGCCGAACATCATCATCCGGGCGACCCAGAAGAAGAGGATGTCGTAGCCGGTGACGAGGACGGAGTTCGGGTAGAACTTCGCGAGGCTGTCGGTCTGCTCCGGCCAGCCGAGCGTGGAGAACGGCCAGAGGCCGGAGGAGAACCAGGTGTCCAGGACGTCGCTGTCCTGCGTCCAGCCCTCGCCCGTGGGGGCCTCGTCGTCCGGTCCGACGCAGACGACCTCGCCGTTCGGGCCGTACCAGACGGGGATGCGGTGACCCCACCAGAGCTGGCGCGAGATCGTCCAGTCGTGGAGGTTGTCGACCCAGTCGAAGTACCGCTTCTCCATCTCCTGCGGGTGGATCTTGACCTTGCCGTCGCGGACGGCGTCACCGGCCGCCTTGGCGAGCGGGGCGACCTTGACCCACCACTGGAGGGACAGCCGGGGCTCGATGGTGGTCTTGCAGCGCGAGCAGTGGCCGACCGAGTGGAGGTACGGGCGCTTCTCGGCGACGATCCGGCCCTCGGCGCGCAGCGCGCCGACGATGGCGGAGCGGGCCTCCAGGCGGTCGAGTCCCTCGAAGGGACCGGGGACCGTGATGACGGCGCGCTCGTCCATGACCGTGAGGAACGGCAGGTCGTGGCGCTTGCCGATCTCGAAGTCGTTCGGGTCGTGCGCGGGCGTCACCTTGACGGCGCCCGTGCCGAACTCCGGGTCGACGTGGTGGTCGGCGACGACGGGGATCGTACGGTCGGTGAGCGGCAGCTTGATGCGCGTGCCGACGAGGTGCTTGTAGCGCTCGTCGTCGGGATGGACGGCGACGGCGGTGTCACCGAGCATCGTCTCGGCGCGGGTGGTCGCGACGACGATGGTCGCGTCACCGTCGCCGTACTTCATGGAGACGAGCTCGCCGTCGTCGTCCTGGTACTCGACCTCGATGTCGGAGATCGCGGTCAGACACCGGGGGCACCAGTTGATGATGCGTTCGGCGCGGTAGATCAGCCCGTCGTCGTACATCTTCTTGAAGACGGTCTGGACGGCGGTGGAGAGACCCTCGTCCATGGTGAAGCGCTCACGGGACCAGGCGACGCCCTCGCCGAGGCGGCGCATCTGTCCGGAGATCTGGCCACCGGACTCGTTCTTCCACTGCCAGACGCGCTCGACGAAGGCCTCGCGGCCCAGGTCGTGGCGGGACTTGCCCTCCTTGCCGAGCTCGCGCTCGACGACGTTCTGGGTGGCGATGCCGGCGTGGTCCATGCCGGGCTGGTACAGCGCCTCGAAGCCCTGCATGCGCTTGCGCCGGACAAGGGCGTCGATCAGCGTGTGCTCGAAGGCATGCCCCAGGTGCAGGCTGCCCGTGACGTTCGGCGGCGGGATGACGATGGAGTACGGCGGCTTCTCGCTGTGCTCGTCGGCTTCGAAGTAACCACGTTCTACCCAGCGCTCATACAGCTTCCCCTCTACCTCGGCCGGTGCGTACTGGGTCGGCAGTTCGGGGTTGCTGGCTGGCGTCTGCTGAGTGTTCTCGGTCACGAGGGACAGTTTAGGGCCGTCACAGTCATGTACTGAAACCGGTTTGTCGAGTAACGGTGTGCCTCCCGTTGCTCCATGCGGGTGGACCTTCCGTCAGGATGTTCGGAACGCATAAGCATGACGAACAGGGGACACCACAGATGAGCTACAACCAGCCGGGCCCGTACGGCGGCCAGCCTCCGCAGGGCCAGCCCGGACCGTACGGTGGCCAGCCGCCGCAGGGTCAGCCCGGCCCGTACGGCCAGCAGCCGGGCCCGTACGGTGGCCAGCCGCCGCAGGGCGGCCAGCCGGGTTACGGGTACCCGCAGCAGGCCCCCCAGGGTGTTCCGCAGCAGCCTCAGCCGGGCTACGGCTACCCACAGGCCCAGCAGCCGGGCCCGTACGGCCAGCAGCCGCAGACTCCTTACGGACAGCCGCCCCAGGGTCCCTACGGCCAGGCCCCCTACGGCGGCCAGGTCCCGATGCCGCCGGCCGCTCCGAAGAAGAAGACCGGCCTGATCATCGGCGGCGTCGTCGTGGCGCTGGTGGTCATCGCGGGCGGGGCGTACCTCCTGACGTCGGGCGGTGCCAGCAACAGCGACGTCGCGGACAGCACCAAGGGCTACAAGCTGACGCCGGCCGCCACGCTGGACGGCTACAAGAAGAGCCCCACTGCTCCGACAGAGTCGGGGCCGGTGACCGGCACCGACAAGACCAAGCTCGAAAGCCTGGGGATCAAGGATCCCCAGCGGGCAGGCGCGTCGTACCAGGCCGGCTCCAAGGACAATCTGCTCGCCGCCAAGTCCGTGATCCTTTCGGGTATCTGGGGCGATGTCACCGACCCGGCGAAGGTCATCGACAACTCCTTCAACAACGCGGAGTCGGACTTCAAGAAGGGCGCCGACGGCATGGACGTCAAGCTTGTCGGCAGCCCCAACGCCGTCACACCGGCTGGGTTCGATGGCGCGCTGATGAAGTGCCAGAACATGAAGGTGATCAACAAGGACGGCGACGGTACCGCCGCGAAGGGTCCCAAGGAGTTCGAGGTCCCCATCTGCGTCTGGGCCGACTACAGCACGGTCGGCGTCGTCACTGGCGTCGACGTGGCGCTCTCCATGGCGGGCAAGGGCATGTCCCAGGACGACGCGGCCGCTCTGACCGCCAAGCTCTACAACACGTCCCGCACCAAGCTCTGATCACGCGGTGTCACGGAAGGGGCGCCCGGCCAGTCACTGGCCGGGCGCCCCTTCGTGTACGTCGTGCTACCGCAACCGCTACGCGGACTTCTCGTGCCGGCCACCGTCGTTGTTCCCGATCGTCCGCGGCTCGCGCGGGACCAGCGTCGGGTTGACGTTGTTGCGGACCACGTCCGCCGTGATGACAACGCGGGCCACGTCCTTCCGGGACGGCACCTCGTACATCACGGACTGGAGAACCTCTTCCATGATGGCGCGCAGACCGCGCGCGCCGGTGCCGCGCAGGATCGCCTGGTCGGCGATGGCCTCCAGCGCCGGGCGGTCGAAGTCCAGCTCCACACCGTCGAGTTCGAACAGTCGTTGATACTGCTTCACCAGCGCGTTGCGCGGCTCGACGAGGATCTGCAGCAGCGCCTCACGGTCCAGGTTGTGGACCGAGGTGAGGACAGGCAGACGGCCGATGAACTCCGGGATCATCCCGAACTTCACCAGATCCTCTGGCATGACCTCCTGGAACTGGTCGCTCGCCTCGATCTCCCGCTTGGAGCGGATCGTCGCGCCGAAGCCGATGCCCTTGGCGCCCGCCCGCGACTCGATGATCCTCTCCAGACCGGAGAAGGCACCGCCCACGATGAACAGCACGTTCGTCGTGTCGATCTGGATGAACTCCTGGTGCGGGTGCTTCCGGCCGCCCTGCGGCGGTACGGAGGCGGTGGTGCCCTCCAGGATCTTCAGCAGCGCCTGCTGGACGCCCTCGCCGGAGACATCGCGGGTGATCGACGGGTTCTCGCTCTTGCGGGCGACCTTGTCGATCTCGTCGATGTAGATGATCCCGGTCTCGGCCTTCTTGACGTCGTAGTCCGCGGCCTGGATCAGCTTCAGCAGGATGTTCTCGACGTCCTCGCCGACATAGCCGGCCTCCGTCAGCGCCGTCGCGTCGGCGATGGCGAACGGGACGTTGAGCATGCGGGCCAGCGTCTGCGCGAGGAGCGTCTTGCCGGAGCCCGTGGGGCCCAGCAGCAGGATGTTGGACTTGGCCAGCTCGATGCCGTCGTCCCGGCCCTGCGCACCGCCGTTCTCGCCCGCCTGGACCCGCTTGTAGTGGTTGTACACAGCGACCGAGAGGGCCTTCTTCGCGGGTTCCTGACCCACGACGTACCCCTCGAGGAACTCGTAGATCTCGCGCGGCTTGGGGAGTTCCTCCCACCGCACCTCGGAGGTCTCCGCGAGCTCCTCCTCGATGATCTCGTTGCAGAGATCGATGCACTCGTCGCAGATGTACACACCGGGTCCCGCGATGAGCTTCTTCACCTGCTTCTGGCTCTTTCCGCAGAACGAGCACTTGAGCAGGTCGCCGCCATCACCGATGCGTGCCACGAGGTGCTTCCCCTTCGCCTGGGAGCAGCTTGGTTCAGCGGCTCCTGGTGCCTCTGTCCGACGGTACCTTGCCTGGCCCCTCGTTCGGGCCCCCCTTGGCGCGGTTCACACGGCCGCGACCGTGCAAAACCACCGCGCCAAGGGGAAAAGTCCGATGTCAGGCCATCGCTCCGGCCGCGCTCTTGCGGGTCGAGACGATCTGGTCGACGAGACCGTAGGCGAGGGCATCCTCGGCGGTCAGGATCTTGTCGCGCTCGATGTCGTCGCGGATCTTCTCCAGCGGCGTGGTGGAGTGCTTGGCCAGCATCTCCTCCAGCTGGGTACGCATCCGCAGGATCTCGTTTGCGGCGATCTCCAGGTCGGAGAGCTGCTCGCGGCCGGTCTGCGAGGACGGCTGGTGGATCAGCACACGGGCGTTGGGGAGCGCCATGCGCTTGCCGGGCGTGCCGGCGGCGAGCAGGACCGCGGCGGCGGAGGCCGCCTGGCCCATGCAGACCGTCTGGATGTCCGGCTTCACGAACTGCATCGTGTCGTAGATCGCGGTGAGCGCGGTGAACGAGCCGCCGGGGCTGTTGATGTAGATCGAGATGTCACGGTCCGGGTCCATCGACTCCAGGCACAGCAGCTGTGCCATGACGTCGTTGGCGGACGCGTCGTCGATCTGCACGCCGAGGAAGATCACGCGCTCCTCGAAGAGCTTCGCGTACGGGTCGTACTCCCGCACACCCTGCGAGGTGCGCTCCACGAAGCGCGGAACGATGTAGCGGTTGTCCACCTGCGGGCCGGTGTAGAGGCCGCTGGCGGAGGCGCCGGGGAGGCCGGGGTAGTTGCTCATGTCGGTGTTCACCATCCTGGTGGCGTTCTGAGGGCTGTGGGCTGCGGGCTGGGCGGGCACAGGGGCTCAGGCCCCGGTGCCGCCGCCGCCCGGAACGCCCGATGCGGCGGAGATGATCTCGTCGATCAGCCCGTACTCCACGGCCTCCTCCGCCGTGTACCAGCGGTCGCGGTCGCCGTCGCGGATGATCGTCTCCACGGTCTGGCCGGAGTGACGGGCGGTGATCTCCGCCATCCGCTGCTTCGTACGGAGCAGGTACTGCGCCTGGATCTTGATGTCCGAGGCGGTACCGCCGATGCCGGCCGAACCCTGGTGCATGAGGATGTCGGTGTTCGGGAGCGCGAAGCGCTTGCCCGCAGTGCCACCGGTCAGCAGGAACTGGCCCATCGAGGCCGCCATGCCCATACCGATGGTGACCACGTCGTTCGGGATGTACTGCATGGTGTCGTAGACCGCCATGCCTGCCGTCACCGAGCCGCCGGGGCTGTTGATGTAGAGGTAGATGTCCTTGTCGGGTTCGGCGGCAAGGAGAAGCAGCTGCGCCGTGATCTTGTTGGCGATGTCATCGTCGACCTGCTGACCGAGGAAGATGATGCGCTCGCCGAGCAGTCGGCTGTAGACCTGGTCGCCGAGGCCACCACCGAGGGACGGCTCTCCGGCGCGGTAAGGCATCAGATTCGTCACGTATCCACCTGCTCGTCTCTGACGGCTCCGGCCGTCTCAGCGTCTTCGTACCGGGCGGGCGGGGGCTCCCCTGCCCTTCCTATTCATGGACCCTAACGCGCAGGTAGGACAACGCCATCCCGCTTCCGCGACTGTTCGCTGGGAGCGCAAGCTGGGCAGTGCGCACAAGGGTTCTGCGGCACCGGGCGGGGAGCTCGGGGCCGGCTGCGCGGGACTCTGCCGCGAGACGACGACGGGCTCCGGACGCTGAGCGTCCGGAGCCCGTCGCACGGGTTCAGCGCGAGGCTCAGGCCTCGTTCTTCTCCTCGGCAGCGGCCTCGGTGGTGCCCTCGGCGGCCTCGACCGTCTCGATGGCCTCCTCGAGCTCCTCCTCGTCCTCCAGCTCGACGACCTCACCGTTGGTGTCGACGACCTTGGCGGCCTCGACGACCACAGCCAGCGCCTTGCCGCGGGCGACCTCGCCGACGAGCATCGGCACCTGGCCGCCCTCGACGACGGCCTGGGCGAACTGGTCGGGGCTCATGCCGGAGGAAGCAGCGCGCCGCATGAGGTGCTCGGTGAGCTCCTCCTGGTTGACGTTCAGCTTCTCCTTGTTGACGAGCTCGTCAAGGATGAACTGGGTCTTGATGCCCTTGATGGCCTGCTCGGAGGTCTCGGCGTCGAACTCCTCGACCGTCTTGCCCTGGATCTCCAGGTACTTCTCCAGGGTCAGACCCATCTGGCCGAGCTGGTGGTGCTCCAGGTTGTGCTTGCGGGTCTGGACCTCGTCCGCGAGCAGCTTCTCGGGGATCGGGACCTCGGCGAGCTTCAGCAGCTCCTCGAGGACGCGCTCCTGGGCCTGGGTGGCCTGGTCGTACTGCTTGGTGTTCTCCAGGCGCGTACGGCTGTCCGCCTTGAGCTCGTCGAGCGTGTCGAACTCGCTCGCCATCTGGGCGAACTCGTCGTCCAGCTCCGGGAGCTCACGGGCGGCGACCGCGGTGACCTTGACGGTGACCTCGGCCTCCTTGCCCTCGGCCGAGCCGCCCTTCAGCTCGGAGGTGAAGGTGGCCTCGCCACCCGCCTCCAGGCCCGTGACAGCGGCGTCGATGCCGTCGAGGAGCTCACCGGAACCGATGGTGTACGAGACACCCTCGGCCACGCCGTCCTCCAGGACCTCGCCGTCGACCTTGGCCTGCAGGTCGATCGTGACGACGTCGCCCTCGGCGGCGGCGCGCTCGACCGGGTTGGTGGAGGCGAAGCGCTCGCGGAGCTGCTCCACGGCCTTCTCGACCTCTTCGTCGGTGACCTCGAGGGCGTCCACGGTGACCTCGATGCCGGAGTAGTCCGGGATCTCGATCACGGGGCGCACGTCGACCTCGGCGGTGAAGGCCAGCAGCTCGCCGTCCTTCAGCTCGGTGATGTCGACCTCGGGCTGGCCCAGGACGTTGAGCTCACCCTCGTTGACAGCCTCGGTGTAGAACTTCGGGAGGGCGTCGTTGACGGCCTCCTCCAGCACAGCACCACGGCCGAACCGCTGGTCGATGACCCGGTTGGGGATCTTGCCCTTACGGAAGCCCTTCACCGTGACCTGCTGGTTGATCTTCTTGTACGCCGCGTCGAGGCTGTCCTTGAGCTCCTCGAAGGGCACCTCGATGCTGAGCCGAACCCGAGTCGGGTTCAGGGTCTCCACGGCGCTCTTCACGGTTCGGTCTCCTTGGTGGCTGACTTCTTGGGGTTCTGCTCGGCCACCGGACAGCGGCTCCGCGGATCGAGCCCGGTACATCAGACACACGGGCACGCATTTTGCATAGTAACGGCAAGGGGGATGACTCCCACAATGCGATCTTGCTGGTGGTCGGGGTGGCCGGATTCGAACCGACGACCTTCCGCTCCCAAAGCGGACGCGCTACCAAGCTGCGCCACACCCCGTTGGTGCGACACGTAGGGTACATGCCGAAAGGCGGTGCACAGACCGCTTTCCGGGGGCGGCGCGGAACGCGGCACCCCGTGCCGCGACCATGTGTGCGCAGACCGTCCGCGACCCGCTACGATGCTCTTCGTGCCGCGGTCCTCGTGACCTGCGGTGCGGTGCTTGCGGGCGTAGCTCAATGGTAGAGCCCTAGTCTTCCAAACTAGCTACGCGGGTTCGATTCCCGTCGCCCGCTCCATGCCACTCAGGGCCAGGCCGGAGGACATCCTCCGACCTGGCCCTGATGCGTTCGACGACCCTCCCCACGAGGCCGGCCGACGGCGCGTCAGAAGGAGATGTTGCTGATCGTCTCCGCTATCGAGTTCATAAACCTGTTGATCGACGGCGCCATACCGGTCGATGCCAGGAAGAAGCCGAAGAGCACCGCGACGACCGCGGGTCCGGCCTTGATGGAGCCGCTGCGGATCAGGACCACCAGGATGATCGCCAACATCAGCACCACAGACAGTGAAATGGCCACGACTGATCACACCCTTGGTCGGTCCGCCTTGCCGGCCCGGAGGCACGCATCCCGGCACTCCTCCGTTACGCCCATCGTGCCACCAACTCCCCCATGGATGCTGCCGGGTGACGCATCACACTGTCCGGATCTCGCCATCCTCGCGCCCCGCGTGCACGAGGGGCGCACCACCCTTCCGGCGCGTCCGCCTGCGCACCGCCGGAACCGCCCCGGGTCGGCGCAGGGGCCGTTCGGGGCCTGCATCACATGACGTGCGACTGCGATGATTCCCATATCCACACACATCATTCACATGCATTTCGTCGACCTTGATGCGATGAAATTCGCTCCCTCCAACTGCCTGACGATATGCACCGTTTAAGGCGGATCAATCAGGTCATAGCGGTCATTTTTCGGTGGTTTCACTTTCGAATCGGCGGGAGCACGCGATACCCGATGGCTGTTTTACGAATTGCGTTCGAGACGCCTGAGGTGCTTGAGATGTTCCACGCTCCGAACGCATTTCAGAGGGACCCGATCTCCCCGGCGACCCGGAAGCCGGAGCCCAGACCGGACGGAGGCAGGACCACCACCGCGACAGCCCCCGCACCGGTGGCGAACAAGCCTCCTGCGGCCGAGCCCGCGAAGCGGCGCGACGCCTACTGTGTACGCCACCCGTACGGCGGGTGCTGCGTTTCGCGACCGAACCGGACATGCACTGGCGCCTTCCGGCGGGACGCCGCCAGGCTCTGAGTGGATTCAGTCGCCCGCGGTGTTGGCCGGATCCGGCCGGTCGGCGGGCGGTTCGACGGCAGTGAGCCCGAGCAGCGCGCGTACCTGCGCATATTTCGCGGTCAGCCGGATACGCGTCGCCGGGTCCAGTACCGCGAGGCGGTCCGGATCGGCGTTGTGCGCGAGGTCGGACTCCTTGATCAGCAGGGCGCCCGGGGTGGCGAGGATGCGCCGGGTGTACGAGGCGAGGTCCTCGCCGTCCCGTTTGGTGACGGCGAGGACCATGTCCTTGACCTGTTGCGGCAGGGCCGCGCGGGCCAGCCACTCCTCGGACAGCACCTCGTCCTCGACGGCGTCGTGCAGCCAGGCCGCCGCGATCTGTTCGTCGCTGCCACCCCTGGCCCGTACGCCCTCCGCGACGGCGGCGAGGTGTTCGGCGTACGGGCGTCCGGCCTTGTCCTTCTGATCCGCGTGGGCCGTACGGGCGATCGCCTCGACTTCGGCCAGGGTCGGATTGCTGCGGGGTGCGGGCATGGGCCGACTCTACGGACGTGCGGCCGTCCGGCGCAGGGCGGCACGGGCCGGAAGCGTGGTGGCGGCGAGGCCGAGGCCGACGGTCGCGGCGACGAACGACCCGTACAGCGCCAGTGGGATGTACGGGGCTTCGCCGGTCAGGCCCTTCATCATCGGAATGAGCGTGGCCAGCGCGATGCCCGTACCGATCGCGATTCCGGCCACCGTGACGAGCAGCGCCTCCCAGCGGATCATGCCCATGACCTGGCGGCGGGTGGAACCGACGAGGCGGAGCACGCCGAGTTCGCGGCGGCGGTCGAGGACGGTCATGACCAGCGTGTTGACGGCGGCGACGGCGGCGAATCCGCCGAGGACCGCCGCCATGGTGGTGTTGGCCCAGGCGTTGAGCTCACGGTCCTGGCTCCGCGCGGCGGCGTAGCCGGACGCGTCGGTGACGGTGCCGAGCGCGGTGAGCTTCCGCGCGGCGGCCGGGGTGGACCGTACGAGGACATCGGAGGCGTACGGCGAGGTGACATGGGTCCGCAGGCCGGCGGCGGGCAAGGTGACGAGGCTTGTGCCCAGGCCGCGGCCGTAAACGGCGACGATCTTCGGTGAGGCCTTGGTGCCGTCCGGGAGGCGCAGGGCCAGCCGGTCGCCCGTGCCGAGCTTCGTGGAGCCGGCGAGGGTGGTGTCGATGGCGACGGTGCCGGGCCGCAGGCCGGTGAGCGATCCGGTCCGGACGTCGAGGTCCTGGACCTTGGCGAGGTCGCCGCCGGAGCCGACGACCCCCTGGGCGGAGGTGTTCTGGAGCCTCCGGTCCCCGCCCGATCCGATGGGCACCAGGACGGAGCCGCGGAGCAGGCCGACGGCGGTGGAGACACCGGGGGTGGCGGCGGCCCGTTCGGTCGCGTCGGAGGCGAGTCCACCCGGGGCGGAGACGATGTGGTCGGCGGTGATGGCGTCGCGCTGCTGGTGTGCGATCACCCGTTCCTCGCTGGTGTGCATGAAGACGAGCGTCGAGGAAAAGGCCATAGCGAGCACGATCGGCGTGATCGCAGAGGCCAGCCGACGGGAGTTCGTCCGGGAGTTGGCGGCGGCCAGCGAGCCCGACGCGCCGGCGGCGCGCAGCGGGAGGCCGATGACGGCGGCGCAGATCCGGGCGATCAGCGGGCCGAGCAGGCCGACCGCGAGCATGAAGAACATGACGACGCCGAGTGCCGCGTTCGCCGCGTCCTCGCCGCTCGTGGAGGCGGCGACGCCCGCGAAGACTCCGCCACCGATCAGGGCGGTGATACCGAGTGGGGTGCGGATCCAGCCGAACGGGGGGCGTTCCACCGCGGACTGCGCGAGAGCCAGCCCCGGCTTGGTCTTCGACGGCTTGCGGGCGGAGAGGTATCCGGCGCCCAGCGCGGTGAGCAGCGTGGTGGCCATGGTGATGGTCAACGGCAACCAGGACACGTGCAGATGGATGGGCCCGGGGATGGCTCCCTTGTCCTGGAGCTGCCCGAACCACCAGTGGGCCAGGGCGATTCCGGGCAGGCAGCCGAGGACTCCGGCGAGCGGGGCGACCAGCAGCGACTCGGTGGCGATGGTGCGGCGCAGTTGGCGCGGGGTGGCGCCGATGGCGCGCAGCAGGGCGAACTCGCGGCTGCGCTGGCCGACGGAGAGGGCGACGGTACCCGCTGCGGTGAACACGGCGACCATGGTTGCGACCCCGCCGAAGGAGCCGCCGAGTCCGGTGAGGAGTTCCTCGGCGCCCGCGACATCCGCGTCCTCGACGCCGCCCCGGTCGTCGCCGGTGTGGACCTGGGCGTGGGCGGTATGGCCGACGGCCTTGCGCACCTGGTCGGCGAGGGCGTCGGTGGTGGTGCCCCGGGCGGCGAGCACGGCGATCGCGTCGACCCGGCCGGGGTGGCCGGAGAGCTGTACGGCCTGCCGGTCGGCGAACCAGACGGTGCCGTCGGCGGTGGTGGTACCCGCGATGCGGAACTCCAGAGCTCCCGCGGGTGTGTCGAGGGTGATGTTCTCGCCGGTCCGGTCCTTGGCGCCTGCGGGGACGACGACTTCACCGGCCCGGGGCGCTTCGCCGGTGAGCAGCCGCGTGCCGGTGAGGGCGGCGGAGCCCCAGCCGTGAGCGGTGAGGGAGGTGCCGTCCTGCTGGACGGGGTAGCTGACGTCCCCGATCGCGGCTGCGGCGCCGGGGGCGGAGGCTGCCTTGCCCACCAGGGATTCGGGGAGCCGTGCGGTGTCCGGTACGGGGGTGGCGGCGTCGTACTCGCCCTCGCCGCTGCCGACCGTCATGTGGACCCGCTGGTCGGCGGCGACGACCACGGGCGCCGTGGCGTAGCGCTCCGCCGGTACGGAGGCACGGATTCCGGTCTCCAGGAGGATGCCACAGGCGGAGACGATCGCCGCCGCCATCAGGAGCGCGACGAAGGTCCCCACGAACGAGGAGGGCTTGAAGCGGACGGCCGCGCGGGCGAGACCGTTCGGGACGTGCGGAGTGAACATCAGGCTGCTGCTCCCACGTGGGCGGGGGCCGTCAGTGCGGTCATCCGGGCGGCGATCTGCTCGGCGCGGGCACGCGGCAGGCTGTCCGCGATCGAACCGTCGGCGAGGAACAGCACACAGTCGGCGTAGGCGGCGGCCGCGGGGTCGTGGGTGACCATCACGACGGTCGCGCCGAGGCTGTCCACCGCGTGTCGCAGCAGGACGAGAATCTCGGCCGCGGTCGTGGTGTCCAGCGCGCCGGTCGGTTCGTCGGCGAAGACCACGTCGGGGCGGGTGACCAGGGCGCGGGCGATGGCGACACGCTGCTGCTGACCGCCGGAGAGCTGGCCGGGGCGGCGGTTCCCCTTGTCGCCGAGCCCGACCCGGCCGAGCATCTCGGCGGCTTCGCGGCGGCTGCGGGCGGAGCCGGTGCGCTGCCCGGCGAGCCTCATCGGCAGGACGACGTTCTGCTCGACGGTCAGCGACGGGAGCAGGTTGAACGCCTGGAAGACGAAGCCGAGGCGGGTACGGCGCAGCTCGGTGAGCTTGTTCTCGCTCATGCCGGTGATCTCGGTGCCGCCGAGGCGTACGGAACCCTCGGTGGGGCGGTCGAGCCCGGCCGCGCACTGCAGGAAGGTCGACTTGCCGGAGCCGGAGGGGCCCATCACGGCGGTGAACGTGGCGCGCGGCAGGGCGAGGTCGATGCCGCGCAGGGCGTGGACGGCGGATGCGCCGCGCCCGTACTGCCGCCGGACACCGCGCAGTTCGACGGCCATCTCCGAGAACCCGTGCCCCTCGTCGGTGTGCGCCGTGTGCTGCCCGTCCTGCGCGCCCTGCCTGGTGCGTCGCAGTCCCATGGTGTCCGCCTTCCGTAGCCCTTCGCGAGCGGGTGTCGCCCGGTGTCTCCGAACCTACGGATCACGGGTGGGCCAAAACCATGGCGGCTGCTGGCGGATCGGGGGTGGGGCAAACCCCACCGGGGTGCTCCGGTCCCGCCGAAGTCGGCGAACATCTCCATCACGCTGCCGGCCCGCGGCGAGTTCGCGCTCATCCTCGCCACGATGGCCGCGGGCGCGGGGCTGGACGAACGGCTCTCCCCGTTCATCGCCGGCTGTGTCCTGGTCCTCACCGTCCTCGCACCACTGGCCGCCGGGCGGTCCCGCTGGCCGGCCCGGGTCCTGCCGGGGTCCTTACGGCCTGTCGCGGGGGAGGCCGTGAGAAACGGTTCAGTGGCGGCGGGACAGGAGCAGCAACGCCCGGTCGTCGTTGACGTCCTTCGCACACGCCTCGATCAGATGCCAGGCCGCGCCCTCGAAGCCGGTGACGACATAGCGGTCCGCCTCACCGGTCAGCCGGTCGATACCATCCGCGATGTCCCGGTCGGACGCCTCCACCAAGCCGTCCGTGAACAGCATCAGGACATCACCGGGGGCCAGCGAGCCCTTCACCGCGTCGAACTGCGCCCCGTCGTACACCCCGAGCAGCGGGCCCTCCGCGGCCATCTCCTCCCAGTGACCGCTTCCCGCGTGCAGCTGCAGGGCGGGCGGGTGGCCCGCGGAGAGGAGCTCGTAGTCACCCGATTCGAGGTCCAGCACCAGGTGGATCGAGGTGGCGAAGCCCTCGTCCCAGTCCTGACGGAGCAGATAGCCGTTGGCCGCGGGCAGGAAGCCGTGCGGCGGCAGTGAGCCGAGGAGACCGCCGAAGGCACCGGACAGCAGCAGGGCGCGGGAGCCCGCGTCCATGCCCTTGCCGGACACGTCGGTGAGGACGACCTCCAGGGTGCGGCCGCCGTTGGTGCGGGCCGCGACGACGAAGTCGCCGGAGAACGACTGGCCACCCGCGGGGCGCAGCGCCATTTCCCGGTGCCAGCCCTGCGGCAGGCGTGGCAGGGCGCTCTGCACCCGGATGCGTTCGCGCAGGTCGAAGAGCATGGTGCCGCCGCGTCGCCAGGGGACTCCGACCCTGGCCCGGAACTGGGCGAGGATCAGACCGAGGAAGCCGCAGGCCGCGACAACCAGGACGGTGCCGGGGGTGACATGGGCCGCCCCCTGTCCGTACGGGCCGAGCGCGATGGACTCCACGATCAGGGCCGCGGCAGCGGTCGCGTACAGCCCCAGCAGACTGGCCGGCCGCAGCAGCAGACCGCCCGCGACGATCGGCAGCACGAGCGCGGCCGGGGCGCACCACACCGCGTTCAGCAGCGTGCCGCAGGTGATCGTCGGGATGGTGAGCAGCAGTCCGGCCAGAGCGATCCAGTCGGAGCCGTCACCACGGAAGTAGTCCACCCCGGATTTGCGCAGCGCGATGCGTGCCCGGTGCGCCGATTTCCGCAATCGGGCCGGGTACGAGTCTGCTCTTGCGCGACGGGCCATTGCTCGGACCTTATCCACCCGGGCGCCTCCGGTGCAGGGGGACCCCTGTGACAATGCGTTCGAAAACGGGTCGCCCGTCTGCTGTACCCCTGGTAGGCATGGCATATGACTACTGAGTTGCGGGTGCTGCGTCCGTCCGAATGGAACGAGTGGTTCGAGAGTCTGGAACTCGCCTTCGGCGGAGTCGCCGAGGCTCCGGAGGAACGCGAACTCTGGAACGCGCTGACCGAGCACGAGCGGTCGATCGGTATCTGGGACGGCTCGGACGTGGTCGGTACGGCGGGTGCGTTCAGCTTCCGGCTGGCCGTACCGGGCGGGGCGCTGGTGCCTGCGGCAGGGGTGACGATGGTGAGCGTCGCGGCCACGCACCGCAGGCGCGGACTACTGACCTCGATGATGCGGCGCCAGCTCGACGACGTGCGGGCCCTGGGTGAACCGCTCGCCGTGCTGGCGGCTTCGGAGCCCGCGATCTACGGCCGGTTCGGGTACGGAGCGGCCACGAAGCAGATGTCGCTGGAGATCGACACGGACCGGGTAGGGCTGACGGTGCCGGACGGCACGGACGGGATCCGCCTGCGGTACGCGAAGCCGGACGAGGCGCTCGCCACGATCGAGGGCGTGTACGAGCAGCTGGTGGCAGGGCGGCCGGGCGCACCGGCGCGCGGTCCCGGCTGGGAGCGGCAGGCGACGCTCGACCCGGAGAGTGCGCGGCAGGGGGCGTCGCCGCTGCAGTGCGTGCTGGCGGAACGGGACGGTGGGGTGGTCGGGTACGCGACCTTCCGTAACAAGCCGGCCTGGGACGGTGGGGTCCCCAGGGGCCGGATCGTGGCGGAGGATGTGTCGGCCCTCGACCCGGCGGCGTACGCGGCGCTCTGGCGGTTCCTCTTCGAGATCGACCTGACGTCGACGGTCGAGGCACGGAACCGGCCGGTCGACGATGCCCTCCTGCATCTCGTCTCGGACGTCCGGCGGTGCAACATCAAGGTGCGCGACGGGCTGTACGTACGGCTGGTGGAACTGGGCGCGGCGCTGGAGGCGCGGGCGTACCGGGCACCGGTGGACGTGGTGTTCGAGGTGACGGACGCGTTCTGCCCCTGGAACGAGGGGCGTTGGCGACTGGCGGCCGACGCGAAGGGGGGAGCGTCGTGCAAGCGGACGGACGACCCCGCGGATCTGGCGCTTTCGGTGCGGGAGTTGGGGGCGGCGTACCTGGGCGGCACATCGGTGGTCTCGCTGGCGCGGGCGGGCCGGGTACGGGAGTTGCGGGCGGGGGCGGTCGACGAGGCCTCGCTGGCGTTCTCCTCGGCGGTGGAGCCGTGGCTGCCGCGGGGGTTCTAGCGGCGCGGCCGGCAATGTTTGCCCCGTGAGGAGCGTCGTCCAGTGCGAGCCGGCGTGCTGGGCGGTGCGACGGGGCAGAGCGTGCCGGGAGGGGCGCCAGGACAGGACCTAGTGCGGCTGGCAGGCGGGGCACCAGAAGAGGTTGCGGGCTGCCAGGTCCGCCGTGCGGACCTCCGTGCCGCAGATGTGGCACGGCTGGTGCGTCCGGCGGTACACGTACACCTCGCCCCCGTGGTCGTCCACCCGCGGCGCGCGGCCCATCGCCTCGGGAAGGTGCTCGGGGCGGACCGTGTCGATGCGGTTGTTCCGCACACCCTCGCGCATCAGCATCACCAGGTCGTCCCACATCGCGTCCCACTCCGCACGGGTGAGGTCCTTGCCCGGCCGGTACGGGTCGATGCCGTGGCGGAAGAGGACCTCGGCGCGGTAGACGTTGCCGACGCCCGCGATGACCTTCTGGTCCATCAGCAGGGCGGCGACGGTGATGCGGCTGCGCGAGATCCGCTGCCAGGCGCGTTCACCGTCCTCGTCGGTCCGTAGCGGGTCCGGGCCCAGCCGGTCGTGTATCGCGCGCTTCTCGGGTTCTGTGATCAGGGCGCAGGTGGCCGGACCGCGCAGATCCGCGTGGTGTTCGTCGTTGGCCAGGCGCAGGCGGACCGTGTCGGTGGGCGGCGGTACCGGTGCCGTACCGAAGTGGAGCTTGCCGAACAGTCCCAGGTGGATGTGGACCCAGCCGAAGTCCTCGAAACCGAGGAACAGGTGCTTGCCGTGCGCGTCGACGCCGGTGAACGCACGGCCGTCGAGGAGCGCCGCGCTGTCCGAGAACCTGCCCTGCGGGCTGCTCACCCGCACCGGCCCGCCCACGAACCGGTCGCGATGGTCCGCGGCCAGGCGGTGGATCGTGTGTCCCTCGGGCACGGCGGTGGCTCTCCTCGGTCGGGTGGGGACATGGCTGTGCCGCCGGGCGGGCCGGCGGCACAGGGGGTTGTGGGGCGGTCAGCCCTGCTGCGGGTGGTGGGCGGGGATCGGGGGAAGCTCGCCCGTCGTCTCGTACGCCGTCAGCATCTCAATGCGACGGGTGTGACGCTCCTCACCGGAATACGGCGTGGCGAGGAAGATCTCGACGAACTTCGTCGACTCCTCCACCGTGTGCATCCGGCCACCGATGGCCACCACGTTGGCGTTGTTGTGCTCGCGGCCGAGCGCGGCGGTCTGCTCGCTCCAGGCGAGTGCGGCGCGTACGCCCTTCACCTTGTTGGCGGCGATCTGCTCACCGTTGCCGGAGCCGCCGATCACGATGCCGAGGCTGCCCGCGTCCGCGGCCGTCCTCTCGGCGGCGCGGAGGCAGAACGGCGGGTAGTCGTCCTGGGCGTCGTAGATGTGGGGGCCACAGTCGACGGCTTCGTGGCCCTGGGCCGTGAGCCACTCGACGAGGTGGTTCTTGAGTTCGAAGCCGGCATGGTCTGAGCCGAGGTACACGCGCATGTTCCGAGTGTGGCATGGGCGGCGCCGGGTAGCCGTCATCGGGGTCAGGACCCTCCGGGCCCGCCGGAGCTGCGGAGTCCTTGTGCGGGGTGCGTGGGCAATCTCACTCAACAATCCGGCCACCAATCCGGAAGAGGGGGTTCCGCTTCCGAGGTTCCACGGGCTTCAATGCTGAGACTCCCTCCACACCACCGTGCAGCGGCACAGCCACGGAACTGAGTGATATCCAAAACGTAAGGATTCGATCCATGACCCAGACGACTCTGGCAGGGCCGGGCCACCAGCCCGGCGAGCCGGACCGGGCGGACAAGCCGGGCTCCTCCGACGGGCTCCAGGCCGGTCTCAAGAATCGGCACCTCTCGATGATCGCCATCGGCGGGGTGATCGGCGCCGGCCTCTTCGTGGGCTCCGGCGCAGGTATCGCCGCCGCGGGACCCGCCATCCTCCTGTCGTACGCGCTGGTCGGCCTCATGGTCGTCTTCGTGATGCGGATGCTCGGCGAGATGGCCGCGGCCCGTCCGAGCTCGGGCTCCTTCTCCGCATACGCCGACCAGGCCCTCGGCCGCTGGGCCGGCTTCTCGATCGGCTGGCTGTACTGGTTCTTCTGGGTCGTGGTGCTCGCCGTCGAAGCCACGGCGGGTGCCAAGATCCTGGAGGGCTGGGTGCCGGGCGTCCCGCAGTGGGCGTGGGCGCTGATCGTGATGGTCGTGCTCACCGCGACGAACCTGGTCTCGGTCGCTTCGTACGGAGAGTTCGAGTTCTGGTTCGCCGGGATCAAGGTCGTGGCGATCGGCGCGTTCGTCGTCGTCGGGCTGCTCGCCGTCTTCGGGGTGCTGCCCGGTTCGGACAACCCTGGCGCGGGGCTCGCGCATCTCACGGACAGCGGCGGGTTCTTCCCCAAGGGGCCGGGCGCCGTTCTCACCGGTGTGCTGATGGTCGTCTTCTCGTTCATGGGCAGCGAGATCGTGACGCTGGCGGCCGGCGAGTCGGAGAACCCGCAGCGCGCCGTCCAGAAGGCCACCAACAGCGTGATCTGGCGGATCGCCGTCTTCTACCTGGGCTCGATCTTCATCGTGCTGACGCTGCTGCCGTGGAACGACGCGTCGATCCTCAAGGACGGCAGCTATGTCGCCGCACTGAACTCGATCGGTATCCCGCACGCCGGCCAGGTGATGGACGTCATCGTGCTGACGGCCGTGCTGTCCTGCCTCAACTCCGGCCTCTACACGGCCTCGCGGATGGCGTTCTCGCTCGGCGGCCGCGGTGACGCGCCGAAGGCGTTCGCCCGGACGAACAAGCGGGGCGTGCCGCAGACGGCCATCCTGTCCTCCGTCGTCTTCGGCTTCGTCGCCGTGTTCTTCAACTACCAGTGGCCGGACACGGTCTTCCAGTTCCTGCTGAACTCGTCCGGTGCGGTCGCCCTGTTCGTCTGGCTGGTCATCTGCTTCACCCAGCTGCGCATGCGGGGCATCATCCTGCGCGAGTCGCCGGAGAAGCTGGTCGTACGGATGTGGCTCTTCCCGTATCTGACCTGGGCGACCATCGCGATGATCTCGTTCGTGCTGGTCTACATGCTCACCGACGACAGCGGCCGTCAGCAGGTGCTGCTCTCGCTGCTCGTCGCAGCGGTCGTGGTGGCGATCTCGCTGGTACGTGAGGTCCGGCAGCGCAGGAGCGGAGCGGTCACGGCGGCCGCGTCCGCCGACGCCTGACCGACCCGTCCCTACCTGACGGCCGATGTCAGGTATACCGGGGAGGCTCTCACCGGGGGATCGGAGAGCCTCCCCATGAACGACCAGTTGCCCGCCCAGCCCTTTCCGCCCCGGCAACCCCGGATACCCGGAGGAACCGGCGCGGCTTCCAGACCGGTTTCACGCTCCGGCCCGGACCTCGTCGGCGCCACCGATGCCGACGAGGTCCGGGCCGCTGTCGTGTACGCCGCCGCCCGCGGACTGCCTGCCGCCGTCCAGGCCACCGGGCACGGTCTGGCCGGCGCCGCCGAAGGCGGGGCGCTGATCAGTACACGCCGGATGGACGACGTACGCGTCCACGCCGCCGCCGGGACCGCCCGGATCGGGGCGGGGGCGCGCTGGGGCCAGATCGTCGAGGCCGCCGCCGCGCACGGCCTCGCCCCGCTGAACGGCTCCGCGCCGAGCGTCGGCACCGTCTCGTACACGCTGGGCGGCGGCGGGATTCCACGACGAGCGGACGCGGAAGAGGCTCGCCGGTGTGGTGGTCGCAGTACGACCCGGCGAGCCTCTTCGGAGGGGTTTACGAGGGCGAGCAGCCCGGTCAGCCGCGGCGGCCGACGAGCTTCCAGGCAGCGGGCAGCGCGCCCATCGCCAGGGCCGCCTTCAGCGCGTCACCGAGCAGGAACGGCACCAGGCCCGCCGCGATCGCGGCGCTCGCCGACATCCCCGTGGAGAGTGCCAGGTACGGGACACCGACCGCGTAGATGATCGCGGAGCCGAGCACCATCGTGCCCGCCGTGCGCAGCACCGAGCGGTCGCCGCCGCGGCGGGCGAGGCCGCCGACCACGGTGGCGGCGAGCAGCATGCCGAGGACGTAACCGAACGAGGCACCGCCCGCGCCGGAGCTGCCGCCCGCGAACCACGGCATGCCCGCCATGCCGACGAGCGCGTACACGGCCAGGGAGAGGAAGCCGCGGCGGGCGCCGAGGGCGGTGCCGACGAGGAGCGCGGCGAAGGTCTGGCCGGTGACGGGGACCGGGGAGCCGGGGACCGGGACGGCGATCTGGGCGGCGATGCCGGTGAGTGCGGCGCCGCCGACCACCAGGGCCGTGTCGACGGCGTAGCGGTGCCGGGCTGCGGGCAGCAGGTCGGCGAGGACCGCTCCGGTACGGACGGGGGCGGCGGCAGCAGTGCTCATCGGGACTCCGCGGTGGTGAGGGCAGGTGGGGACAGACTGAGGCTGACGTTAGCCCACGGGTTAACGCTCGATCACCATCAGCCGCCCACAAAGCGGCGCTTGGCGGTTTGGTGGGGTTCGCACAAAGGCCGATGAGCAATCACGCGACGGCGTGATGCTTGTCACTGAGGTGAGGGCGGCGGAGGGGACTGTCCGCCGGGCGGGGTCTTGCAGCATGAGACTGTAGGTTCCCCATAAGAGGGTCCCCCCCCCCAGCTACCGGACCCGCTGAATGATCCGAGAGTGATCCGCACCCCATGCACGACGCCCCTCCCCCCACGGAGCCCAGGCAGCCGGAACCGCTGGCGCACGGGCTGAAACAGCGCCATCTGACGATGCTCGGACTGGGCGGGGTGATCGGCGCCGGGCTCTTCGTGGGTTCGGGCGCCGGGATCGCCGTGGCGGGCCCGGCCATCGTCGTGTCGTATCTGATCGCGGGCACCCTCGCGATGCTGGTGATGCGGATGCTCGGCGAGATGTCGGCCGCGATGCCCGCCTCCGGTTCGTTCTCCGTCCATGCGGAGCGGGCGCTCGGCCGGTGGGCCGGGTTCAGTGTGGGCTGGCTCTACTGGTTCCTGCTGGTGATCGTCCTCGCCGTGGAGGCGACCGCTGCCGCGACGATCGCCCATGGCTGGGTGCCGGCCGTGGCCCAGTGGGCCTGGGTGCTGGTGTTCATGGTGGTGTTCACCCTCGCCAATCTGACCGCGGTGAAGAACTTCGGCGAGTTCGAGTTCTGGTTCGCCGCGCTCAAGGTCGCCGCGATCGTGATCTTCCTCGTGCTCGGGCTGCTGGCCATTTTCGGTCTGCTCCCGGACACGGATCCGGTCGGACTGACCAACCTGACCGGCCAGGGCGGTTTCCTGCCGAACGGCTGGGCCGGGGTCGTGTCCGGTGTCCTGACCGTCGTCTTCGCGTTCGGCGGACTGGAGGTCCTGACGATCGCGGCGGCCGAGACCGACGATCCGGCGCGCGCGGTGGGACGCGCCGTGCGCAGCGCGGTCGTGCGCATCCTCTTCTTCTACGTCGGGTCGATGCTGGTGATCGTGACGGTGCTGCCGTGGACCGCGCAGCAGGCCGGGCTGAGCCCGTACGTCAAGGTCCTGGACGCGATCGGGGTGCCGTCGGCCGGGCAGATCATGAACATCGTGGTGTTCGTGGCGCTGCTCTCCGCGCTGAACGCCAATCTCTACGGCTCGTCCCGGATGATCTTCTCGCTGGCCGAGCGCGGCGAGGGGCCGCGCGGGCTGCTCAAGGTGTCGGGCGGCCAAGGCGGCGACGGCGAGGGCGGAGTGCCCCGGCGGGCGGTGCTCGCCTCGGTCGCCTTCGGCTTCGTCTCCGTACTCCTCAATCTGAAGTGGCCCGACTCCGTCTTCCTCTATCTGCTCAACTCGGTCGGCGCGGTGCTGCTGTTCGTATGGGGGCTGATCGCCGCGTCCCAACTGCGGCTGCGCCGCCGTATCGAACGTGAGGCGCCCGAGGCCCTGACGCTGCGGATGTGGTTCTTCCCCTGGCTGACCTGGCTGACCCTGGTCGCGCTGGTGGCCGTGCTCGTGCTGATGCTGACCGATGACGTGGCGCGGCCGCAGGTGCTGTGGTCGGCGGGGGCGACCGGCCTGATGCTGCTCGTGGCGCTGGCGCGGGAGGTGCGGGACCGGCGCCGGGGCTGACAGGACGGAGCCGTCGCGGGTACGTACGCGCGTGTGCACCATGGGTGAGCCCGGTGCCCGTACGGCGCGGTGATCCTGGTCGTCTGGATCTTCATCGCGGCCTCGCAGCTGGTGCTGCGCACCCGGCTGGAGCGCGAGGCGCCCGAGAAGCTGGTGGTACGGATGTGGCTGTTCCCGGTGGGGACGGTGCTGGCGCTGCTGGCCATGGCCGGCATCTTCCTGCTGATGCTGGGCCGGCCCGAAACGCGTGACCAGCTGCTGGCGACCGGTCTGCTGACCGCCGTACTCATCGTGATCGGTGTCGTACGACAGCGGCGGGCCGCGGCCGTCAAGGGCTGACGTCCGGTGCGCACGGCACATTGAGAGAGAGCAGCGCGCCGCCCTCCTCCCCCAGCCGCACCTCGCTCACCGCCGCGTTCCGCAGCTGCGGAAAGACGCGGCGGTAGGCGCCGAGCGGGATCGACAGCAGTTCGCACAGCACCAGCCGCAGCAGCGTGTTGTGCGCGACGACGAGGACCCGCTGCCCCGGATGGCCGCCCGCGATCCGGCGCAGCGCCATCGTTCCCCGGGCCGCCGCCACGCGCGGGTCCTCGGCCCCGGGAAAGGCGTTGACCACCGGGTCGGCCCGGAACGCCTCCGCCCGTTCCGGGTCCTCGGCGGCGAACTCGGCGAGGGTGCGCCCCTCCACCGTCCCGAAGTCGCACTCCCGCAGATCGGGTTCGCGTCCGGGTACGAGGTCGAGCGCCCAGCAGGCGGGTTCGGCGGTCTCGATGGCACGGGTGGCGGTCGACGTCCAGATCGCGTCGACCCGGTGGCGGAACGCCCACTGCGCCAGCTGTTCGGCCTGGTCGCGCCCCTCGTCGGTGAGGGCGACGTCACTGACCCCGGCGTAGCGGTTCTCGGCATGCCACACGGTCTGTCCATGCCGGGCGAGGAACAAGGCGGTCGGGCTGGTGGTCATCGGCTCTCCGTTCGCGACCGGGTGTGGGCTGCGAGCCCTCCGGACAGCCGGCCCCGCCGTTCCGGTTCGTCCACCAGCTTGAGGTAGGGCTCCGTGTGGCGGGCGGTGCGCGCCGCGTCGGGGCGCAGGACCTGCCGGATTCCGACCATGTGGCCCGCGGGTGGCGTCCCCGCACCGCACACCCCCTTCCTCCTGCTAGCCTGCATTTGCATATAGGTTGCAATAACAACAGGAAAGCAGCTGGAGGGTTCGCCCCATGGCCACGTACACGCTCCCGGAACTCCCGTACGACTACGCGGCGCTCGAACCGGTCATCAACCCGCAGATCATCGAGCTCCACCACGACAAGCACCACGCCGCCTACGTCAAGGGCGCCAACGACACCCTGGAGCAGCTGGAGGAGGCGCGCGCCAAGGAGGCCTGGGGGGCGATCAACGGCCTGCAGAAGAACCTTGCGTTCCACCTCTCCGGCCACATCCTGCACTCGATCTACTGGCACAACATGAGCGGTGACGGCGGCGGCGAGCCCCTCGCGGCGGACGGTGTCGGTGACCTCGCGGACGCGATCACGGAGTCGTTCGGGTCTTTCGCCGGCTTCAAGTCCCAGCTGACGAAGGCTTCGGCCACCACGCAGGGCTCCGGCTGGGGCGTCCTCGCGTACGAGCCGGTCAGCGGAAAGCTGATCGTCGAGCAGATTTACGACCACCAGGGCAATGTCGGCCAGGGCTCCGTCCCGATCCTGGCCTTCGACGCCTGGGAGCACGCCTTCTACTTGCAGTACAAGAACCAGAAGGTCGACTTCATCGAGGCCATGTGGCGTGTCGTCAACTGGCAGGACGTGGCGAAGCGTTACGCGGCCGCCAAGGAGCGCGCCGACGTGCTGCTGCTCGCCCCCTGACGGAGAGGCGCATGAACGTCCTCCCTCGTGATCGTCTTCTCAACCTTCACCGGGCAGGCGGATGAAGGGGGACCCTCGCCTGGACGTGACAGGTGAGGGTCCTTCTGCTTGTTGCGCGCGAGGGAGAGGAGTCAAGAGACGGGGGCATGCCTCAGCAGAGTGCTCAGTACCAGCTCGGCATGCGTCCAGAGCACCGCCCCGCCCGCATCCGGCACCAGATGCCGGACCGCGCCCGGGATGCGCGAGGCCAGTTCGGCGCCCTGGTCGGGCGAGTGACCGGTGTCCTTCTCCCCGTACCAGAGGTCCACCGGTACGCCGATGTCCGACAGTTCGATCCCCCAGTGGCCCATGGCCAGGACGGTGTCCCGGGCATAGCCGTCGCCACCCTGCGCGAAGGCTTCGCCGAGCGCTCGCCGGTAAGCGGCCACGAACGCGGGCTGCTGATAGACGGCGAGGTCGCACTCGGGACTGCCGGACATGACCATGTCCCACATCGCCTGCGCGGTGAACCCGGCGAAGACCTTCTCGGCGGCGGCCGGGTCGGACACCGCCAGGTCGACGAGGCGCCGCAGTTCACCCGGCAGCGCGTCGGCGAAACACGGCGCGGCGATCTCGTCCGCGCCGGACACCACCGCGAGCGCGCCGACCACACCGGCAGCGGCGCATCCGAGGGCGAAGGGCGCCCCCTGCGAGTTGCCGACCATCAGGGGCCGGCCCAGGCCGCGCAGGGCGGCGAACGCGCGGATGTCGTCGGCGAAGTCCCTGAAGGTACGGCCGGGCCGGGGCGAGGAGGCACCCAGTCCCGGGCGGTCGAGCGAGATCAACCGCACGCCGAGGCCGTCCACCGTCTCGCCGCCGAACCCGAGATGCCTGCTGGTGGCCGCCCCCGGCGACAGCAGCACCGGCACCCCGTCCACCGGCCCCCACTCGGCCCAGCCCAGCCGCCTCCCTCCCGACAGCCGTTCCGTACCGATACGAACCGGGTCAGTCACGTGCAAACTCATGCGCCTCATCCTGACGGGTCCCGTCACCCGCGTCGAAGGAGTTTTCGCCCGCCCCTCGACTACCGGCCGCCGGTGACGAGCGCAATCATCAGCCCGTCGTATCCCTTGCTGCCGACGGTCTGCAAAGCGGTCGCGGTCAACGTCGGCTCGGCTGCGACGAGTTCGGTGAAGCGGCGTACCCCCTGCACTTTCGGGTCGCCGCTGGCACCGTCGACCACGTCTCCGTCGCGTACGACGTTGTCGGCGGCGATCAGGCTGCCGGGCCGGGTCAGCTTCAGCGACCAAGCCAGAAGTAAGTTCCCAAAAGGAACTCACATCATGTGAGGTGAGTGCGATGATGGGCGCCATGACTTCCGTTCCCGCCGACCCCACCGTTCTGCACCCGATGCCCGGCCAGCCCCGGGTCGTCCAACTGAAGCCCCTGGTGAAGTCCGAACTGATCGAGGTCGGGGACTACTCGTACTACGACGACCCCGACGACGCGACCGCGTTCGAGACCCGCAACGTGCTGTACCACTACGGCCCGGAGAAGCTCGTCATCGGGAAGTTCTGCGCGCTGGGAACGGGGGTGCGGTTCATCATGAACGGCGCCAACCACCGGATGGACGGCCCGTCCACGTTCCCTTTCCCCACCATGGGCGGCTCCTGGGCCGAGCACTTCGACCTGCTGACCGGCCTGCCGGGCCGGGGCGACACGGTCGTCGGCAACGACGTCTGGTTCGGCTACAACTCCATGGTGATGCCGGGCGTACGGATCGGGCACGGCGCGATCATCGGCGCCGGAGCGGTCGTCACCGGTGACGTACCCGACTACGGCATCGTCGGCGGCAATCCGGCCCAGCTGATCCGCACCCGGTACGACGAGGAGACCATCGCCCGGCTCCTGGCCGTCGCCTGGTGGGACTGGCCCACCGAGCACCTCACCCGACACATCCGCACCATCATGTCCGGCAGCGTCGACGACCTCGAAGCGGCTGCCCCGGAGGGGACATCGTGACGATCGCCGTTCGAGAACTCACTTACTACCCGGTCAAGGGCTGCGCCGGTACCACGGTCGATTCCGCACAGGTCCTCGGGACCGGCCTCGAACACGACCGGACGTTCATGGTGGTGGACGCGGCGGACGGCGCCTTCCGTAGCCAGCGCACGCATTCCTCGATGGCCGCGATCAGGGTCGAAGTCCTGGAAGCCGGGGCGGCGTTGGCGCTGTCCGCCGAGGGCGTCGAACCGCTCCGCCTGAAGGTCGACCGGGACGGCCCGCGCCGCGAGGTCAGTATGTTCGACCGCCCGCTCGGCGCGGCCGCCGACCAGGGGGACGAGGTCGCGGAATGGTTCTCCGACGCGCTCGGAGCGAAGTCCCGCCTGGTACGGGTGGCGCCCGGCTTCGACCGGGACGGCTGGGGCGAGACCCCTGGCAAGGTCAACTTCGCCGACGCCCACGCGGTGCTGGTCGCCTCGACGGCCTCCCTGGACGGCCTCAACGCCCGCATCGCCACCCGGGGCGACGCCGCGCCCGTCCCGATGGACCGCTTCCGCGCCAACATCGTCCTGACCGGCAACGACGAACCGCACTTCGAGGACCGGGTACGCCGGATGATCCTCGGTTCCGTGGAACTCGCCTATTCGGTACGGGCGATGCGGTGCAACGTCCCGCTCGTCGACCAGCGCACGGGCCGCCGCGCGGGTCCGGAACCGGTCCGGACCCTTGCGACGTACCGGCGCGAGCCGGAGTACAAGAACAAGGTGAGCTTCGGCGCGAAGAACGCCGTGGTCTGCGAGGGCACGGTGAACGTCGGGGACGTGGTCGAGGTCGCCGAGTGGCTCGGCGCGTGAGGCCCCGGACGTCACCGCACCGCGCGATGGCCGTCCGGCACGACCGGGTGATCACCTCGGCCGGGGTCTCCTCCGGCATCGACATGGCCGTCCGGCTGGCCGCCCTGCTCACCGGCGACGTGACCGCCCAGGCGATCCAGCTCTACACCGAGTACGACCCGCAACCTCCCTTCGACACCGGCTCGGTGGCCAAGGCCCCGGCCGAGGTCCTCGAACGGGCCCGCGCCCTGTGCTGAGTCGTTTCGTTCGGATCATCCGGCGGACCGGAGTCCGGGCGCCGTTCCTGTTCCCTTGTGGGTTACAGCGGATTCGGCCTCTTCGTAGTGAGAGGAGTGGGCCACCCGTCCCAGCAGACAGAGGGACGAAGAAAGCCAAACGGCGATTTTTGGTTTATCTCTGTAGCCAATCGACATATCAGCCTGTTTGGGTGACCCCTCCGAGCAGCAAGATTCCCCTCGCAAGGTTCGAGGTAAGGGGACAGGAAAATGGCTGACTGGAAGAACGTCTCCGGTGGTCTCACTTCGATCTCGGTCGGGTCCAGGACTCACGTCTGGGGTGTGAACTCCCTGGGCCAGATGTACCGGTACACGGGCCACGACTCCAACCCGTGGGTAGGCATCCCCGGCAACGCCGTCGACATCGGCGTGGCAGCGGACGGCACCGTATGGCACGTCAACTCAGCAGGCGGAATCTACCGGTACACCGGAGACCAGCCGAGCTGATCCGGAAGCCGACGGAGGTGGGCCCACGCGTGGTGCGCGTGGGCCCGCTCTCGTTCCCGCTGGGGACTGTCGCCCGGTGATCGGGTTGGCGGTCACCAACCGAGCGGCCCCGGGACGCCATGGGCCGGGAAAACGTGTATGCGTACGGGTTCCGCGCCGTGCAGGATGGCGTCGGAAAGCGAGGTGTCGTGGACGAGTTGGGGCGGTTCAGTCAGGCAGCGGTCGTATGGGCGGCCGGCGGAGCGGGGGCGGACGCGGCAGCCGCGGAGGCGCGGGAACTGGCCGGTGGTCTGCGTACGGTCGTGCTCGTCGAGGGAGGCAGCGACCAGGTCGCGATCGAAGCCCTGGCCACACGCCACGGCCGCGACCTGGGAGCGGAGGGCGTCGCGGTGGTACCGCTCGGCGGCGCGACGAGCATCGGGCGCTTCCTGGACGTGTGCGGCCCGCCGGGGCTCGGCCTCCCGCTGGCGGGTCTCTGCGACATCGGCGAGGAGCGGCACTTCCGGCGCCATCTGGAGCGGGTCGGGCTCGGGTCCGGTCTCACACACGCCGGGCTGGAGGCACTCGGGTTCCAGGTGTGCGTGGCCGACCTGGAGGACGAGCTGATCCGCGCGCTCGGCGCCGAGGGCGTACAGCAGGTCATCGAGGCCCAGGGCGAGATACGCCCCTTCCATACGTTCCAGGGCCAGCCGGCACAGCGGGAACGCCCCGTGGAACACCAGCTGCGCCGGTTCATGGGCACGCACAGCGGCCGCAAGGCGCTGTACGCGCAGGCGCTGGTCGCGCACCTGGACCTCAAGCGCGTCCCCCGGCCACTGGAGCGCCTCCTCACGGACGTCTAGCGCAGCCCGCCCGGCTCGCCGGGGTGCGTCAGCCCCCGAAGGCCCCGCCCTTCACCCCGTCGAGGAACGCGGCCCAGCCCTCGGGGGCGTAGAACTGGAGCCCGCCGCCAGGGTTCTTGCTGTCCCGGACGGCACGGCCGCCGTCGGCGGTGTGGGCTACCTCGACGCACTCGTTGGCCGACCCGCCGCCGGAGAACGACGACTTCACGAATGGGCTGACAACTTCCTGACTGCTCACGATTCCTCGTTCTCCGTGATGATGCCGTTCATGGTCTTCCGGATGAAGGTGAGACTCCGATCCGGCGTGAGAGCTGCGGACCGGAGCGCGTCGAAGGCGTGGACGTACCCCGCCATGTCTTCATGATCTTCCAGAATGACGCTGTTGACCAGCGTGTCCTGCACGATGGCCTCCGGCGAGGCTTCATGCGCGTAGGACAGTGCGACAAAGGCCGGCGCGACGCGTGCTGCCGCCCACTCGGTGTGGGGCAGCACCTGGAGCGTCACATTCGGCTGCTTGGCCATCCTGATGAGATGGGCAAGTTGATCGCGATGAACGTTCGCCGAGGGCATCGGGCCGGATATGGCCGGCTCCCAGATGACTGCGGCAAACCGCGCACCCGACTCCTCGAAGACCCGACGCCGCTCCTGCCGCACTTTCACGATCTCATCGGCCGCTTCGCTGCTGAGCACTTCGGGGTTGGCCTCGGTCAATGCCCGGGTGTAGTCCGGCGTCTGGAGCAGGCCGGGAATGAAGACCGGTTGCCAGGCACGGATGTACGTGGCGTCCGTCTCCAGTGAGAGGAAGTCGCCCAGTCGGTCGAGTGCGGGCGACTGGAACGGGAAGTTCAACCACCAACCACGCTTGTTGCTGTCACGGGCCAGCTTCTCCAGCCTCTTGCGCTCTGCCGCGTCCTCGACCTCGTACAGGTCGAGCAGCACACGCACATCGCCCACACGCGCACTGACCGTCCCGGACTCGATACGACTGATCTTGGCCGTTGAGCACGCCACCGCCTCGGCAGCATGTTCCTGGTCCAGGAGCGCGTTCAAGCGCAGGCGCTTCAGCGCCGCCCCCAACCGGCGGCTGCGCACCGTGGGCTTCCCACCTGCGGGCATACGTCCCCCTCACTCTCCAAGCCAGTGTGCCTACTAACTGTTCGCAGACGCTAGCGACTTGACCCTCACGAGTGAATGCAAGCTTGCATCTACGACTCGCTTGCCTTTCGTCAGAACTCACCTCTAGCGTGGCTTGCGTCACACCGCGTCGCGAAATGGGCGCACTCCGTGACCGCTAATCCGCCTGCCCACCCACGACCTTGGGGGACCCATGTCCGGGCGCACGCACATCAAGAGATTCCGGGCCCGCAGGGACTCCGTCCCCGCCGCCCGACGCCACGTCGAGAGCATCCTGACCGAGTGGAGACTCGGCGGGCTCATCGACGAAACAACCCTCCTCGCCAGCGAGTTGAGCACCAATGTGGTCAACCACGCCAAGGGCACCGGCGACTACTTCGAGCTGGGCTTACGCCGTCGCAACGGAACGCTCGTACTGGAGGTCTCCGACTCGTACCAGTGGCGGATGCCCGAACTCCGCACCCCCACCCTCGACGACCTCTCCGGCCGGGGCCTGGTCATCGTGGACGCGGTCGCGGCGAAGTGGGGCGTACGGCCGCGCGACCCCGGCAAAACCGTCTGGGTCCATCTGACCATCGGTCAAACGGAGTTGACGTGAGGCGGCCCCTCAGGACCGCCTGGCGGTGCGAGGTCACCGCCGACGGACTGCTCGTACGGGCCGAGCACACCGCCACTCCCCCGCAGGCGCTGATCTGGATGCGGGTCTCCGTAAGGACCCTGCTCTCCGCGTTCGACGCGGAGGACCACGACCGTACCTTCCGCTGGCTCGACCACGGGCAGTGGGAGGCCGTCATACGGCTCAGGGCCGGCGAGCCGTACGCCTACACCGCTCGCGCGGGCGAACGCGTCGTCGACTGGTCCGCGCGCCCCGTGTCGGTCCTGCCCGTGGCCACGGTCATCGCGGTTCCGCGTCGATGGACTCCGCGATGTGGGACATGACGGACCAGATGATCGCCTTCCGGCAGTTGCTCAGGCCCTTGTCCTCGATGTACAGGGTGTTGTCCATGCCGACCCGTAGTTCTCCCGGCGGCCGTCCGCCTTGAGTTTGAGGCCCTCCATGCGACGTCGCAGGTGGGGAACGGTGATGGCGACACTGTTGGCGTCCACGGTCAGGCGGGTGACCTCGTCCCACGGGATCTCGTCGGCGGCGCCCTTGACGTACAGGTACGTATCGCCGAGCTCGAAGTGGTCGTACTGCACCTTGCCGCCCTCGGTGGCCAGTTCGCGCACGTCGTGCCGCACACGCGCCTCGACGACGCGGTCGATGATGCCCGCGAACACCGGTGTCAGGTTTCCCGGGGAGCGCAAGAACGTACGCAGGAGGCCCGCGCCGACGTCGGTCAGGAAGTAGTTGCCGGACAGTTCGCGGCACCGGTGGAGCGCAGCATGTCGGTGCGAACGCCCTGGGGGCAGACCGCGCGCACCCGGATGCCGCGGTGCCGGTAGGTGATCGACAGCTACTGGCACGGAGGACGTCACGCGCACGGCAAGCAGCGGGGTGGGGCTGCCTCCACCCCCCTGGTGGACCTAGCCCCACCTCGGATCCGGGAGTGGGGCGGATGGATCACCACCGGGCCGCTCGCCATGCTGGAAGCCATGACACGACCAACGCGAAAGCAGAACAGGCTCCTGGTCTCCGCGGCCCTGTGCACCAGCGCACTGGTGGTGGCCGCCGCCCCGGTCCAGGCGATGGGGCCGGCACCGACGCACGCCCCCGCCACCACCTCCGTGGCTCACCTCCGCGGCCCGGCCACCCTCGGCGATCCGCAGGAGAAGGACGCGGTGCACGCCATCGAGCGCGCCGCGCATCCGCTGCTGTCCACCGAACCCACCGGCGGCTTCCGCGATCTGCGCCCGTTCGGGCGGATGGTGGGGAACGCCACCATCGTGGGCATCGGCGAGGCCACCCACAGTTCACACGAGTTCTTCTCCTTCAAGCACCGCGCGTTCCGCTATCTGGTCCAGGAGAAGGGCTTCCGCACCTTCGCGCTGGAGGCGCCCTGGAGCACCGGTCAGCGACTCAACGACTATGTGCGGTACGGCAAGGGCGACCCGCGGCAGATCATGCGGGACGAGTTCCGCAACTCCTACCAGGTCTGGCAGAACCAGGAATACCTGCGGCTGATCGAGTGGATGCGCTCGTGGAACGTGGCGCACCCCGGCGACCCGGTGCAGTTCATGGGCAATGACTTCGGCTACGCCGGGCCCGACCTGTACGACCGGGTGACCTCGTACGTCGGACAGCGCTTCCCCGCACTACTGCCCCGGTTCACCGCTCTGTACCAGGGGCTGCGCCCGACCACCGACGTGGACACCTATGTCCACGCCTATCTGGCCAAGCCGATCGCCGAGCGGAAGGAGATGGCGCAGCGCACCGGGCAGGCGCTGGCACTGTTGCAGGTCCAACGGCCGGGAGGCGGGAAGGCCGAGCAGGAGGCGTACACCTGGGCGGTGCAGCGTGCTCGGGCCATCGACCAGACCGCCACCGGGTACAGCTACGACTTCACCAAGCCCACCCAGGGCGCCGCGGCCATGCGCTACCGCGACCAGGTGATGGCGGACAACACGGTGTGGTGGCAGCGGCACACCGGGGACCGGGTGCTGCTCTCCGCGCACAACGCCCATGTCGCCTGCGACACCTACTCCCCGAAGGAGTACCCGAGGATGCAGGGCGCGTTCATCCGCGACGAGATCGGCTCGTCCTATCTGAGCGTGGGGTTCACCTTCGACCAGGGCTCGTTCAACGCCGACGGGCCGAACGGCGCGCTGACCCGGTACACCGTCGGTCCCGCCGAGCGGGGCAGCAACGAGCGCACCCTGGACGCGGTGCGCTACCGGGACTACATGGTGGACCTGCGCACCGCGCCGGCAGCGGCCCGCAACTGGCTGGCGGTCGCCCGGCCGACCCGCAGCATCGGCACCTCGTACCCGGATCACGCGGTGTACCCCGTCTCGCTGCTGCCCTCGCACGATGTGCTCATCCATCTGCACCGGATCAACGCGGCCAGTCCGCTGGACCACTGAGCTCGGCGCTCTGGTGGCGGGCGTGCTCGCGGCGCAGGCCGCCCAGAGCAGATTCAAACGTGGTGATGGATATGCGCCGTATCGACATCGACGACCTGGACGTCGACATGGACGGCGCTCAGCGAGTGCTCTACCGAGGAGAACTCTTCACCGGGGAAGTGGCCGAATACCAGGGCGAACACCTGATCAGCCCCTCAACCGCCCTGCTGCGCCGCCACCAGCACGTCGCCCGCCTCCGTGCGGAAGTACAGGACGGACCGGCCGGCTCTGCGGCGGTCTGCCAGGCCCGCGTCGAGGAGGATCTTGAGGTGGCGGCCTACCGAGCCGAGGGCCTGGTCGGTCAGGGCCACCAGTTGGGTGGTGCTCTTCGGGGCGGCGAGGAGGACGAGGACGGCTGCTCGTGCGGGGCCGAGGAGGCGGGACAGGCTGTCCGGGACCCGGGCTCGGTCCGCGTCGGCCAGGGCGCCGGAGCAGGGGTAGACGAGTGCGTAGCGCCCGGCTGCGTCGTCCCAGGAGGCCCAGCCCGAGCGCTGGGTGACCGGGACGAACAGCAGCCGTACGCCGGAGAGTTGCTTCGGGGGATAGTCGTGCGCGTTGATCTGGAGCCGGCTCCCGCCCAGCCACCGCATCCCCGGGCACAGACCGCCCAGGGCGGCCGCCCAGCCGCCCTGGCTCAGCTGGCCGGTCCGCGCGACGATGTCCGCCTCGATGATCCGGCGGCGGCGCGGCCAGTCCGTCAGGACCGTGTGCAGCCAGACCCATTGCAGGACGTCTGCGGCCCGCCGGGCCAGGTCGTCGCGGTCCAGGAGCGGCGGTAGGGGGCCGCCGCCGAGCGCGACCGTCAGGTCCGCCCGGGCGCGCTCGGAGGTGGCCGCCCGGACGGGGGCCAGCTCCTCCTCGAAGGTCGGGGCGCCCTCGCCCGTCGGCGTCGGGGTGATGAAGTCCGCGCTCCAGCTGCCGCCGAGCCCCGCCGGTACGAGAAGGGCCGCGACCGGGTCGGCGGCCTGCCGGGCGCGGTAGGCGGGCAGATGGGCGTCGAGCCAGGCCCGTTCACCGGGGTGCTCGGGCCGGCCCCGCTCCAGGGAGTTCAGGGCGGAGACGGTCTCGGCGAGGGGTGAGACGACGAACCGGCTCCCCGCGAGCGTGTCCGTGTCGATCTGCCACATGCCCATGACGTTTCGCCTCCGCGCGAAACTGTAACGGCCGCCCCGGACCGCCGCCGAGACTCCCCGGATGCGCACCTACCGGGACCTCTTCCGTACGCCACAGTTCGGTCCGCTCTTCGCGACCAGCGCCGTCCAGGTCGCCGCGTCGACGACGAGCGGGCTGGCCCTCGGCACCCTCGTCTACGCCGCGACCGACTCGCCGCTGCTCGCCGCCCTGTCCATGTTCGGCTCCTCGCTCGCCCAGATGATCGGGGCGACCCTGCTGATGTCGGCGGCGGACCGGCTGCCGCCCCGGGCCGCGACGACCGGTCTGGCGCTCGCCTTCGGACTGGCCACCGCCGTCCTCGCCGTCCCCGGGCTCCCGCTGCCGGTGGTCTTCGCGATCATCCTGGCCCAGGGGGTGGTCGCGGCCGTGGGCGGCGGTGTGCGGTACGGGCTGCTCAACGAGGTGCTGCCCAAGGACGGTTATCTGCTGGGGCGTTCCGTACTGAACATGTGCTCGGGCCTGATGCAGATCGGCGGGTTCGCGCTCGGCGGGCTCCTGGTGGCGACGCTCTCCGCGCGCGGCACGCTGCTGGTCGCCGCCGCCCTGTACCTGACAGGTGCGGCCGTCGCCCGGTTCGGGCTGGTGCGCAGGGCGCCGCGCGCCTCCGGGCGGCCGTCGGCCGCCGAGACCTGGCGGGTCAACGCCCTGCTGTGGTCCTCGGGCCCGCGCCGCCGGGTCTATCTCGCGCTCTGGGTGCCGAACGGGCTGATCGTCGGCTGCGAGTCGCTCTTCGTCCCGTACGCCCCCGAGCAGGCCGGGCTCCTCTTCGCCTTCGCCGCGCTGGGGATGCTCATCGGGGACACCGTGGCGGGCCGGTTCTTCGCGCGGCAGTGGCGGGGGCGGCTGGCCACTCCCCTGCAACTGCTCCTGGCCGCCCCGTATCTGCTCTTCGCCACGCACCCGGCGCTTCCCCTGGCGCTCGCCCTGACGGTGCTCGCCTCGGTCGGGTTCTCGGCGAGTCTGCTGTTCCAGGAGCAGCTGATGGCCCTGGTCCCGGACGAGTTCACCGGCCAGGCGCTCGGCCTGCACTCCTCCGGGATGCTCACCATGCAGGGCGTCGCGGCGGCGCTGGCCGGCACCGTCGCCCAGTGGACCTCCCCCACGACGGCGATGACCGTGATGGCGGCGGCCTCGATCGCGGTCACCCTGGCCCTGACCGCGGCCGGGCACCGGGCCGCGGGAGCGGTGGACGAGGACGGTGCGGGGCCGGACGGCTGCCCGGACCCGCACCGCACCCGGCAGGTCAGTCGAAGATCGGGCCCTGGGTCCGCGTCCGCTTGATCTCGTAGAAGCCGGGGATCGACGCCACCATCAGCGTGCCGTCCCACAGCTTCGCCGCCTCCTCGCCCTTCGGGGCGGGGGTGACGACCGGGCCGAAGAAGGCGATCTGCTCGCCGTCCGAGCCCGGGACGGCGATGACCGGGGTGCCGACGTCCTGGCCGACCTTGTCGATGCCCTCCTTGTGGGAGGCGCGCAGCTCGGCGTCGTACGCGTCCGAGTCCGCGAAGTCCGCCAGCTCGGCCGGCAGGCCGACGTCCCCCAGCGCTCCCACGATCGCCTCACGGGTGGGATCCTCGCCCTGGTTGTGGAAGCGGGTGCCGAGCGCGGTGTACAGCGGGCCGACGATGTCGTCACCGTGCTTCTGCTGGGCGGCGATGACGACGCGGACCGGGCCCCACGCCTTCTCCAGCAGGTCGCGGTACTCCTCCGGCAGCTCGTCGAGCTTGTCCTCGTTGAGGACGGCAAGGCTCATCACGTGCCAGCGGACCTCGACGTCGCGAACCTTCTCCACTTCCAGCATCCAGCGGGAGGTCATCCAGGCCCAGGGGCAGAGCGGGTCGAACCAGAAATCGGCGGGGGTCCTGCCGTTCACCGGGCTGTTCTCAGACATGTCTCTCCTCAAGAGGCAATCGCACCTGTGCCCGAGAACGCGGCAGAACGTCCCCGTCATTCCCGGCCACCGGGGCCGGAACGCGCGTGGGAGGATCAAAGCATTCGAACGTGACACAAAGGAGTGCACCTGTGCCCGGTCAGAACCTGTCCCGTGACGAGGCCCACGAGCGGGCCGAACTGCTGACCGTCGACGGATACGACGTCGTGCTCGACGTGCGTTCCGCGATCGACGAGCCCGGCGACAACGACGGGGAGCAGTCGGCCGATCCACGGACCTTCCGCTCGGTGACCACGATCCGGTTCCGCACCGCGCGGGCGGGGGCGTCGACCTTCGCCGACCTGCTGGCGCCGAGCGTGACGTCGGTGACACTGAACGGGCAGGCACTCGACCCCGCCGTCGTCTTCGACGGGACTCGGGTGGCGCTGAACGATCTGCCGGAGGGCGAGAACGTCCTGGTGGTCGACGCGCAGTGCGCGTACAGCCGGACCGGCGAGGGGATGCACCGGTTCGTCGACCCGGAGGACGGCGAGGTCTACCTCTACACGCAGTACGAGCCGGCCGACGCGCGGCGCGTCTTCGCGAACTTCGAGCAGCCCGACCTGAAGGCACCCTTCCGCTTCGAGGTGACGGCGCCCGAGGCCTGGACGGTCTGGAGCAACGGGTCGGAGGAGTCCCGGGACGGCGGGGTCTGGCGGTTCGCCGAGACGAAGCCGATCTCCACGTACATCACGGCGGTAGTCGCCGGCCCGTACCACTATGTGACGGACTCCTACAGCCGTACGTTCGACGACGGCACGACGCTGGACATCCCGCTCGGCGCCCTCTGCCGCAAGGGGCTCGCCCGGCACTTCGACGCGGACGACATCTTCCTCGTCACCAAGCAGGGCCTGGACTTCTTCCACGACAACTTCGACTACCCGTACCCGTTCGGCAAGTACGACCAGGCGTTCGTGCCCGAGTACAACCTCGGCGCGATGGAGAACCCGGGCTGTGTCACGTTCCGCGAGGAGTACATCTTCCGCGGCAAGGTGACGCAGGCGTCGTACGAGAGCCGGGCCAACGTCATCCTGCACGAGATGGCGCACATGTGGTTCGGCGACCTCGTCACCATGCAGTGGTGGGACGACCTGTGGCTGAAGGAGTCGTTCGCCGACTTCATGGGCGCGTTCTCCATGGTGGAGTCGACCCGCTTCAAGAACGGCTGGATCACCTTCGCCAACAACCGCAAGTCCTGGGCGTACCGGGCCGACCAGCTTCCGTCCACGCACCCGATCACGGCGGACATCCGTGACCTGGAGGACGCCAAGCTGAACTTCGACGGCATCACGTACGCCAAGGGTGCCTCCGTGCTGAAGCAGCTGGTGGCGTACGCCGGGCGGGACGCGTTCCTGGAGGGCGCCCGGCGCTACTTCAAGAAGCACGCGTACGGGAACACGCAGCTGGGCGACCTGCTGTCGGTGCTGGCCGAGACGTCCGGGCGGGACATGGTCACCTGGTCACGGTCGTGGCTGCAGACGGCGGGCGTGAACTCGCTGACGCCGGTGGTGACGTACGACGCGGCGGACCGGATCACTGAGCTGGCCGTGCTCCAGGAGGCGGTCGAGTCGCACCCGGAGCTGCGGCCGCACCGGGTCGCGGTCGGCCTGTACCGGCGCAGGTCGAACGGCGACCTGGTGCGGTACGCGCGCGCCGAGGTCGACGTGGCGGGTGCGCGCACGGCGGTCGGGGCACTGGCCGGGGCCGAGCGGCCCGACCTGATCCTCGTCAACGACGACGACCTCACGTACTGCAAGGTCCGCTTCGACGAGGCGTCCCTCGACACGCTGCGCGCGCACCTCGGTGACATCACCGACCCGCTGGCGCGGGCGCTGTGCTGGTCCGCGCTGTGGAACCTGACGCGGGACGGGCTGATGCCGGCCCGCGACTTCATCTCGCTCGTGCTGGACTTCTCCGGCCAGGAGTCCGACATCGGCGTCCTGCAGATGCTGCACGCCTGGACCCGGACCGCGCTCGTCCACTATGCCGCTCCCGGGTGGCGCGAGGAGGGCGGCCGGGCGCTGGCCGAAGGCGCGCTGCGGGAGCTGCGGATCGCCGCGCCGGGGAGCGAGCACCAGCTGGCGTGGGCGCGGTTCTTCGCGGCGGTCGCGGACTCGGACGCGGACTTCCAGCTGCTGTCCTCGCTGCTGGGGGAGTCCGCGCGGATCGACGGTCTTGAGGTCGACCAGGAGCTGCGGTGGGCGTTCCTGTCCCCGCTGGCTGCGCACGGGGTCGCCGACGAGTCGGTGATCAATGCCGAACTGGCCCGGGACGACACGGCGTCCGGCAAGCGGCACCAGGTGCGGTGCCTGGCCTCCCGGCCGTCGGCGGCGGTCAAGGCACAGGCGTGGGCGGCGGTGGTCGAGTCGGACGCGCTGTCCAACGCGCTGGTGGAGGCGACGATCACAGGGTTCGAGCAGCCGTCGCAGCGGGAGTTGCTGGCGCCCTTCACGGATCGGTACTTCGAGGCGATCGAGCGGGTGTGGGCCGAGCGGTCGATCCAGATCGGGATGGCTGTGGTGAAGGGGCTGTTCCCGGCGCTGGAGGACGACGAGCCGACGCTGGCGGCCACGGATGCGTGGCTGGAGGCGCACGCGGACGCGGCGCCCGCGCTGCGGCGGCTGGTGCTGGAGGCCCGGGACGATCTGGCTCGGGCGTTGCGGGCACAGGCGTGCGACGCGGGGGCCGGCGGCCGGTTCTGAGCGTGCGCGGGGCCGGACGGAGGCGGGGACGGGGACGTCAGGGGCGGGATCGTGCCTTTTCGGTTGTCGAACTCCCGTCCTTCGGGGCGGGCTTGTCCTGAATCGTCGACGGGCCTGTAACAGGGGGTATGCCGCACGTCGGCGTGCGGCATACCCCGGAACATGACGGCCGAGCCGCCCAGCCCGGTCCGGCTCGCCGGGCTGCCGGTGGCCCCCGTGGCGCGGGCGCTCGCGGACGCGGTCGCCGGGATCGGGGACGCCTACGCCGCGCACCGGTTGCTCACCGAGGCGGTCCGCGGCCGGCTTTGCGATCCGGCCGCGGTGGTACGGGAGTTATCGCCGGGTTCGTCCCTCGTGGCGCATCAGCCCCCTTGGCGGAAGTACGCCACAGCGGAAACTCGGACCCGCCAACCCTCCACAAACCCCTGTCATTTGCGAAAGGCTGAGCGGTCATCCGGTACCGAATTCCGGACTTTCTCTTTCACATACAGGGATGCTGATGACCTCCGAATCCCCCAGTTCCATATCCGGGGCGAGACGCGTGGCCCGAGTCGCGGCCGCTGCCGGTCTGGTGGCCGCGCTGGCCGCCTCCGGTGCCGCCCCGGTCTTCGCCGCCGACGACCCGGCCACCGCCCCCGTCAAGGCAGCCGCCGACACCGACAAGCTCGGTGCGACCGATGCCGATGTTCTGACCAAGGCGCAGGCCAAGGGCGAGAAGAACATCACCATGATGGTCGCCACCGCGCCCGGTGCGACCGAGCAGGTCACCAAGCAGCTGGACGCCGTCAAGGGGTCCGTGGTGGAGCGTACGTACGACAAGCTCGGCTACGTCCGCGCGACCGTACCGACCGCAACCGCCGAGGCGACCATCAAGGCGGCCTCGAAGCTGACGTCCGTTCACGGCATCGATCTCAAGCAGGAGATCATGCTCGACGACCCGACGCCCTCGGGCGACCGGGCCGCCGGGGCGAAGACGGCGTCCACGGGCACCTACCCGGCGCCCAGCAGCGAAACGCCGGCGAAGAACCCGTACAACCCGTCCTTCGAGACGGGTGCGGTCGACTTCGTGAAGCAGCACCCGAAGGCCGACGGCCGCGGCGTGACCATCGGCATCCTGGACTCGGGTGTCGACCTCGGTCACCCGGCGCTCCAGAAGACCAGCACCGGCGAGCGCAAGATCGTCGACTGGGTGACGGCCACCGACCCGGTCAGGGACAAAGACGGCACCTGGTTGCAGATGACGGACGCCGTGTCCGGCCCGACGTTCACCTACAAGGGCCGTACGTACTCGGCGCCCGAGGGCTCGTACAAGATCAAGGTGTTCGCCGAGTCCGCCACCCTCGGTGGCGACATGAAGGGCGACCTCAACCGTGACGGTGACACCACCGACACCTGGGCCGTGCTCTACGACCCGGTCACCGGCAGCACCCGCGTCGACCTGAACAACGACGCCGACTTCACGAACGACGCCGTCCTTATGCCGTACAAGGAGAAGCACCAGGTCTCCTACTTCGGCACGGACGACCCGCGGACCGATGTCGTCGAGCGCATCCCGTTCGTCGTCGAGACCCGCAAGAACGTGGTCTACAACGCGGCCGGCGACACGTCCGACTACGTCAACATCGGTGTCATCGAGAGCGAGCACGGCACCCACGTCGCCGGCATCACCTCCGCCAACGGGTTGTTCGGCGGCAAGATGAACGGCGCCGCGCCCGGCGCGAAGATCGTCTCCTCGCGCGCCTGCACCTGGTCCGGCGGCTGCACCAACATCGCGCTCACCGAGGGCATGATCGACCTCGTCGTGAACCGCGGTGTCGATGTCGTCAACATGTCGATCGGTGGCCTGCCGGCGCTCAACGACGGCAGCAACGCCCGCGCGGAGACGTACAAGCGGCTCATCGACACCTACGGCGTCCAGCTGGTCATCTCGGCCGGCAACGACGGCCCGGGTGTGAACACCATCGGTGACCCCGGCCTCGCCGACCACGTCATCTCCGTCGGCGCGTCCATCTCCAAGGAGACCTGGGCCGCCAACTACGGCTCCCAGGTCACCAAGAAGTACGACATGCTGCCGTTCTCGTCCCGTGGTCCGCGTGAGGACGGCGGCTTCGCGCCGATCCTGACCGCGCCCGGCGCCTCCATCAACTCCACCCAGACCTGGCTGCCCGGTGGCCCGGTCAAGGAGTCGGGCTACTCGCTCCCGGCCGGATACTCCATGCTGCAGGGCACCTCGATGGCCTCGCCGCAGGCCGCCGGTGCGACCGCGCTGCTGCTGTCCGCCGCGAAGCAGAAGCACATCGAGCTGCCCCCGGCCGACCTGCGCACCGCACTGACCAGCAGCGCCACGCACATCGAGGGAGTGCCCGCGCACGCCCAGGGTGCCGGCCTGATCAACATCATCGACGCCTGGAAGCTGATCGAGAAGCAGGGCGCCCCGGCGCACGAGTACTCCGTGAAGGCCCCGGTCGACACGGCGCTCGACTTCGCGCTGAAGACCCCCGGCTTCGGTACCGGCCTGTACGACCGCGAGGGCGGCCTGAAGGCCGGCCAGAAGAAGTCGTACGACGTCACGATCACCCGCACCACGGGCCCGGACAAGGCCGTCGCGCACCAGCTGTCCTGGAAGAACAACGACGGCACCTTCACGCTCACCGGCAGCAGCACCGTCTCGCTGCCGCTGGGCAAGCCGGTGACCGTCAACGTCCAGGCGAAGCCGGGCAGCGCGGGCGTGCACAGCGCGATCCTGCAGGTCGATGACGCGAAGACCTCCGGCGTGGACCAGCAGATCCTCGCCACGGTCATCGTCGCCAAGGACCTGGTGAAGCCCGCCTACGCGTTCACGGCGTCCGGCTCGGTGCAGCGCAACAGCACCACGTCGTACTTCGTGAACGTGCCGGAGGGCGCCAAGACCCTTGAGGTCGCGATGAGCGCCCTGCGCTCGGGCAGCCAGACCCGGTTCATCTCCATCCACCCGTACGGGGTGCAGATGGAGGACAGCGGAACGCCGTTCTGCTACCCGAACTACGACAACCCGAACAACACCTGCCGCCCCGACGTGCGCTCGTACGCCGACCCGCGGGCCGGTGTCTGGGAGATCGAGGTCGAGGCACGGCGGACGTCGCCGCTGCTGGACAACCCGTACAAGCTCGATGTCTCCCTGCTCGGCGCGTCCTTCGACCCGGCCGTGCAGACGCTGCCCGAGGCGAAGATCGGCACGCCGACCGCGGTGAACTGGACCGTCACCAACGGTGCGGGCGACCTGGAGGGCAAGCTCAAGGGCGGCTCGCTGGGCTCGGCCAAGGTCGCCACCCCGTCGATCAAGACGCGTGACCAGCAGGTCACCACGGTCACCATCGGTTCGGGCGTCGAGAAGCTGGACGTCGCCATCGGCGGCACCTCGGACGCCAACGCCGACCTGGACCTGTACGTCTACGACGCGACCGGCAAGCAGGTCGGCGCCTCCACGACCGCGGGCTCGGAAGAAGCGGTCAGCCTGGCGAAGCCCGCCGCGGGTACGTACACGATCCGTGTCGACGGCTACTCCGTCCCGGCCGGGACCACCACGTACAGCTACCGCGACGTGTACTACACGCCGTCGCTCGGCACGCTCAAGGTCGACGAGTCGAAGGCCGTCAACCTGGCCAGCGGCGCTTCGACGACGGTCGGCGCCGACGTCGTGGTCGCCGGTGCGGCTCCCGAGGGACGTCAGTTCTTCGGCGAGGTCCAGCTGGTGAACAGCCGCGGCACCGCGGCGGGCACCGGCAGCGTCGTGATCGAGAAGGTCACGCCGTAGCGGTTGCTGTGCAGTGATACCGAGAGGGGGCGGGCGCCCGCAGGGGCGCCCGCCTTTCCCGTTCCCGGCCGTGTTTCCCCGCTGCCGCCGGGGCGCCGCGAAACGTTCGATCCGCGCCCCCTGTCCGTCTGCCGGACAATGGATTGGACAAGGAAGCCGTCGACATACGCATCATGGAACGGCAACCGCGCCAGTTCGTACGTTTGAAGGAGTCCCTGTGAAGGTCGGAATCGTCGGCGCCACCGGTCAGGTCGGCACAGTCATGCGCAGGATCCTGGCCGAGCGGAAGTTCCCGACCGACGAGCTGCGGCTCTTCGCCTCCGCACGCTCCGCAGGTTCCACGATCGGGTGGGAAGGCCAGGAGATCACGGTCGAGGACGCCTCCACCGCGGACTACACGGGTCTGGACATCGTGCTGTTCTCCGCCGGTGGCGCGACGTCCAAGGCGCTCGCCGAGAAGGTCGCCTCCCAGGGCGCCGTCGTGATCGACAACTCCTCCGCGTGGCGCAAGGACCCCGAGGTCCCGCTCGTCGTCTCCGAGGTCAACCCGCACGCGATCAAGAACCGTCCCAAGGGCATCATCGCGAACCCGAACTGCACCACGATGGCCGCGATGCCCGTGCTGCGCCCGCTGCACGACGAGGCCGGTCTCGACGCACTGGTCGTCACCAGCTACCAGGCGGTCTCCGGCTCCGGTCTGGCCGGCGTCGCCGAGCTGCACGGGCAGGCGTCCAAGGTGATCGCCGACGCCGACAAGCTCACCCACGACGGCGGAGCCGTCGAGTTCCCCGAGCCGGCCGTCTACAAGCGGCCCATCGCCTTCAACGTGCTGCCGCTGGCCGGCGCGATCGTCGACGACGGCTCGTTCGAGACCGACGAGGAGCAGAAGCTCCGCAACGAGTCCCGCAAGATCCTGGAGATCCCGGAGCTCAAGGTGTCCGGCACCTGCGTCCGGGTCCCGGTCTTCTCCGGCCACTCCCTCCAGATCAACGCCCGCTTCGCCCGCCCGATCAGCGTCGAGCGCGCCTACGAGCTGCTGAACGACGCCGAGGGCGTCGAGCTCTCGGAGATCCCGACCCCGCTCCAGGCGGCCGGCCAGGACGTGTCGTACGTGGGCCGTATCCGGGTCGACGAGACCGTGGAGAACGGGCTGGCGCTCTTCGTCTCCGGTGACAACCTGCGCAAGGGCGCGGCGCTGAACGCGGTGCAGATCGCGGAGCTCGTCGCGGCGGAGCTGAACGGCTGACGCGTCGCACGGACAAAGGGATCGGCGGGCACCGTGCCGGGTGCCCGCCGATCCCTTTGTCCGTCCCCCTCTCCCTCCCCCGTCAGCCCTGCGGCCTGCGGACCTCGAACTGGAAGCAGCCGTACTCGACGGCCCTGACGTGCACCAGCGCCACCTCCGGGTCGGCGAACGCCTCCGCGAACGCCTCGTCGAAGCCGCGCGACGGGTCGGCGGGCATCTCCAGCAGACGGCCGCCGACGATGTGGCCGTCCGCGTTGTAGCGGCGGACCGTGCGCAGCGCGCCGACCCGGGCGAACGGATAGCCGTCCCCGTCCGCCGCCGGGCCCTCGCACTCCTCGGCGTGGATGTAGACGGGGCCCTGCTCGTCGTACGCCCCGGGCCTGGCCCAGGTCGCGGCCGCCCAGCGGCGCAGCGGCGCGTACGAGACGAGGGCGATCCGCTCCCCCGGCTCGACGCCCCGCAGACAGCAGCGCAGCGGACTGCCGCCTTCCCGCTCGGTGTACGGGACGCAGGGACGGCCCGCGTCGTCGGTGTCGCGGAGCTCCTTGAGGGCAGCAGGTTCGATGGGTCGTGCTTCGTAACCGGTCATGATTCGAGCGTCGCGCGTGGCACCGCCGGGGTCCGGCGGAAAACGGACATAGCGTTGCGTGCGTTCCGCGTGGAAGGATGGCCGGGGAAACATCACATATCAAGGAGATGACCGGGTGCCTGGCACGAATCTGACCCGCGAAGAGGCACAGGAGCGGGCGCGCCTGCTGACCGTGGACGCGTACGAGATCGATCTCGACCTCTCCGGCGCACAGGAGGGCGGCACCTACCGGTCCGTCACCACCGTGCGCTTCGACTCCGCCGAAGCCGGTGCGGAGACCTTCATCGACCTGGTCGCCCCGGCCGTGCACGAGGTCGAGCTGAACGGCAAGGCCCTCGACGTGGCCGCCGTCTTCCGCGACTCGCGGATCGCACTGCCACACCTGCAGGCGGGCTCCAACGAGCTGCGGGTCGTCGCGGACTGCGCGTACACCAACACCGGCGAGGGCCTGCACCGCTTCGTCGACCCGGTCGACCAGCAGGCGTACCTGTACACGCAGTTCGAGGTGCCGGACGCCCGCCGGGTGTTCGCGAGCTTCGAGCAGCCCGACCTGAAGGCGACCTTCCAGTTCACCGTGAAGGCGCCGACGGGCTGGAAGGTCATCTCGAACTCCGCCACCCCGGAGCCCAAGGACGACGTCTGGGTCTTCGAGCCGACGCCGCGCATCTCGACGTACATCACGGCCCTGATCGTCGGTCCGTACCACGCGGTGCACAGCAGCTACGAGAAGGACGGCCAGTCCGTTCCGCTCGGCATCTACTGCCGTCCCTCGCTCGCCGAGTTCCTCGACGCGGACGCGATCTTCGACGTCACGCGGCAGGGCTTCGACTGGTTCCAGGAGAAGTTCGACTACGACTACCCGTTCGCCAAGTACGACCAGCTGTTCGTCCCGGAGTTCAACGCGGGCGCGATGGAGAACGCGGGTGCGGTCACCATCCGCGACCAGTACGTGTTCCGCTCGAAGGTGACGGACGCGGCGTACGAGCGGCGCGCGGAGACCATCCTGCACGAGCTGGCGCACATGTGGTTCGGCGACCTCGTCACCATGGAGTGGTGGAACGACCTGTGGCTGAACGAGTCGTTCGCCACGTACACCTCGGTCGCCTGCCAGGCGTACGCGGAGGGCACGAAGTGGCCGAACTCCTGGACCACGTTCGCCAACTCCGAGAAGACCTGGGCCTACCGCCAGGACCAGCTGCCGTCCACGCACCCGATCATGGCGGACATCCGTGACCTGGACGACGTGCTGGTCAACTTCGACGGGATCACGTACGCCAAGGGCGCCTCGGTCCTGAAGCAGCTGGTGGCGTACGTCGGCATGGACGAGTTCTTCAAGGGCGTCCAGGCCTACTTCAAGGCGCACGCGTTCGGCAACACCCGCCTGTCCGACCTGCTGGGGGCGCTGGAGGAGACCTCCGGCCGCGACCTGAAGACCTGGTCGAAGGCGTGGCTGGAGACGGCGGGGATCAACATCCTGCGCCCGGAGGTCACCACCGACGAGAACGGTCACGTCACGTCGTTCACCGTCCTTCAGGAGGCCCCGGCGCTGCCCGCCGGCGCCAAGGGCGAGCCGACGCTGCGCCCGCACCGGATCGCGATCGGCTGCTACGACCTCGACGGTTCCGGCAAGCTGGTCCGTACGAACCGGATCGAGCTGGACGTCGACGGCGAACGCACCACCGTCCCGTTCCCGGCGAACACCGCCCGTCCGGCGGTCATCCTCCTCAACGACGACGACCTGTCGTACGCGAAGGTCCGCCTCGACGAGGAGTCCCTGCGGGTCGTCACCGAGCACCTCGGCGACTTCACCGAGTCGCTGCCGCGCGCCCTGTGCTGGGCCTCCGCCTGGGACATGACCCGTGACGGCGAACTCGCCACGCGCGACTACCTTTCGCTCGTCCTGTCCGGCATCGGCAAGGAGTCGGACATCGGCGTCGTCCAGTCGCTGCACCGCCAGGTGAAGCTGGCCCTGGACCTGTACGCGGCGCCGGAGTCCCGCGAGGCGGCACTGGCGCACTGGACGGAGGCGACGCTCGCCCACCTGCGCGCCGCGGAGCCCGGCAGCGACCACCAGCTCGCCTGGGCCCACGCACTCGCGGCATCGGCCCGCAACCCGCAGCAGCTCGACCTGCTCCAGGCGCTGCTCAACGGCACGGAGACGGTCGAGGGCCTCGTCGTCGACACCGAACTGCGCTGGGCGTTCGTCGAGCGACTTGCCGCGGTCGGCCTGCTCGACGAGGACGAGATCGCCGCCGAGTACGAGCGCGACAGGACGGCCGCCGGCGAACGCCACGCGGCGACCGCCCGCGCGGGACGCCCCACGGCCGAGGCGAAGGCGGAGGCATGGGCCTCGATCGTCGAGTCGGACAAGCTTCCGAACGCCGTCCAGGAGGCGGTCATCGGCGGCTTCGTCCAGACCGACCAGCGTGAGCTGCTGGCCCCGTACTCCGAGAAGTTCTTCGCAGCGGTGAAGGACGTCTGGGACTCGCGCAGCCACGAGATGGCCCAGCAGATCGCCGTCGGCCTCTACCCGTCCCTCCAGGTCTCGCAGGAGACCCTGGACGCGACGGACGCCTGGCTGGACTCGACGGAGCCGAGCGCGGCACTGCGCCGGCTGATCTCCGAGTCGCGGGCAGGCGTGGAGCGCGCACTGAAGGCCCAGGCCGCGGACGCGGCGGCGGCGACCGCCTAGCAGTAACAGCAGCAGCTGAGCAGTGGGGGCGCTTCCTTCGGGGAGCGCCCCCTTTGCGTGCCTCTTTCGCGTCCCCCGGGAGCCCACTCCCTGTCGCGGGGGAGGCCGTAAGGGTGGGGCTACGCGCCCGCGGCCTCGTAGCGGGCGGCCAGGTCCGCTGCGCCCGATTCCGTGAGCGTGCCGTGCAGGCGCATGCGGGCCACGCCGCCGTCCGGGAACGCGTCGAGGCGGACGTGAGTGACCACGGCCTGGGCGCGCAGGGGAAAGCGGTGGAGGGTGTCGGGCTGGAGCCTGGTACGGGGGATGATGTCGAACCATTCGCCCGTCTCGCCGTTGCGGCCCTGGAGGGCGATCCAGCCGGCCGCGTTGCCCTTGAGGCAGGCCGTATCGATCTCGACCGCGCGGACCGCGCCCTGGGCGACCAGGCGGAAGCGGACCCAGTCGTTCGTGTCGCGTACGCGGCGGCGGCGGTTCTCCCAGCCGTCGTCCATCTTGCGGGAGGTGCCGGGCAGGATGATCTGGGTCGGTGAGGAGTAGAAGCGGTCCGAGGCGTCCTCGTACGCACCGCCGTTGACCACCGCGATCAGGTCGATCGTGCCGAGGGTCGCCAGCCACGCGGGGTCGGGGAGGACCTCGCCATGGACGCGGAGGCGGGCTATGCCCCCGTCGGGGTGCTGGCAGAGGCGGATGTGGGTGTAGCGGCGGCCGCCGGTGATCTCGAACCCGTTGGCGGCGTGGCCGCGTACGGGGGTCGGCGGGACGATCTCCTCCCATTTCACGTCGCCGGCGAGGAGTTCGGAGGGGCTGGGTGAGCCCTCGACCGACGTCGCCTGGATCGAGACGCGCTGCGGGTAGTTGCCACGGAAGTGGGCGGTGTCGACGACGATGCCGCGGATGATGCCGGGGGCGCCGAGGCGGACGAGGGCCCAGTCGTGGTCCTCGGGCGCCGGGAAGGGGTGTGCGGCGTCGGTGCCGCGGCGGCGGCGGGTCTCCCAGCCGTCCATGATCTTGCCCTTGTGCCCGAAGTGCTCGGGGTCGAACACGGCGCGCTCGCGGATCAGCAGGTTCTCGCGCTCGGCGAAGAACTCGTCGTTCGCGGCGATCACGCCCGCACCGAGGCGGCGGTCGGCGAGGTCCACCAGTTCGGTGAAGGGGAAGTCGCCGGCGCGGTAGTCGGCGTAGGGGTCGCCTCCGCCGTACGGGGCCGCGTCGTTGGCGTGGGGGTCGTTGTCCGAGGCCGTGGTCTCGTTCGCGTCGAAAGTCATGTGCGTAACTGTCGCGCCGGATGAACCATCAGGTCCATCGAAAGTTTTCGCACAATTCCTTCAGGTCAGCTGAATGTATTCGCGCGGGCCGCGCTGACCTGCTTGAGCGTGGCCAGGACCCGGGCCACCGCCGGGCCCTCCTCCGCCCCCTGCCGTACCGCCGCCACCACATGGCGCCTGGGCAGGTCCGCCCCCAGAACGCGCATCACCACACCCTTGCGGCGTTCCGCCGATGCCATCCGGGGGATCAGCGCGACGCCCATGCCCGCCTCGACCATGGCGAGGATCGCGGTCCACCCGGAGGCGCTGTGCGCCTGCTCCGGCACGAACCCGGCCGCCTCGCACGCGGCCGTGGTGATCTCCGACCAGGGGCCCGAGCCGCCGAAGATCCACGGTTCGGCGGCGAGGTCGGCCAGCCGGAGCCCTGGGGCGTCCGCGAGCCGGTGACCGGCGGGGAGGGCGACGTCGAGCGGGTCGGTCAGCAGGGGGAGAAGGGTGAAGCGGGGGTCGTGGGCGGTCGGTGCGTGCGCGGCGAGGGAGAGCGCGAGGTCGACGTCGCCGGCCGACAGGAGTTCGTACGCCTCCGCGGCCTCCGCCTCCCGTACGCGTACCGACGGTCCCGGCCGGTCGTCGGCGCGCAGGAGCCGGACCGCCGGTACGACGAGCGCGGGCACCGCCGTCGAGAAGGCGCCGACCCGCACCTCCCCCGCCTCGCCCCGCAGGTAGCCGGTCAACTCGGCGTCGGCGCGCTCCAGCTGGGCGAAGACCGCTTCGGCGTGGCGGAGTACGAGGTGTGCGGCGTCGGTGAGCCGGACGCGTCGGCCCTGTGCTTCCAGTAGGGGTACGCCCAGCTGCCTGGCCAGGTTGGAGAGCTGCTGGGACACCGCGGAGGGGGTCATCAGCAGCGCCTCGGCCGTCGCCGTGACGGTCCCGCGCTCGCTCAGCGTGCGCAGAATCCGGAGCTTCTTGATGTCCCACTCGGTCATGTCCGCACATTATCCGCCGCCGCGGACCCGGCCCGCTCCTTCTCCCACCCCCCATTTGCCGGTCGGTCTTAATGATGAGGAAGTGTGCTCCGCCGGAACGCACAACAGGGCGCCTCGACGTGCCTTACGCACGTCGAGGCGCCCTGGGACAGCACTCGTGGGGCTACGCAGTTCTGGCGCCGCGCAACCGAAAGGTCAGGCCTGCTTCTTGGACTTGTCCAGGAGCATGACCAGGCCCGCGATGATCACGAACAGAGCGATGGGGGCCACGACGTACAGGCCGATCGTCTGGATCGCGCTCAGGCCGGGGCCCGGGTCGTCACCGTCGTCACGCGTCAGCGCAAGCGCGGGGGACGACATGAGCAGCATCATCAGCGTCGTACCGGCCGCCACGGCGCCGGTGCGCATTGCGTTCTTCTTGTCCACGCTACAAACGTAGCGAACGCCTAGGAGCGGCGCGCGCCCGGGGGTGCCGTACGGGGACGTGGGTGACTGTTCTCGGGGTCGAGGACCTCCATCAGGCGGTGCAGGCGAGGGGATGCGGCGAGTTCCTCCAGGGTGACCGGGTGGCCCTCCGCGTCGGCGATGGGCAGCCGCCAGTTGGGGTACTGGTCCCAGGTGCCCGGCAGGTTCTGCGGGCGGCGGTCGCCGACCGTGTCCGGGAGCCAGATGCCGGCCATGCGGGCGGGGGTGCGCAGCAGAAAGCGGTGGACGGCCCGGACCGCGCCCTCCTCGTCGCCCTCACCCTCCGGGAACAGTCCGAGTCGGGCGAGCAGGGCGAGCCACTCGGCGGTGTCGGCGGCGTCCTCGGCCTGTTCCTGCTCCAGGGTGCGGGTGAGCAGGCCGAGGCGGTGGCGGAGCGTCACATGGTCGCCGGTCAGCCGGGCGGCGGTGGACGGCAGGTCGTGGGTGGTGGCGGTGGCGAGGCATCCCTCGCGCCAGTCCTGCGGGGGCAGCGGGCGGCCGGTGCCCGCCCAGTCGCGCTCGAACCACAGCACGGACGTGCCGAGCACTCCGCGCCGGGCGAGTGTTTCGCGTACGCCGGGTTCGACCGTGCCGAGGTCCTCCCCTATGACGACCGCGCCGGCCAGGTGCGCTTCCAGGGCGAGGACGGCGAGCATCGCCTCGGCGTCATGACTGACGTATGTGCCCTCGGTCGGCGGCTTTCCCTCGGGAACCCACCAGAGCCTGAACAGACCCATGACGTGGTCGATGCGGAGGGCGCCCGCGTGGGCGAGGAGACCGCGGAGCAGTCCGCGGTACGGGGCGTAGCCGGACGCGGCGAGGACGTCGGGGCGCCACGGAGGCAGCCCCCAGTCCTGGCCGCGCGCGTTGAACGCGTCCGGGGGCGCGCCGACCGACATGCCGTGCGCGAAGGCGTCCTGCTGCGCCCAGGCGTCGGCGCCGCCGGGGTGTACGCCGACGGCGAGGTCGTGGACGATGCCGACCGCCATCCCGGCGTCCCGCGCGGCCCTCTGTGCGGCGCCGAGTTGGGTGTCGGTGAGCCAGGCGAGCCGGCAGTGGAAGTCGACCCGGTCGAGGAGCTCGCCGCGGGCGCGGGCGGTCCGCGGGGAGCGGGGGTCGCGCAGCCCGGGCGGCCAGGCGTGCCAGTCGGAGCCGTGCACCTCGGCGAGGGCGCACCACAGGGCGTGGTCCTCCAGGGCCTGTCCCTGCTCGGCGAGGAAGTCGCAGTAGGCGGCGCGGCGGCCGGGGGTCAGCGGGACCTCCGATACGAGTTCGAGAGCCTGGCGCTTGAGTTCCCAGACGGCGTCCCGGTCGATCAGGGCGCCCTTGTTCAGGACCGCTTCGCTGAGGGCTTCGGCACTTTGCCGCAGGTCGTCGAGGGCGGCCCGGTCCCGCACGTGCCCGTACTCCGGGATCGACTCGATGTGCAGATGGACGGGGTCGGGGAAGCGGCGCGAGGAGGGGCGGTACGGGGACGGGTCGGTGGGTCTGCCCGGTACAGCGGCGTGCAACGGGTTGACCTGGACGAACCCGGCACCGAGGGTCCGGCCCGACCAGGCGGCGAGGTCGGCGAGGTCGCCGAGGTCGCCCATGCCCCAGGAGCGGCCGGAGAGCAGGGAGTAGAGCTGGACGAGGAAGCCATGGGTGCGCCGGGGCGGCTGGGGCACCCGGACGGGGGCGACGATCAGAGTGGTGGTGGCGGACCGGCCGTGCTGGGTGCGCACGGTCAACCGGTGCACGCCGAGCGGGGGTTCGGCCCACCAGGCGGGGGTGGCAGCGCTCACCGCGGAAACGGCCGGATCCGGCTGTCCGCCCGGCACCCTCATCCGTGGCGGCCGGGGCGATGCGGCCGCTCCCTCGGGCTCGATGTCCAGTGTGGTGCCGGGGCGCAGTGCGGTCAGGGCGGGCGGCAGGGGCTCCCCGGTCCACACCACGAGCGTCGGCGGAAGCAGCCGGGAGGCGGCCGCCGACTCGGCGGCGGCGAGTGATTCCCGTACCGCTTCGGGTGTGGCGGCGTCCACGCCCAGCGCGGCGAGCACGGTGATCACCGTGTCGTCGGGGACGGTCACCGTGACATCCGCGGACGGGGAGTAGGAGGTGGCGACACCGTGCAGTGCGGCGAGCCGGGACAGGCCCATTCAGACTCCTGGGGACTCCGTGCCCCCCGCGGTGCCGGGGGCGGTCGGCTCGCTGGTCAGCGGGGCGGCGACGGCGAGCGGCGGCTCGCTCGTCAAAGGGGTGGCTGCGGCGAGCGGCGGCTCGCTGGTGAGGGGTATGGCGTCGGCGTACGCGGGTTCGCCGGTGAGCGGGCCGGGACCCGGCACCTGTTCGGTCAGGGCGGAGAGCAGAAGCTGCGCGGCAGCGGGCATGGCGGCCTCCTGGCCGTGGACAAGTGGACACAGCAGTGGACACAGCAGGCCTACCCAGCGGGCGCGACCGCAGACATAGGCGCTCCAACAACGACTCCAACGTGCCCTGGGTCACATTCCGTTCCTCGGGGGCCGGTTACCCGTAAACCGTCCGCCGTTTTCGGCCATTCGGCGCCATCTCTGCTGTGGTCCGCCGATCATTGACCGCACCTCACCCCAACCGCCACATCGGGCATATACGGCACAACGGTCACACGCATTGACACCCTCGCGCCCGGGTGGTGGGCTCGGAGCCCATCGACGGGAGCGAGGGAGTACGGCATGCAGCTCAGGCGCAGAAAGCAGGCGGCGGCCGTCGCGGCCGCCGTGCTCGGCGGACTGCTCTCCACGGGCTCCCCGGCCGCCTTCGCCGCACCCTCGGCCCCCGGCTCTCCCGCCCTTTCGGCAGCCGACCGTACGGACGACGGCGCGCTGCCCACCGTGTGGCCGCGCCCGCAGACCATCAAGGCGTCGGGAGCCGCCGTACCGCTCTCCACCGAGGTGACCCTCCTCGCCGGTGCTGGCACCGATCCGTACGCCCTCGACGCGGCCCGGCAGGTGCTGCGCGACGCGGGCGCACGGACCGTCCACGAGGCGCTGCCGGGCCGCGGGCCGGTCATCCGGCTCGGCGGCGACGACGCCCAGGACGCCCTTCGGGCCCTGCGCGCCCCGGAGCGCGCCGATCTGCCGTCCGGCGGCTACCGGATCGCGGTCGGTACGGTCGCGGGCCGCCCCACCGTCGCCCTGGACGGCCTCGGCGACGACGGTCTCTTCCACGCCGTGCAGACGCTGCGTCAGCTGATCCGGAACGGAAGCGTCGCCGGGGTCACCGTGCGGGACTGGCCGGGCACCGCCGTACGCGGCGTGACCGAGGGGTTCTACGGGCATCCGTGGACGCGCGCGGAACGGCTCGCGCAGATCGACTTCATGGGCCGGACGAAGCAGAACCGGTACCTCTACGCGGCGGGCGACGACCCGTACCGGCAGGCCCGCTGGCGCGATCCGTACCCCGCCGAACGGCGCGCCGACTTCCGGGCACTGGCCGAACGGGCCCGCGCCCAGCATGTGACGCTCGGCTGGGCGGTCTCCCCCGGCCAGGCCATGTGCATGTCCTCGGACAGCGATGTGAAGGCGCTGACGCGGAAGATCGACGCCATGTGGGCGCTCGGCGTGCGCGTCTTCCAGTTGCAGTTCCAGGACGTCAGCTACAGCGAATGGCACTGCGACGACGACCCGGACACCTTCGGCAGCGGACCCGAGGCGGCGGCCAGGGCCCAGGCGCGGGTCGCGGACAAGGTGGCGCAGCATCTCGCGGACCGGTACCCGGATGCGGAGCCGTTGTCGGTGATGCCGACGGAGTTCTACCAGGACGGGGTCACCGACTACCGCGCGGCTCTCGCAAAGGAGCTGGACGACCGCGTGCAGATCGCCTGGACCGGCGTCGGGGTGGTGCCGAGGACCATCACCGGTGGGGAACTGGCCGGTGCGCGCGCCACGTTCCGGCATCCGCTCGTCACGATGGACAACTACCCGGTCAATGACTACGCACAGGACCGCATCTTCCTCGGCCCGTACACCGGCCGGGACCCGGCGGTCGCGATCGGCTCGGCGGCGCTGCTCGCCAACGCGATGGAGCAGCCGTCCGCGTCCCGCATCCCGCTGTTCACCGCCGCCGACTTCGCCTGGAATCCGAAGGGCTACCGGGCGCAGGAGTCCTGGCAGGCGGCCATCGACGATCTGGCGGGCGGCGACGCCCGCACCCGGGACGCGCTGCGGGCGCTGGCCGGGAACAGCGCGACGTCCGTGCTGGGCGGCGACGAGTCGGCGTATCTGCAGCCGTTGTTCGCCGCGTTCTGGAACTCCCGTACGACGGCGGACGCCACGGCGCGGGCCGACGCGGCACGCGAGCTGCGGGCCGCTTTCACCGTGATGCGGGAGGCCCCGCAGCGGCTGAAGGGCCCGGCGGACGGGCGGCTCGACGACGAAGTGCGGCCCTGGACGGAGCAGTTGGCCCGGTACGGGCAGGCGGGCGAGCTCGCCGTCGATCTGCTGCAGGCCCAGGCACGCGGCGACGGCGCGGCCGCGTGGAAGGTGTCGCTGGCCCTGGAGCCGCTGCGCACGGCGGTCAGGGCGAGCGGGGCGACGGTCGGCAAGGGGGTGCTCGACCCCTTCCTGGACCGGGTGCGCAAGGAGGCCGACACCTGGACCGGCGCGGACCGGGACACCGGGACGGTGACCGGGACCCCGGGCAGCTACACGGTCCGGCTGAACCGGGCCCGCCCGCTGGAGGCCGTGACCGCGATGACGGTGTCCGGCGCCGAGGCGGACGCGACGCTGCAGGCGCATGTGCCGGGCGAGGGCTGGCGCAGTCTCGGCCCGGTCTCGGGGACCGGCTGGACCCAGAGATCGACCAAGGGGCTGCGCGCCGACGCGATCCGGGTCATCTGGCCCACTGCCTCCCTGGCGACGGGCACGAACGCGGGCGTGCTGCCGCCGATCGTCTCCGGAACCGCCCCCACCGCCGAACCCCTCCAGGTGCGCGCCCTCGTGCCGTGGTTCGGTGACGAACCCGCCGCCCGGCTCGATCTCGTACGCGGTGAGACCGACGCCGAGATCGGCGGCGGCCCGCAGCGAGTGCAGGCACGGCTCGCCGCCCGCCGCCCCGCCGAGGTGCGGGGGGCGCTCATCGCGAAGGCGCCCAAGGGCATCAAGGTGTCCGTCCCCGAGCAGACGACGGTGCCGCGCGGGTCCCGTACCGAAGTCCCTGTGGAGATCACCGTCCCGGCGGACACCCCGGCGGGCGAGTACGAGGTGCCGTTCCACTTCGCCGGCGGGGAGAGCACCCTCACCGTCCGGGCCTACCCGCGCACCGCCGGCCCGGATCTGGCCCGTACGGCCACCGTCTCCTCGTCCGGCGACGAGACCCCGGACTTCCCGGCGGCCGCCGCGTCGGACGGCGATCCGGCAACCCGCTGGTCGTCCCCGGCGGAGGACGGCGCCTGGTGGCAGGCGGAACTGGCGGAGCCCGCCAGGATCGGGCAGGTGGTGCTGCGGTGGCAGGACGCGTACGCCTCCCGCTACCGCGTACAGGTCTCCGCGGACGGCCGCAGTTGGCGTACGGCGGCGACCGTCCGGGACGGCAAGGGCGGCCTGGAGTCCGTCCGGATGGACGCGCCGGACACCCGCTTCGTCAGGATCCAGGGTGACGGCCGGGGCACCGAGTTCGGCTACTCGCTCTGGTCGGTGGAGGCGTACGCCGTCGCCCGGTAGCCGCACGCGGTCACGCCGCCCTGCGAACCAGGGGCGGTTCACCACCCGACCGGCAATCGCTGCTGCACTGCCTGGCGGGGATCGTCCGCCCCGACGAGGGTTCGGTCTCGTACGGACAGGAGCGGCTCGACCGGCTTTCCGAGGCCCGGCTCGGCGAACTGCGGCGCACCGACTTCGGCGTGGTGTTCCAGTTCGGGCAGTTGATCCCCGAACTCACCGTGCTCGACAACGTGGCACTGCCGCTGTTGCTCGCAGGGACGTCCCGCGCCGCGGCACAGGCACGGGCGGGCGAATGGCTGGAACGCTTCGGGGTGCGCGGCCACGCCGGTCTGCGGCCCGGCGAGCTGAGTGGCGGCCAGAGCCAGCGCGTAGCACTGGCACGCGCGTTGGTGACCGGTCCGAAGGCGGTCTTCGCGGACGAGCCGACCGGGGCACTCGACTCGCTCGCCGGGGAGCAGGTGATGACGGCCCTGGTGCACGCCACCCGCGAGACCGGCACCGCGGTGTTGCTGATCACCCATGACGCGCAGGTCGCCGCGTACGCGGACCGCGAAGTGTGGCTGCGGGACGGGGCCGTCCACGCTGCGCCGGTCACCGTCCGGGAGGCCGCCCGCCATGAAGGCTGACGCCCGCATCGCATGGATCCTGACGCGCGGCTCGCACCGCCGCGAGTGGTGGCGGATCTCGCTCACCGCGGTGGGCGCGCTGGTCGCCACGGGCTTCGCCCTCGCGGCGGTCACGGTCGCCGCCGTCGCCGGGCAGGTGTCGATCCCCTACGCACACGGCCTGCTGAACCAGCCGGGCGAGCGCGCCGGTGTGGTGGTCACGCTGCTGCTCCTGCTCGTCCCCGTGCTCGGCTTCCTCGGTCAGTGCGCCCGCATCGGCGCCGTGCACCGCGACCGGCGGATGGCCGGGCTGCGGCTCGCGGGGGCGTCGCCCGCGCAGGTACGGCGCATCTCGGCGCTGGAGTCCGCGTTCGCGTGCCTGGCGGGATCGGCCGGCGCGCTGGCCGTCTTCGCCGCGGTCCTCGCCGCCGTCGGTCACATGCCGCCGCCGGTGGCATGGGTGGCCTTCGTGCTGGTTGTCCTCGCCGTGCCGGTCGTGGCCGCGCTGGTGAGCGCACTCGCCCTGCGGCGGGTGGTCGCCTCGCCGCTCGGCTGGGTGCGCCGTGTCCGGCCGGACAACGGGAACCGGACGCTGCTCGCGCTCCTGGTCCCGACGGCGCTGATCGCCGTGGCGCTCTTCCTCCTTGCCGACCGCAACGGCCATCCCGGCGACGTGACTGTCCCGTTCACGGTGTTCGCCATGGTGCTTGTCATCGGAGCGGGTGCGGTCTGGCTGGCCGGAGCGACGGCTTCCTTCATGGGCCGCTGGCTGACCCTCCGCGCGAAGAGCGCCGCGGTGCTGATCGCCGCGGGGCGGCTCAAGGACGACCCGTGGGCCGCCGCGCGCACCCATGCCGCTCTGCTGCTGGTGACCGTCGTCGGGGTGGGTTTCGTCGGCGTACGGCAGGTGCTGCTCGACGAGTTGCACCGGCGCGGCGGCTACACGGCGGAGGACCTCGGCTTCTACACCACGGGGATCGATCTCGCCGGGACCGCCGTCCTGGTGGCTCTCGTCATCAGCCTCTTCGGCCTCGCGGTGGGCACAGCCGAATCCGTCGCCACCCGCCGCAGGGGACTCGCCGCCCAGACCGCGGCCGGAGTACCGCGGACGGTTCTGGCCCGGACCCTCCTCCTGGAAACGGCGCTCCCGCTGGCCCCCGCGGTCCTGCTCGCCGGCATCGGAGGCATGGCGGTGCACCTCTCGTACGCCCTGCTGGTGGCTCCCAGGGCCGTCCCGTCGATGCTTCCGCTGCTCGTACCCGTGGTGGTGTACGCCGCCTGTCTGCTGGCCGCGTCGGCCTCGCTGCCGCTGCTGCGGCGGGCGGTGCACCCCGCGGAGCTGCGGTTCACGTAGCGCGCGGCACTGCGCGAAGCCGCATCTCCCCGGATACGCGAAAGCCCGGATCGTCAGGCTGAAATGCCATCGATCCGGGCCATGGCGTCGTCCGCGCCGAAGGGTTGCAGGTACGGCAGCCAGCGCGGGTCCCGGTGTCCCGTCCCGATGATCCGCCAGGCGAGTCCCGTCGGCGGGGCGGGCTGCTGGTGCAGCCGCCAGCCGAGCTCCGGCAGATGCCGGTCCGCCTTGAAGTGGTTGCAGCGGCGGCAGGCCGCCACCACGTTGTCCCAGGCGTGCTGTCCGCCTCGGCTGCGGGGGATGACATGGTCGACGCTGGTCGCGGCGGCACCGCAGTACATGCAGCGCCCGCCGTCCCTGGCGAAGAGCGCCCGGCGGGTCAGTGGAACGGGCCCCCGGTAGGGAACCCGTACGAACCGTTTCAGACGGACGACGCTCGGGGCTGGGATGGCGCGGCTGGCGCTGTGCATGAGGGCGCCTGACTCCTCAAGGCAGATGGCCTTGTTCTCCAGGACGAGGACGAGCGCGCGGCGGAGCGGTACGACGCCGAGCGGCTCGTACGACGCGTTGAGAACCAGGACATGCGGCACGGTGGATGCCTCCTTGTACGCCGGCGGCGCGTGGCTCGCGCCGGGACGATCCGATCTCAGTCTCTCCTCATGCCTGGTCAATCCGCCACCACGTGCGGGTAACGGGCCGGAAGGATTTTCCCGGGTCCCTGCCGTCCGGACGGCCCGCAAGCGCCGGAACAGGCGCTCAGGAGGCCGTTGCCGGAGCGGTCCCGGGATCGATGTGCGATCGGCCACACCCGGCCTCGCAACCCGTTCCGGAACCGGCTGCCCCTTCCATATCCCCGGGTGAGACGTGCCTCTCCCCTCCGTCACTGCAACGGAGCACTCCCGATGCCCCGTTAGTGTGGTTGGGCAGCCCACATCCATCTGGAGGTTCCGTCGTGTCCCTGTCCGCCCTGTTGGCCGCAGCCCCGTCACCCGAGCCCGGCGGCTCGTTGGACGAAGCCGCCAAGCAGGCCGGCCACGCCGCGGGCTGGGTGGAGGAGAACTGGTCCACCTGGCTGAACACCGGTCTGCGCATCGTCCTCATCGCGGTCATCGCGGTCATGTTGCGCAGCGCGATCCGCCGTGCTCTCACCAAGCTCATCGAGCGGATGAACCGCAGCGCCCAAGCCGTCGAGGGCACCGCTCTCGGCGGCCTGCTGGTCAATGCGGAACGCCGCCGTCAGCGCTCCGAGGCCATCGGGTCCGTACTCCGTTCGGTCGCGTCGTTCCTGATCCTCGGTACGGCCGCCCTGATGATCCTGGGCGCCTTCCAGATCGATCTGGCGCCGCTGCTGGCCTCCGCCGGTGTCGCCGGTGTGGCGCTCGGTTTCGGTGCGCGCAACCTCGTCACCGACTTCCTCTCCGGTGTCTTCATGATCCTTGAGGACCAGTACGGCGTCGGGGACACCATCGACGCGGGCGTCGCCTCCGGTGAAGTCATCGAGGTCGGTCTGCGGGTCACCAAGCTGCGCGGTGACCACGGTGAGATCTGGTACGTCCGCAACGGCGAGGTGAAGCGGATAGGCAACCTCAGCCAGGGCTGGTCGACCGCCGGGGTGGATGTGCAGGTACGCCCCACGGAGGACCTCGGCCGGGTACGTACGGTGATCACCGAGGCCGCCGGGCTGATGGCCAAGGAGGACCCGTGGAACGAGCGCCTGTGGGGTCCGGTGGAGATCCTCGGGCTGGACTCCGTACTCCTGGACTCGATGACGGTCCGGGTGACGGCGAAGACGATGCCGGGCAAGGCGCTGGGCGTGGAGCGCGAGCTGCGCTGGCGGATCAAACTGGCCTTCGACGAGGCGGGCATCCGGATGGTCGGTGGCGTGCCGGCCCAACCGGACGAGCCCTCGTCGGCCGACCCGACCGCCGGGATGGCTGCCCCGTCCGCGTACGCGTCGACGACATCCCCGCAGTCGCTGGCCACGACGCCCATCCCGCCGTCGAACCTGGCCAAGTAGCGCCGCGGAACCACGGGCGCCCTTCGGCGTCAAAACGGGGTCGAGCAGCAGTGGTGCAGCAGTTGACGCCGGAAAGCGCCTGAGGGCTGTCCCGTGATCCGCTCCCCGGATAACGCTTTGGTTGCCACCGGCGCTCTGCCCATTGACGCGTCGGTGACGTGCGCCCTACCGTCCTCTCACCAAATAGGAAACTTTCCTAACAGAGGGCGGGTGCAGCACGCATGGCCGGAACGACACCGGGAACCCCCCGCGTCCTGCGGGCCATGAACGACCGGGCCGCCCTCGATCTGCTGGTGGAACACGGCCCCCTCTCCCGGACCAGGATCGGGAAGCTGACGGGCCTCTCCAAGCCCACCGCCTCGCAGCTGCTGGCCCGCCTGGAGGCGGCCGGTCTGGTCGTCGCCACCGGCACCGTCGCGGGACGGCCCGGCCCCAATGCCCAGCTGTACGCGGTGAACGCCCGTGCCGCCCATGTCGCCGGTCTCGATGTGAACGCCCACCGGATCGTCGCCGCCGTCGCCGATGTGACCGGCGAGACGGTCGGCGAGTTCGAGCTGCGCACCCCCGGGCGGCGCGCCGACAGTGTGGTGCGGCAGGTGGCGGACGCGCTGGACGGCGCGGTCAAGGATGCCGGGCTGACCCGCTCCGATGTGCACCGTGTCGTCATCGGTACGCCGGGTGCCTTCGACCCCGGTACCGGGCGGCTGCGGTACGCCTCCCACCTGCCCGGCTGGCACTCCCCCACCCTGCTCGACGAGCTGGCCGCCTTCCTGCCGATGCCGGTCGAGTACGAGAACGACGTGAACCTCGTCGCGGTGGCCGAGCAGCGGCTCGGCGCGGCCCGCGGCCACGACGACTTCGTCCTGCTGTGGAACGAGGAGGGGCTCGGCGCCGCCCTCGTCATCGGCGGACGGCTGCACCGCGGCTTCACCGGCGGCGCCGGTGAGGTCGGTTTCCTGCCGGTGCCCGGTGTCCCGCTGGTCCGTCAGGTCACCAAGGCGAACTCGGGCGGCTTCCAGGAGCTGGCGGGCGCCCAGGTGCTGTCCCGGCTGGCCCGGAAGCTCGGCATCGACGACGAGCTGACCCGCGCCACCGGTACCCATCACGAGGCCGCGGCCGGCCTGATCACCCGGGCCGCCGCGGCGGTGGAGCAGGGCGAGGACGGCCCGTATGCCCGGCTCCTCGATCTGTTCGCCACCGGCCTCGCGACCGGTCTGGCCTCCATGGTCGCCGTTCTCGACCCCGAACTCGTGGTGCTCTCCGGCGAGCTGATCGCCTCCGGCGGGGAACCGCTGCGCGCCCGGGTACAGGGGGAGCTCGCCGAACTGGCGGCCTCCCGGCCCCGGCTGATCATCGGTGGCGTCACGCGTCGGCCCGTACTGCGCGGGGCGCTGGAGAGCGCCCTCGCCACCACCCGCGACGAAGTCTTCGACACGTCGCGCTGACCCGCCCGCCCTTCGCACGTCCGTCCCTTCCCCGCCCCAACCCTTCATCGGGAGACTCCGCCATGTCCGGAAACCGCCGGAAGACGGCCGCCGCGCTCGCCGCGACCGCCGCGATATCCCTTCTCGCCTCCGCCTGTACCGGTCAGAGCGACTCCGGTGCCCACGATGACGCGTCCAAGGAGACGACCATCACCTTCTGGCACGGCTGGAGTGCCCCGAACGAGGTCAAGGGAATTCAGGCCAACGTCGACGCCTTCGAGAAGGCGCACCCCAACATCCATGTGAAGGTCGTCGGCAACATGACCGACGACAAGATCAACCAGGCGCTGCGGGCCGGCGGTTCCAAGGCCCCGGACGTGGTCTCCTCGTTCACCACGAACAATGTGGGCAAGTTCTGCTCGTCCAAGGCGTTCGTCGACCTGAATTCCTTCCTGAAGAAGGACGGGATCGACGCGGACAGGACGTTCCCGAAGGCGATGAACGAGTACACCCAGTTCAACGGGGTCCGCTGCACGCTGCCGCTGCTCGGGGACGCTTACGGGCTGTACTACAACAAGGACGCCTTCAAGGCCGCGGGTATCGCTTCCCCGCCGAAGACCTGGTCGGAACTTGCCGCGGACGCAAAGAAGCTGACGAAGACCAAGGGCGACTCGTACGAGCAGCTCGGCTTCATGCCGAACTACCACGGTTACGAGTCGACGACCGAGCACTACCTCGGCGGCTGGAACCCGACGTACTTCGACGGCGACGGCACGTCGAACATCGCCAAGGACCCGGCGTTCGCGTCGATGCTGACCACGCAGAAGAAGCTGGTCGACGACCTGGGCGGCTACGAGAAGCTGGAGAAGTACCGTACGGCGCTCGGTGACGAGTGGGGCGCCAAGCACCCGTTCCACACCGGCCAGGTGGCCATGCAGCTGGACGGCGAGTGGCGGCTCGGGATGGCCGAGGAGACCAAGCCGGAGTTCGAGATCGGGGTGGCCCCGATGCCCGTCGCCGACGACGAGGCCGACACCTACGGCAAGGGCTATCTGACCGGCACCATCGCCGGTATCGCCGCCACCTCGAAGAAGCAGAACGCGGCCTGGGCGCTGGTGAAGTTCATGACGACCGACACCGACGCGGTGGTCGACTTCGCCAACGCCATTCACAACGTTCCGTCCACGCTGGCGGCACTGAAGTCGCCGAAGCTGAAGTACGACCCGCGGTTCAAGACCTTCCTGGACATCGCCGCGAACCCGAAGAGCACCACCACCCCGCCCTCGGTGAACGGCGGCGCGTACCTGGTGTCCCTGCAGAACCTCGGATTCGACATCGAGAAGGGCAAGCAGACGGACATCAAGGCGGGTCTGGAGAAGACCGCCAAGGAAATCGACGCGGCGATCGCACAGGCGAAGTAGAACCGCGATGAGCACACGTACGGGCACGTACACGCTGCGCTCGAAGCGCCGCCGCGCGGCGCTTCGAACGGCGGCCTTCCTGTCGCCGTGGCTGATCGGGTTCTGCGTCTTCTTCGCCTACCCGCTGCTCTCCACGGTCTATTTCTCCTTCACCCAGTACGACGGCTTCGCGCCCCCGAAGTTCGACGGGCTGAAGAACTGGTCGTACGTCTTCAACGAGTACACGTTGTTCTGGCCCGCCCTGCGGAACACGCTGTGGCTGGTCGTGGTCATGGTCAGCTGCCGGGTCGTCTTCGGCCTCGGCATCGGTCTGCTGATCACCAAAATCAAGACCGGTACGGGCGTCTTTCGGACCCTGTTCTACCTGCCGTACCTGGCGCCACCGGTCGCGGCGACCCTGGGCTTCGTCTTCCTGCTCAACCCGGGTACGGGGCCGGTCAATTCACTCCTCGGCGATCTGGGGCTGCCCACGCCGGGCTGGTTCACCGACGCCACCTGGTCCAAGCCGGCCCTGACCGCGCTCGCGGTCTGGGGTGTGGGCGACCTGATGGTGATCTTCATGGCCGCGCTGCTCGACGTACCCAAGGAGCAGTACGAAGCGGCGGAGCTGGACGGGGCGACCGCGTACCAGCGGTTCCGCTTCGTCACGCTGCCGAACATCTCGCCGATCGTGATGTTCGCCGTGGTCACCGGGATCATCCAGACGATGCAGTACTACACCCAGCCGCTCGTGGCCGGGAAGGTCGCCTCGGGGGTGATGGGCGGCTCCGGGCAGCAGTTCGAACCGGGCTATCCCGACAAGTCGACACTGACGCTTCCGCAGCTCGTCTACAACCTCGGCTTCCAGCGTTTCGACTACGGCTCCGCCTGTGTGGTCGCGCTCGTTCTCTTCGTACTCGCCATGGCGTTCACCGCACTGCTGATGCGGCGCCGCAGCGGGCTGATCCAGGCAGGTGAGTGACGTGGCGCAGGCTCTCGACACCCTCAAGGCCGCCGGCCCGTCGGCCGGACCGGTCACCCCGGCCGAGCGCGTCGCACGCCGCAAGGCGCTGCTGAACTGGATCGCCGTGCACGCGCTCGGCGTCGCGGCCGCGCTCTTCTTCGTGCTGCCGTTCGTCTTCCTGTTCCTCACCTCTCTGATGAGCGACCAGCAGGCGCTGACCCGCGATCTGTGGCCGCACCCCTTCGAGTGGAGCAACTACCGCAAGGTGTTCGACACCCCGGGCTTCCTGACGTGGTGGAAGAACACCCTGCTGTACGCGGGACTCGGCACCGTCCTCACGGTCGTGTCGTCGCTGCCCGTGGCGTACGCGCTCGCCAAGTTCCGCTTCCGCGGCCGACAGCTGTCGCTGATGCTCGTCATCTCGATGATGATGCTGCCGCCGCAGGTCGTCGTCATCCCGATGTATCTGTTCTGGGCGAAGCAGCTGGACCTGTCCGGCACGCTCTGGCCGCTGATCATCCCGATGGCCTTCGGTGACGCCTTCTCCATCTTCCTGCTGCGGCAGTTTCTGCTGACCATCCCGAACGAGTACCTCGACGCGGCGAAGGTCGACGGCTGCGGCGAACTGCGCACCCTGCTCAAGGTGGTGCTGCCGATGGCCAGGCCGGGCATCGCGGCCGTCGCACTGTTCCAGTTCTTCTACGCCTGGAACGACTACTTCGGTCCGCAGATCTACGTTTCCGAGAACCCGGCCGCCTGGACGCTCAGTTACGGCCTGGAATCCTTCAAGGGGGCGCACCACACCGACTGGAACCTGACCATGGCCGCGACCGTACTGGTCATGGCCCCCGTGATCCTCGTCTTCTTCTTCGCTCAAAAGGCTTTTGTCGAGGGCGTCACACTGACCGGAGTAAAAGGCTGACTATGAAGCTCGCAGTAGTTGGTGGCGGGTCCACCTACACACCTGAACTGATCGACGGCTTCGCCCGGCTGCGGGACACGCTGCCCATCGAGGAGCTCGTGCTCGTCGACCCGGCGGCCGACCGTCTCGACCTCGTCGGCGGCCTCGCCCGGCGGATCTTCGCCAAGCAGGGCCACCCGGGGCGGATCGTCACCACCGCGGACCTCGACGCGGGCGTCGCCGGCGCCGACGCGGTCCTGCTCCAGCTGCGCGTGGGCGGCCAGGCCGCCCGCAACCAGGACGAGACCTGGCCGCTGGAGTGCGGCTGCATCGGCCAGGAGACCACCGGGGCCGGCGGCCTCGCCAAGGCGCTGCGCACCGTCCCCGTCGTCCTCGACATCGCCGAGCGGGTCCGCCGCACCAACCCCGACGCCTGGATCATCGACTTCACCAACCCGGTCGGTATCGTGACCCGGGCGCTGCTCCAGGCCGGTCACAAGGCCGTCGGTCTGTGCAACGTGGCCATCGGCTTCCAGCGGAAATTCGCCAGGCTGCTCGACGTCACCCCCGGTGAGGTGCACCTCGACCATGTCGGGCTCAACCACCTGACGTGGGAGCTCGGGGTGCGGCTCGGCGGCCCTGACGGCGAGAACGTCCTGCCGAAACTGCTCGCCGAGCACGGCGCCGCGATCGCCGGCGATCTGCGCATGCCCCGGGCGGTCGTCGACCGGCTCGGCGTCGTCCCCTCGTACTATCTGCGGTACTTCTACGCCCACGACGAGGTCGTGCGGGAGCTCGGCACCAAGCCGTCCCGGGCGGCGGAGGTCGCCGCGATGGAGAAGGAACTCCTCTCCATGTACGGCGACCCGGCGCTGGACGAGAAGCCCGCGCTGCTCGCCAAGCGCGGCGGCGCGTTCTACTCGGAGGCGGCCGTGGACCTGGCGTCCTCGCTGCTGGGCTCGGGCGGTTCGGCGGTGCAGGTCGTCAATACGTACAACAAGGGGACGCTGCCGTTCCTGCCGGACGACGCGGTGATCGAGGTGCAGGCCCGGGTCGACGGCACGGGGGCGACGCCGCTCGCCGTGCCGGAGCTGGACCCGCTGTACGCGGGGCTGATCGCCAACGTGACGGCGTACGAGGACCTCGCCCTGGAAGCGGCGCTGCTCGGCGACCGAGCCACGCGGGCGGGTGGGAGAGACGCAGTGTTCAAGGCGCTGCTCGCCCACCCTCTGATCGGCCAGTTCGAGTACGCCGAGGCGCTCACCGACAAGCTGATCGCGCACAACCGGGAGCACCTCGCGTGGGCGTGAACGCTGCGGTCCTCGCCATCGACGCGGGGAACAGCAAGACCGATGTGGCCCTGATCGGACCGGACGGAACGCTGCTGAGCTCGGTGCGCGGAGGCGGCTTCCAGCCGCCGACCGTCGGCATCGATGTGGCCGTGGACGTCCTGGCCTCGGCGATCGGCGAGGCGCTGGCGAAAGCGCGGGCGTACAGCGAGCCGGTGGACTCCGTCGCGCATGTGTCGGCGTGTCTGGCCAATGCCGATCTCCCGGTCGAGGAGCAGGCGCTCGCCGCGGCGCTGCGGGCCCGTGACTGGGGTCGCACGGTGGAGGTCCGCAACGACACGTTCGCGATACTGCGTGCCGGGGTGGACGAGCCCCGGGGCGTGGCCGTCGTCTGCGGTGCGGGGATCAACTGTGTCGGCATGGTGCCCGACGGGCGGACCGCGCGCTTCCCCGCCATCGGCCGGATCTCCGGTGACTGGGGCGGCGGTTCGGGCCTCGCCGAGGAGGCCATGTGGTTCGCCTCGCGGGCCGAGGACGGGCGCGGCGAACCGACCGAGCTGGCGCGCACCCTGCCCGCGCACTTCGGGCTCGACTCGATGTACGCGCTGATCGAGGCGCTGCATCTGGGGCACATCGGGTTCGAGCGGCGGCACGAGCTGACGCCGGTGCTGTTCGCGACCGGTGCGGCCGGGGACCCGGTGGCGCGCGGTCTCGTGCACCGGCTGGCGGAGGAGGTCGTCGCGATGGCGTCGGTCGCGCTGACCCGCCTCGGGCTGCTGGACGAGGAGGCACCGGTGGTCCTGGGCGGCAGCGTGCTGGCGGCGCGCCACCCGCAGCTGGACGACCGGATCGCCGAACTCCTCGCGGCACGGGCCCCGAAGGCGGTGGTCCGGGTGGTGCGGGAGCCGCCGGTGCTGGGTGCCGGACTGCTGGGGCTCGACCACACGGGGGCTGCGCCGGAGGTGCACAGCAGGCTGCGTGCGCAGTACGGCTGACATCTCGGCAGACAGCGTGTGAGGGCGTCCTGCGGCGATCACGCCGCAGGACGCCCCTTGCGTAAGGGAACCGATCAGTTGTCCCGAACGTGTTCATGAGTGGGGAGATCGGTCCGCTTCGGGGATTGCTCCGCCGATTCGTCTTGATCGGCGGCGCCTGCCTTGATCGAATGCGTGGTGCATCCGTGGGCCGATGCACGATCCAGGCGTTCCTGGTGTGGATGTCGGTCCCTGCGGCCATACTTCTGGCCGGGTGCCAGTCCCCTGATCGGCCGGGGGAACGGCCACCGTCAGCGACCGAGGGGGAGGTCACGTGACATACCCGCCGAATGTGCGCACGGCGCCGGACCAGGTGCCGGCCCAGCCGCCCGCGCCCGCTTCCGTGCCCGCGCCGCGGCGCGGCGCGTGGTCCGAGCCGGCAGCGCGGCTGCGCTCCGCGGCGACGACCGAACCGGGCAGGCTCCAGATCATCGGGGCCTTGCTGGCGGCGCTCGTCGTCGCGTTCGGGGCCGTGACGGCGATCGAGGTCTCCGACCGGGCGGCCGCCGCAGACGACGTGGTGAGCCGCAGTCAGCCGCTGACCGCCGAGGCGGCGAACATCTACCGCTCCCTGGCCGATGCGGACACCGCGGCGGCCAGCGGATTCCTGGCGGGGGCGCAGGAACCGCGCGATGTCAGCGAACGGTACGAGAAGGACATCAAGGACGCGTCCCGGCTGCTGGTGAAGGCGGCGTCCACCTCGGACGCCGCGTCGCCGTCCGGCCAGGAGATCGCCACGCTCAACCAGGAACTGCCCCGGTACACCGGCCTGATCGAGCGGGCCCGCGCCAACAACCGGCAGGGGCTGCCGCTCGGCGGCGCCTACCTCCGGTACGCGAACCAGAAGATGTCCAAGGAGCTCCTCCCCGCCGCCGAGCGGCTGTACACGGCGGAGACCGGACGGCTCGACCAGGACTACGACTCCGCCCGGGCCTGGCCGTTCTTCTCACTGGGTCTCGGTATCGTCGCGGTGGGCGGGCTGTTCTGGGCGCAGCGGCGCAACTACCGCAGGACGAACCGGGTCTTCAATCACGGGCTGCTCGCCGCGACCGCCGCGTCCACCGTGCTGGTGCTGTGGCTGGCCGTGGGACACACGGTCGCACGCACCGAACTGCGGGACGCCGATGTGCACGGGCAGCAGTCGCTCGATGTGCTCAACCAGGCACGGATCAACTCGCTGAAGGCACGCGCCAATGAGCTCCTGACCGTGGTCGCCCGCGGCGCGGTGCTCACCGCCGACGGCAGGAACGACAAGTACGAGACCGACTACACCACGGGCATGAAGGCCCTCGGCGATGAGCTGGGGACGGCCAGGAAGCTCGCCGACGACTCCCAGGGGAGCGGGCCGGTGGCGAACGCCATCAGCGGTGTCTCCGAGTGGCAGACCCGCCACCGGACCGCCCGCAAGACCGACGACAACGGCGACTACGAGGGCGCGCTGAAGCAGATCATCGGGGCGAAGGAGTCCACCGGGGAGTCCTTCAACCGGGTGGACGACGCGCTGGAGCAGGCACTCGCCCATGAGCAGGGCGAGTTCACCCGGGCCGCGAAGGACGGGCGCGGGGCGCTCGGCGGGCTGCCGGTCGGGGCGGCGGCTCTCGCCGCGCTGGCCGCGGTCGCCGCGATCATCGGGGTCAACCGCAGGCTGTCGGAGTACCGGTGAGAGGGGGAGCGATGACCAGGACTGGTTCCGCCCGGGCCGGACTGCGCGGCTGGGGCGGGGTGACGGGGATGGCCGTGGCCTGCGCGGTGACGGCCTCGCTCACCCTGCTGCCGCTCTCGCACGGCGACGCCGACTCCTTCGGTGCCGGTGTCTCCGGGCCGGGTACGGCGACGGCGGTGCCCGCCCGGGCCGGCGACTGCAAGGACCCCGAGGCGAGCCTGCAGCCGTCGAGCGCCGACGGACCGGGCATCGCGAAGATCAAGGCGCGCGGCAAGCTGATCGCGGGGGTCGACCAGAACAGCTTCCGCTGGGGCTACCGCAACCGGGAGACGGGCAGACTCGAAGGCTTCGACATCGATCTGGTGCGGGCCATCGCGCAGGACATCCTGGGCGACCCCGACAAGGTGATCTTCCGGGCGATCCCCACCAACCAGCGCATCGCCGCCCTGGAGAACGACAAGGTCGACGTCGTCGTGCGAACGATGACGATCAACTGCAGCCGGCTCGACCAGGTTTCCTTCTCCACCGCCTACTTCCAGGCCGGGCAGCAGGTCCTCGCACCGAAGGACTCACCGATCACGGGATACGACAAGTCCCTGGCCGGCAAGCGGGTCTGCACCGCAGAGGGCTCCACGGCCTACGAGGCGCTGGAGAAGCAGTCCTTCGGCGCGGTCTTCAAGGACGAGCACGACGGCACGGAGGCGGACGAGGACCGGCTCACCGTCCCCAACCAGCTGGACTGCCTGGTCCGGCTGCAGCTGGGCGAGGTCGACGCGGTGGTCACGGACAACGCGCTGGCGGCGGGCCAGGCCGCCCAGGATCCGGCTGTCGTCCTCAAGGGCGACAAGCCGTTCACCACCGAGTACTACGGCGTGGCCACGAAGCACGGCGCGAACGACCTGGTGGCCCGGGTCAACCAGGTGCTGGTCGACTACCGCAAGGGTGGTGCGGACAGCCCCTGGATGGTGTCGTACCGGAAGTGGCTGGCGACCGGGCTGCCCGGCATAACGGCGCCGCCTGTGCCCAAGTACCGGAGCAATTAGTCCTTGATCCCGCCGGGTCCGCCCGGCGGGGAGAGCGAAGAGGTGATCGATGGGCGTCGCGGGCCCCTTCCCCGGCTATGCGGGGAGGCCCCCCGGCCCGGTCATGGACCGGGACGAGGCGGACCGTGCGCTGGCCCGGCTCGGCGCGGAGCACGAGGCGATCGAGACCTCGCTCCTCGCCCTGCAGGACCATGCGGGCCGCCGGCTCCTGGAGGGCGCCGATCTGACCGGTGTCACCAAGGAGCGCTGGGCCGCCACCGAGCAGTCGATCACGCTGCTGTGGGGGTATTTCGACGCCTACGCCGGGGCGATCGAAGCGGCACGTGAGATACGGGCCAGGCGTCGCTTCCCCAACCGTGACGACCTGCTGGCGCTGACCGAACTTCTGCGCGGCCAGGGCGTCACGGTGGCGTCCACCGCCACCCGGCCCGATCCGTCGATCACCGGTCCGGCCAGGCTCTCCGAGCGGTTCACGCTGGAGGAGCTGGTCGCCCGGATGAACGAGCTGTACGCGCGCTCGCTGGACATGGTCGTCGCCTCCGACTCCGTATGGTCCGCGCTGCCCGCCCGGATAGATCTGCTCGCCGCCGAGCTGCACCGGACGCGTTCGCTGGCACACTCCGTCGGCGTGCGTCCCGGGGAGCACCCGGCCGGCGACGACCTGGAGTCGATCACGCAGGAGCTGGCCACGCTGCGGGTCCGGGTGATCTCCGACCCGCTGGCGTTCTGGCTGCCGGGCCCCGGCAGCGCGGCGCCCGGCGGCGGACGTCCGGACACGACGCGCTACGACCGGGCGGCCCGCGCGCTGGACGACGTACGGCGGGAGATCGAGGCGGTGCTCGCGGTCCGCCAGGACGCCGAGCAGCGCCTGGTCCACCTGCGCGACGTGCTCTCCCGCGCGGACCGCACCCTGGCCGAGGCCCGGTCGGCGCGCGGCGAGGTGCTGGCGAAGATCGCCGCGTCCGAGGTGCCCGCGGTCAGCGGTCCTCCGACCGCGCTGCAGGAGCGGCTGGCCGCCGCGTCGGAGTACCGCAGGCACGCCCAGTGGCACCGGCTCTCCCCGCTGCTGGAGTCGCTGGAGCGGGAGACGGAGGACGAACTGCTGCGGGCCCGCGAGTCGCTGTCGGCGGTCACCGCGCCGCTGGCGGTCCGGGCGGAGTTGCGTGGCCGGCTGGACGCGTACAAGGCGAAGGTCGCCCGGCACGGACTGGCGGAGGACCCGGTGCTGATCGAGCGGTACGACGCGGCGCGCCGGATGCTGTGGAGCGCCCCGTGCGATCTGCGGGTCGCGGGGCAGGCGGTGCTGCGCTATCAGGAGGCGGTGGCGGAACTGCTGGACGTCCGCCGGTCGTCCGCGCCGAAGGACCGGCGATGAGTACGCGTAGGCGTGCGCGCAAGGTGAACGGGCCGCTGCGGCGGCGGGGCGAACAAGGGGACCGATCATGAGTACGCAGTGCCAGCGTCCCGCGTGCGAAGGCAATTACGAGGACATGGGCGGCGGTGAGCTGTACTGCGACACCTGCGGTCTGGCCCCGGTCGTCTCGCCGAACCGGATGCTGAGTTCGCCGCCCACCGGTATCGCGGTCGGCAAGGGGGGCAACAGCAGTTCGGCGCGGAGCAGCTCACGGGCATCGTCCCGGGCGTCGTCGCGCTCCTCGTCCCGCTCGTCCACCTCGCGGCGTTCGGTCTCGGGGCGGCTCTCCCGGTCCCTGTCGGGTATCTCCACGGCCCGCTCGGTGTCGGTGCGTTCCTCCGGCGCGTCGTCGGGCGCTTCCGGGCGCAACCGGCTGGGCGCAGGCCTGGTGCAGGTGCCGGACGTGCCGCGGCCCGACCCGCGTTCCGCCGTGATGGAGAACCCGGAGGTGCCGGAGCGGAAGCGGTTCTGTTCGCGCTCCGACTGCGGGGCCCCGGTGGGACGGTCGCGCGGCGAACAGCCGGGACGGACCGAGGGGTTCTGCACCAAGTGCGGCCACCCGTACTCCTTCGTACCGAAGCTGCGGGGTGGCGACATCGTGCACGGCCAGTACGAGGTGGCGGGCTGTCTGGCGCACGGCGGGCTCGGCTGGGTCTATCTCGCGGTGGACCGTGCGGTCTCGGACCGCTGGGTGGTCCTCAAGGGGCTGCTGGACACCGGCGACCAGGACGCCATGGCGGCCGCGATCTCGGAGCGCCGCTTCCTCGCCGAGATCGAGCACTCCAACATCGTCCGGATCTACAACTTCGTCGAGCACCTCGACCAGCGGACCGGTTCGCTCGACGGCTACATCGTGATGGAGTACGTGGGCGGCAAGGCGCTCAAGGAGATCGCGAACGAGCGCCGTACCCCGGCCGGGAAGCGGGATCCGCTGCCCGTCGAGCAGGCGTGCGCGTACGGCATCGAGGCGCTGGAGGCGCTCGGTCATCTGCACAGCCGCAATCTGCTGTACTGCGACTTCAAGGTCGACAACGCGATCCAGACCGAGGATCAGCTGAAGCTGATCGACATGGGCGCGGTGCGCAGGATGGACGACGAGGAGTCGGCCATCTACGGCACGGTGGGGTATCAGGCGCCGGAGGTCGCGGAGGTCGGACCGTCGGTCGCCTCCGATCTGTACACGGTGGCGCGGACGCTCGCGGTGCTCACCTTCGACTTCCAGGGGTATACGAACGTCTTCGTGGACTCGCTGCCGGACCCGGACAACATTGAGGTGTTCCGGACGTACGAGTCGTTCTACCGGCTCCTGGTCCGGGCCACGGACCCGGATCCGGCGCGGCGGTTCGCCTCGGCCTCGGAGATGGCGGAGCAGCTGACGGGGGTGTTGCGGGAGGTCGTGGCGTTGCAGACGGGGCGTCCGCGGCCGGCCCTGTCGACGCTGTTCGGCACGGAACTGCGGGTCACGGACACGCAGTTGTTCGCCGAGCTGACGGGCGATGTGTCGCGGCTCGGGGTACGGGCGGAGCCCGCCGGGCGGCGGAAGGGGAAGGGGGCAGGGGCGGGTGGATCCGGGGTTGCTGTCGCAGCGGCTCCGGCCGCCGGGGCTCCGGCCGCCGGGGCTCCGGCCGCCGGGGCTCCGGCCGCGCCGGGGGCGGTGGGGCACGCGGTGCCGGGTGTGCCGGGGCAGCGGGCTCCGGGGGCTGCCCTGCTGTCGGCGCCTCCCACGCATGTCCGGGGCGGTGACGGCACTGCGGCCCCTCGCCCGTACGCGCCGACCCGGCCGGCCGTTCCGGCGCAGCGGCCGGCGCCCGCCGGCCCGGGCGCGTACGCCGCGGCCGGCCCCCGGCTGGCCGGGCTCGACGCACGGGCCACCTCGCTCGCGCTGCCCGTCCCCCGGGTCGACGCGAGCGACCCCAACGCGGGATTCCTCGCCGGTGTGATGACGTCCGCACCCTCCGAACTGATCGCCGCACTGCAGGCGGTTCCCGCCGCCTCGCTGGAGACCCGGCTGCGCGAGCTGCGCGCCCGCCTGGAGCTGAACGAACCCGGTGCCGCCGTCCAGACGCTGACGGGTCTGGACGCGCTGCACGCGGACGACTGGCGGGTCGTCTGGTACCGCGGGATCACCTCGCTGGTGACCGGGGACAACGCGACTGCGGCGCTGTCGTTCGACGCGGTCTACGACGCGTTCCCCGGTGAACCCGCGCCCAAGCTGGCGCTGGGCATCTGCGCGGAGGTCCTCGGCCAGCTGGACAACGCCGCCGAGTACTACCACCTGGTGTGGGCGACCGATCCGAGCTTCGTCAGCGCGGCATTCGGTCTGGCCCGGGTGCAGATCGCCGCCGGGGACCGGGCCGGGGCCGTGCGGACGCTGGAGTCCGTGCCCGAGGCGTCGATCCACTACACGGCGGCCCGGGTCGCCGCCGTGCGGGCCCGGCTGCGCGAGCGCGCCCCGAACGAGCCGCTGATCGCCGATCTGACGGCGTCCGCCGACCAGGTGGCCGGGCTGCAGAGTTTCGGGCTGGACGCGGTGCGCCGCGAGCAGTTGTCGACGGAGGTGCTGGGAACGGCGTTGGACTGGGTACTCTCCGGGAGTCCCACGGCCCAGCCGCCGGCTCCGCAGTCGCCGTCGCGGTCGCATGGGCCTGCCGGGCCGGGAATGCTGCTCGGCAGTGAGTTGGACGAACGCGGCCTGCGTTTCGGCCTGGAGCGTTCGTACCGGATGCTCGCCCGGCTTGCACAGCGCGGCGACGAGAGGATCGAGCTGGTGGAGCGGGCCAACCGTTTCCGCCCCCGGACGTGGGTGTGAAGATGTCGCGGATGCACCAGGAGACCGCCTTGTCGAGGTGTCCCAACTGCGAGGAGCCGCTGGAATCGGGCGACCTGTTCTGCGGCGCGTGCGGGTACGACCTGTCGGTCGTACCCGCACCGCCGGAGGACCGCCCGACCATCGCGATCACCGTGCCGGTGACCGGTGCGCCCATGACCGGTGCGCAAGAGACCGGTGCGCCGGTGGCCGGTCCGGGCGGGCACACCGCGGCGGCCTCCGGTTCGGTGGAGTGGACGGCCGCGTCCGCCGCCGACCGGTCCGAGCCGCCCGCCCCGGCCGGTCCTCCCGCCGGAGTCCGTTTCGACCGGCGGAGCGGGTCGGGCGACTTCGAACTGGCCACGCCCGCGGCACCCGTCGCTCCCGATCCCCGTACCACCGGCGCCGCCCCGGAGCAGGAACGCACGGCGGGAACCAAACTGTGCGTGGCCTGCCGCGCCGGTCATGTCGACACCGACGGCTACTGCGAGAACTGCGGCCATGCCCAGCCCCGCGAGCGCGACCACATGGAGCAGGAGCTCGGTTCGGTGGCAGCCGTCAGCGATCGCGGCCTGCGCCATCACCGCAACGAGGACTCGTTCGCGGTGTCGACGACCGCCCTGCCGGACGGCTCCCCGGCCGTCGTCGCGATCGTCTGCGACGGCGTCTCCTCGGCGAGCCGCCCCGACGAGGCCTCGGCCGCCGCCGCGACGGCGGCCAACGAGGCGCTGCTGGAGTCGCTGCCGCGCGGCGCCCACCCGCAGCAGGCGATGCACGACGCGATCGTCGTGGCGGCCGAGGCGGTCAACTCACTGGCCCACGACGACGGCCGGGCCAGGGAGCACGATCCGCACCACCACACGAACGCCCCGGCGTGCACCCTCGTCGGCGCGATCAGCGCCGGTGGACTCCTGGTCGTCGGCTGGGTCGGCGACAGCCGCGTCTACTGGGTGCCGGACGACCGCACTCACCCGCCCGCACGCCTCACCGAGGACGACTCCTGGGCCGCGCAGATGGTGGCGGCGGGCCTGATGAACGAGGCGGAGGCGTACGCGGACGAGCGTGCCCACGCCATCACGGGCTGGCTCGGCGCCGATGCGTACGAACTGGAGCCGCACACCGCGTCGTTCAAACCGGACCGGCCGGGTCTGGTCGTGGTGTGCACGGACGGGCTGTGGAACTACGCGGAATCGGCGGCCGAGATGGCCGCCGCGGTACCCGCCGATGCGCACGAACGACCGCTGCACGGCGCCCGGGTCCTGGTGGGTCACGCGCTGGACGGTGGGGGCCACGACAACGTAACAGTGGCTCTGCTGCCGTTCGCCGTGCCGTCACCAGGGGCAGGATCGGCGTAAAGGCCCCACGTCCGGCACTGCCCGCTCTCTTGTCCGCTGCGACCCTTGCCAGCTCTGCCACCTCTGCCAGGAGCCGATCAGATGGCCAACTTCTCCAAGTCCCACGTGCCGCAGTTCTCCGTCGAGGTGTATCAGAACGAATATCTGCCGGAGGGCGGCCGCGAGGTCAACGCGATCGTCACGGTCACCTCGACCGGCGGCGGCACCACCGGTGGCGTCCCGCTGACCGGTGCGACTCTCTCGCCCGCGCAGGTGCCGGGCCAGGGGCCGAGAGCCGCCGTGGTGATCATGGTGGACTGCTCCGGTTCGATGGACTACCCGCCGACGAAGATGCGCAACGCCCGTGATGCGACGGCAGCGGCCATCGAAACCCTGCGCGACGGCACCTCGTTCGCCGTGGTCGGCGGTACGCACATCGCCAAGGAGGTCTATCCCGGCAACGGCCGCCTCGCCGTGGCCGACGCGCAGACCCGCACCCAGGCGAAGGAGGCGCTGCGCCGGCTCAGCGCGGGCGGCGGTACGGCGATCGGCACCTGGCTGCGGCTCACCGACCGGCTGCTCGGCGCCGCCGACGTGGACATCCGGCACGGCATCCTCCTCACCGACGGCCGCAACGAGCACGAGTCGCCGGAGGATCTGCGGGCCGCGCTCGACGCGTGTGCGGGCCGCTTCACCTGTGACGCCCGTGGTGTCGGAACCGACTGGGAAGTGAAAGAGGTCACAGCCATAGCCTCGGCGCTTCTCGGCACAGCCGACATCGTCGCCGATCCGGCGGGGCTCGCCGCGGACTTCACGCAGATGATGGAGAACGCGATGGGCAAGGAGGTCGCGGACGTGGCGCTGCGCCTGTGGACGCCCGTCGGGGTCGAGATCAAGTTCGTGAAGCAGGTCGCGCCGACGGTCGCCGAACTGACCGACCGCCGCACCGGGGCGAGCCCGCGCGCCGGGGACTACCCAACCGGTTCCTGGGGTGACGAGTCCCGCGACTACCACGTGTGCGTACGGGTGCCGGAGGCCGGGATCGGGCAGGAGATGCTCGCGGCCCGCGTCTCGCTGATCCTCCCAGACCCGTCGGGCGCGGCGGCCCCGCAGGTCCTCTCGCAGGGGCTGGTACGGGCGGTGTGGACGGACGACATGGTGGCGTCCACCTCGATCAATCCGCAGGTCGCGCACTACACCGGCCAGGCGGAACTGGCACAAGTCATCCAGCAGGGGCTCGATGCGCGCAAGTCGGGAGACTTCGACGGAGCGACGGCGAAACTCGGCCGTGCGGTGCAGCTGGCATCGGCGTCCGGGAACGAGGACACTGCGAAACTGCTTTCGAAGGTGGTCGACGTCGTCGATGCGGCGACCGGTACTGTGCGACTGAAGGCGAAGGTCGCGGAGGCCGACGAGATGACCCTCGAAACGCGCTCCACCAAGACCGTCCGCGTGAAGAAATAATACGAGGGCCGCGTAGCTCAGCGACGTGGCGAAGCGACAAGAAATGACGGCCCCCGGGGCCGGACGAGGAGAGGGGGAAGCGCCGACATGCCGACATGCCCGAACGGACACCAGTCGGGTTCCGAGGACTGGTGCGAGGTCTGCGGCCATCGCATGGCCGGGGCCGGCGCGCCTGCGGGTGCAGTCCCCCCGCCGCCTCCACCGCCGCCCGCGCCCGGATACGGCTACCCGCAGGGCCCCGGCGCCGATGCCACCCAGCAGGCAGAGCTCTGCCCGCAGTGCCGCACCCCGCGTGAGGCGATGGCGCCGTTCTGCGAGGAGTGCCGCTGGAACTTCCTCACCAACACGGCGACGTCGTACACCCCGCTGGCCCCGCAGCACGGCGGTCCTGGCGGGCCCGGCCCCGGCGCTCCGGTGCCCGGTCTGAACCTGCCGCCCGGCTTCCAGGCGCAGCAGGGGCCGCCCGCGCCGCCGCAGCAGCGCGATCCGTACGAGTACCAGAGCTCGCGGCCCTCGCAGGTGAACCGCCCGGCCGAGCCGATCACCTCCGGGCCCACGGCGCCGGGCCCGCAGCAGCCGCCGCACCCGTTCCAGCGGCAGGGCCCGCCGCCCCCGTCCTTCCAGCAGCAGGGCCCGCCTCCCGCGCCGTCGTTCCAGCGGCAGGGTCCGCCGCCTCCGCCGTCGTTCCAGCGGCAGAGCGCGCCGCCCTCGTTCGAACAGCCCGGCCCGCCGGCGCCGCCGCAGGCCACGGATGACGACTGGATGCTGCCACCGCCCTCGCAGCAGCAGGTGCCGACGCAACAGCCGTTCCAGAACCAGGGACCGGATCAGAACGAGGCACCCGCGGGCTGGACGGCGGTCATCGCCCCGGACCGTGAGTACTTCCTGGCGATGATGCAGCGCAGCGGCCCCGAGGCGACCGGGCTCAACCTGCCCGCGTATTCCCCGGAGCAGCGCCTGCCGCTCACCGGCAACCAGGTCACCATCGGCCGTCGCCGGCACAGCACCGGCGAGTCCCCCGACGTCGATCTGTCCGTGCCGCCGGAGGATCCGGGCGTCTCGCACCAGCACGCGGTGCTGGTGCAGCAGCCCGACGGCAGCTGGGCCGTGGTCGACCAGAACTCCACCAACGGCACCACGCTGAACGGCGCCGAGGACCCGATCCAGCCCTACGTCCCCGTACCGCTCCAGGACGGCGACCAGGTGCATGTCGGGGCGTGGACGACGATCACCATCCACCGCGACTGACCGGGTTTTCTCAGCCGGCGATCAGTGGCCAGGCGTACGGCCCCTCGGGGTCGTCCAGCCAGGCCCACTGCCGCCCGTCCCGGACGGTGATGCCGAACCTCTCCCGCTCGGGATGCTTCTCGCGCTGCCAGAGGGAGAGTGCCTCACGCGGGTCGAGGGTGGTGCCGGTCAGCGTCAGCAGGAACCGGAACAACTCGTTCTCGGCCACCCGCCTCGGCACTCCGCCGGTGTGCGGGTGGCGCACCGGCGGCGGCACCGCCCCGCGCAGGGGCACGAAGTACGCGGGTGTGTGCAGGAACCGCCCCTCGGCATACGGGCCGTGCGGTGACGGGCGTACCCGCAGCAGGATCAGCCCGGTCGCGAACGGTGCCAGGATCCGCGCCTGAGGCCTGCACTGCGCCAGCCAGGCCTCCGGTACGGACGGCAGGGTGCAGGTCACGATGATCCGGTCGTACGGGCCCCGCTCGGGGCAGCCCCGCGCCCCGTCCCCGGTGATCACCGCCGGGTGACAGCCCGCCGCCGACAGATGGTTGCGGGCCGACTCCGTGATCTCCGGGTCGAGGTCCATCGTGGTCACCGCGTCGTCGCCGAGGCGGTGGGTGAGCAGCGCGGCGTTGTAGCCGGTGCCCGCGCCGATCTCCAGAACGGTGTGGCCGTCCCGTATGTCCAGCTCTTCCAGCATCCGGGCCATCAGCGACGGCTGGCTGCTCGACGAGACGAGTTCGCCGTCCCTGATCCGGGTGGCCAGCGCCCCGTCGGCGTATGCGCCGTGCAGCCACTGGGCCCGCCGGGCCGGGTCGGGGTCCTCGCACCAGAGCCGTTGGGGCCCGCTGGTCCCGGTCACGTAGTAGTACGGCACGAACAGATGGCGGGGCACCGTCTCGAACGCGGCACGCCAGGCGGGGTCCTCCAGCGCCCCGCCCTCGGCGATCCCCCGCACCATCGCCCACCGGGCCTCGGCGCCGGCCTCCGCGAACTGATCCAGGTGTGGGCCCATACCTCCACTCTCCCGCTCGCGCCCCCCGGAAGCGACGAGGCGGACGGCGGGCCGGACCTCGGGGGTGCGGTTCCCGGTGGGGATTGGGTGCGCCGACGGCCTGTGCGGTCGTGTTGAGCGGTGGTGCGGCGACGTTCGCCGGCGGGCTGCTTTCCCGGCGGTACCGGCACAGGCGAGTGCCCCGGGGGGACTGAGCCGTCCGGGTCTGCCGGGTCCGGGTCCTAGGACCCGGGTCCTCGGCCGGTGCGTCTGCGACCATGGACGGGTGACAGAGAATCCGCACGGCACGCTTCAGGAGCAGACTTTCTACGAGCAGGTCGGCGGCGAGGAGACTTTCCGGCGCCTGGTCCACCGCTTCTACCAGGGGGTGGCCGAGGACCCGCTGCTGCGGCCGATGTATCCGGAGGAGGACCTGGGGCCGGCCGAGGAGCGGTTCGCCCTGTTCCTGATCCAGTACTGGGGTGGCCCCCGGACGTACAGCGAGCAGCGCGGTCACCCCCGGCTGCGGATGCGGCACGTCCCGTTCCAGGTGGACCGGGCCGCGCACGATGCCTGGCTGGGCCGGATGCGGGTGGCTCTCGACGAACTCGGGCTGTCCCCGGAGCACGAGCGGCAACTGTGGGACTACCTCACGTACGCCGCCGCCTCGATGGTGAACACCGAGGGCTGACGGCACGTCACGCTACCCATGCAGCTGCGCGGCCGCGCCCGGAACCGCGAACGTGCCGGGCGCGCCGAGTCGCTGCCGCAGATGCTGGGGGTCGCAGACTGCCGCGACCGGCGGCCCCCGCAGATGTCCGGCGGCCGGCAGCAGCGGGTGACGATCGCCCCTCCCGCGGGTCCGCACCGGTCTCGGCGTCAGCGGGCGCCGACCGTCACCGCGAGGTTGCCGAGTCCGCTGTCCGCGCCGCGCACGGCGATCGAGCCGAACGGGGTACGCAGCCGCAGCCACGGTCCCGAGGCGAACAGTGCGACCGGGAAGTCCGGGGCCGGGCGGAGGAAGCCGAGGGACTGTGCCGCGTGGACGGCGCGCAGCGGGAGTCCCGTGCCGCCGACCGTGCGCGACCATATCTCGCGGCCGATCAGGTCCCGCTGCGCCCTGGTACGGCGGTCCTCGGGCAACGCCTCGTCGCGGGAGCGGAACTCCGCCACCGCGGCGGTGACGGCGCTACGCAGGGAGACGGGGTCGGGCAGCCCCGGCCGTTCCTGCCAGCCGGTGCGCGGCGGGAGCATCCCCGTCCACGGCGGCCCGGTGACGGGCGCGGGCAGCCCGCCACGGGAATCACCCGTCTCGACGTCGAGCGATTCGAGGAGTTCACCGGCGGACACGGTGATGTCGAAGTCGATCGGGCCGGCCAGCCGCGCCGTCCGGATCGCGAGGACCTCGAACGACGGCGGCCTGCCGAACACGGCCAGTGCGCCGCCGCCCGCCTGCAACCGGACGGCGGCCGCCCGGTCGTAATGCAGCAGGCGGCCGAGGAAGGCGGCGAGATCCGCCGCCTCCCTCGCGTCGGCGAAGTGCAGCGACTGCACGGGCACCGTCATACGGTGGCGGGCTCCTCGGCCAGGTACTCCTGGAGGAAGAGCTTCTCCTCCGCGGAGATCCGCCGGGGTCGCTCCTCGGCCAGGTCGTAGGGCACGACGACGGTCGAGGCCCGTACGTACACCTGGTCCGGGTCCTTGATCTCGTACGAGATCGTCAGGGACGCGGCACCTATTTTCGTGACCCAGGACTCGACGGTCACCGGCGCGTGCCGGTGGACCAGCGGACGCACGTAGTCGATCTCGTGCCGGGCCACGACGGACCCGCCGGCGAAGGACGGCGAGCCGTCCCCCGGCGCCAGCCGGAACATGAAGTCGATGCGCGCCTCCTCCAGGTAGCGGAGGAAGACCACGTTGTTGACGTGGCCGAAGGCATCCATGTCCGACCAGCGCAGCGGGCAGCTGTAGATGTGACGAGCCAAGACGATCAGCCTCGCGTGAGCTTCTTGTACGTGGCGCGGTGCGGGCGGGCCGCGTCCGCGCCGAGGCGCTCGACCTTGTTCTTCTCGTACGACTCGAAGTTGCCCTCGAACCAGTACCACTTGGAGTCGCCCTCGTACGCCAGGATGTGCGTGGCGACGCGGTCCAGGAACCAGCGGTCGTGGGAGATGACCACGGCCGCACCCGGGAACTCCAGGAGCGCGTTCTCGAGCGAGGACAGGGTCTCGACGTCAAGGTCGTTGGTGGGCTCGTCGAGGAGCAGCAGGTTGCCGCCCTCCTTGAGCGTCAGCGCCAGGTTGAGGCGGTTGCGCTCACCACCGGAGAGCACACCGGCCGGCTTCTGCTGGTCCGGGCCCTTGAAGCCGAACGCGGAGACGTACGCCCGCGACGGCATCTCGACCTGGCCGACGTTGATGTAGTCGAGCTCGTCCGACACGACCGCCCAGAGGGTCTTCTTGGGGTCGATGTTGGCGCGGCTCTGGTCGACGTAGGAGATCTTGACTGTGTCGCCGATCTTGATGCCACCGGAGTCCGGCGTCTCCAGGCCCTGGAGCATCTTGAACAGCGTGGTCTTGCCCGCGCCGTTCGGACCGATGACGCCGACGATGCCGTTGCGCGGCAGCGTGAACGACAGGCCGTCGATGAGGACCTTGTCGCCGAAGGCCTTCGAGAGGTTCTCGACCTCGACGACGATGGAACCGAGCCGCGGGCCCGGCGGAATCTGGATCTCCTCGAAGTCCAGCTTCCGCATCTTGTCCGCCTCGGCCGCCATCTCCTCGTACCGGGCGAGACGCGCCTTGGACTTGGTCTGCCGGCCCTTGGCGTTGGAGCGGACCCACTCCAGCTCTTCCTTGAGCCGCTTGGCGCGCTTCTCGTCCTTGCGGCCCTCGACCTTGAGGCGGGAGGCCTTCTTGTCGAGGTACGTGGAGTAGTTGCCCTCGTACGGGATGGCTCGGCCGCGGTCCAGCTCGAGGATCCACTCGGCGACGTTGTTCAGGAAGTACCGGTCGTGCGTGACGGCGACGACGGCGCCCGCGTACTTCGAGAGGTGCTGCTCCAGCCAGTTCACCGACTCGGCGTCGAGGTGGTTGGTGGGCTCGTCGAGGAGGAGCAGGTCCGGGGCCTCGATCAGCAGCTTGCAGAGCGCGACGCGGCGCTTCTCGCCACCGGAGAGGTTGACGACCGGCCAGTCACCGGGCGGGCAGCCCAGCGCGTCCATGGCCTGCTCCAGCTGCGCGTCCAGGTCCCACGCGTTGGCGTGGTCCAGGTCCTCCTGGAGCTTGCCCATCTCGTCCATGAGCGCGTCCGAGTAGTCGGTCGCCATGAGCTCGGCGACCTCGTTGAAGCGCGTGAGCTTGCCCATGATCTCGGCGGCGCCGTCCTGGACGTTCTCCAGGACGGTCTTCGACTCGTCGAGCAGCGGCTCCTGCATGAGGATGCCGACGCTGAACCCGGGCGACAGGAACGCGTCACCGTTGGACGGCTGCTCCAGGCCGGCCATGATCTTCAGCACCGTGGACTTACCGGCACCGTTCGGGCCCACCACACCGATCTTGGCGCCGGGCAGGAAGCTCAGCGTGACGTCGTCAAGGATCACCTTGTCGCCGTGCGCCTTGCGCGTCTTGCGCATCGTGTAGATGTACTCAGCCAAGAGAAACCGTCCGGCAATCGATGTGTGGGCAGATACACCCCATCTTGCCTGACGTCCATCCCAGGACGGAAACCCGTCCGGCCGGCGGTACGCCCCATGGGTGCCTTCCGGTACGCGACAGCCCCGGTACGCGTGGGCGTACCGGGGCTGTCATCAGCGCATCGTGACGGCGTGGCGCCGATGCGTCACTCGTTTACTCCGCGGTGGTCTGCGTCTTCCGCTTCCGGAGGAGGAAGACCGCGCCGCCGCCGACGACGACCAGGGCGATGGCGATGCCCGCGATGACCGGGGTGGCGCTCGAGCCACCGGTCTCGGCGAGGTCGCCCCCGGTCCCGGTCCCGGTCGAGCTGCCGCCCGCGGTTGCCGGGGCGGGCTGGTCGACGGTCTGGGTGTCGGGGCCGCCGGTGGAGCTGCCGCTGGTCTTGCAGTCCAGGACGCCCTTGAACGTCTTGGTGAACCCGCCGGGACCGGTGATCGTGAAGTCGTACGCCTGGTCCTCGGCGACCGGGACGGTCACCGTCTCCGACGCGCCGGCCTCGACGGTGTGCTTGATGCCGGCCAGCTCGAAGGTGAATGCCTCGTCGCCTTCGTTGCTCGCGGTGACGTCCACACCACCCTTGGCGCAGTTCTTCTCCGCGGTGACCGCGGGGATCGCGCCCTTCTTGGCCCAGGTCGCGGTGGCGGTCGCGGAGACCGTGGACTCGCTGGAGCCGGCCAGGATCTGCGTCTGGCTCTTGGTCACGCCGGCGAAGGCCCGGCCGACCGGCACCGAGGTGGTGGCCTGGACGGTCAGCGAGGCGGTGCCGTCGGCGGCGCCCGCCGAAACGTCGAAGTAGAGCTCGGCGCCGTTGGCGGCGGCGGTGACGGGCTTGCCGCTCTTGTCGGTGACCTTGACGCCGCTGGCGGAGTCGGCGGGCGGGGTTACCGAGACCTGGCCGGCGTTGGTGTGGACGGTGACCGGTCCGAGCCGCTCACCGGACCGGCCGGAGACCGCGGCCGGGTCCAGGGCGAGGGACGCCTTGGGCTCGGCGACGTCCTCGGCGTGCTCCTCCAGCCAGTCGGCGAGCTTCTCGGCCTGCTTGTCGGCGGCCTCGACGTCGGCGTCGTCCGAGTAACGCCAGATGGCGACCTGGGTGCCCGCCGCCGCGGTCCGCTCGGTGAGCGGCCCGGTGCCGGCCTGCTCGGCGAGCGCCGCGAGGTCGTCGATCTGCGGGTAGGAGTGCTCCAGGATCCAGCGGATCCGGCCCGCGTTCTTGTTGGCACCGAGCGACGTCTGGTTCCAGGGGGTCTCCAGGTACTTCGCCTGGTCCTGGGTGGGGTTATGGATGTCGATGCAGTACGTCTTGAGCTTGCCGCCGCCGTCGACGGTCATCTCGAAGAGCCCGGCGGGCAGTTCCTGCTTCTTCCCGTTCGTGGTGAGCACGGCCCGGTCGTAGGTCTTCAACCCGTCCAGGACTGCGCTGGCACCGCCCTGGTGCTGCGGCGCCTCGTCGGCGGTCGCAGTGCCCGCGCCGACGAGGGCCCCGGCTATGACGAGTCCGGATGCCACCACCGATGCGGCCAGCCGGGCAATGCCCCGGCCCCGTGGCGGATTCGCCCCCGCGTTGGACGATGAAAAGGTCGCTGAAGAAGCAGAAAACACAGATGTCCCCTCTGGGCGGGGCCCTCCGCGCCTGATGCGCGTGTGGGGATTGCCCCGCCAGTCGGCTCAAGTACCCCGTGAGTACTGGGGAATCCTAAGGAAGCGACGAAGCACAATCCCCCGTCATACCGTCGTACAACCATTCCGACTCGGAATCGTTATCGCCGGAGCTGTTTACCACCCATCGTCGCCTCCGCTCCCTCGCCCCGGGCGGAGTCACGGCGCCGACGCCAGTTCGGGGATCGGCTCCTGACGCATCATCATCCCCACCGGTGCCCGCGCCGGTGTCCTCGCCCCCTCCCCCGCTGCGGCTACCGCCCGCCGCCGCCCCTGCTCGGCAGCCTCCCCCCTTCCCCGCACATCTCCCGCCCCGTCCGGCCCGTCCCTCCTGCCCGGCCGTGCCGTCAGTGTCGGGTCACCTCGCAGCACCCGCCGGAAGGCCGCCGTCCCCCGTGTCAGATCGTGTCCGACCGCCACCGCCTCGATGTCCACGAACGTCCGGCGCTGTCCGTCCCGCTCCTCCTCGCGCACCTTCAACCGGCCATGCACGAGCAGCGGTTCTCCGACGGAGACCGAGCCCGCGAGATTCGCCGCCAGTGTGCGCCACGCCCACACGGTGTAGAAGCTGGTGTGCCCGTCCGTCCAGAGCTGTTTCTCGCGGTCCCAGCGGCGGGCCGTCACGGCGAACCGGAATCGCGCCATTCCCCCGGTCGCGGTCTCCCGGAACTCCACCCCGGTCGCCGCATTGCCCACCAGTGTCACCACGGTCTCGTTCATGCCTCCGCCTCCCCTTCGGCTCCGTGACCGCTGCCACGCGGTCACTGATCTCATGCTGAAGGGGAGGCGGGGATCCTGCTGAGGGCTGTGCACTACCGACCGGTTGTGGAAAACTCCGTCACCGTCACGTACCGCTCGCGCACCTCCCGGTACCGCACCAGTTCGGCCGCCACCGGATCGAGCACCCTCGCCCGGCCGACGGCCGCCGCCGCCTCGCGCAGGCACCTCTCGGCCTCCTGCCCGTACCGCCGGGCGGGCCCCCGCGCTGCCGCCGCACACGACCACTCGACCAGTGGCCCGCCGATCACGCCCGCCAGCATCACCAGCGCGGGCGTGAGCAGTCCCGGTTCGACCACGCCGATGATCTGGCCGACCAGCCAGAGCCCGCCGAAGATCTGCAGCAGCGTCATGGACGCCTGCGCCAGCACGGCGGCGGGCCACCACGCGGGCCTCGGCGGCTTGCCCCCCACCCGCCCGCTGTGCGCCACACCCGATGCACCGGCCGCACCGGTGGCCACCACGCCCCCACCGCCGACTGCGGCCGCGGTACCGCGCCCCGCGTCGTCGCCCGCGCCCCCGGCCCGCCCGTGCCCCACCGTTCCGGCCTTCTCGGCCAGCTCGTCCAGAGCCTCCGGCAGCCCCGTCGCCCCCTGCGCCGCGGCCTCGCGGACCGCCTGCGCCCAGGGACCCGGCAGCCCGTCCGCGGCGGCGTCCGCCACCGTCCGTACCGCCTGCTCGACGCGTTGCCGGGCGGTGAGCTGTTCCTCCGCCGGTGCGGGCATGGCCGCCGCCCGGTCCGGACTTCCCGGCCGCCGGGTGGACTCGTACCACCGCCACAGCCGCAGCCACGGCGTCCCGCAGGCGCGTCCGGCGTTCCTGCGCCACTCACGTTCGGCGGTCTGACCGGCCGCGGCCGCGCCCACCGCCTCCCCCAACCGGTCGGCGAACTCCTCGCGGGCCCGTTCCCCGAGTCCCGGCCGCCCCTCGGCGACGTACACCGGACGCAGCTTCGCCGCCGCGGCGTCCACATCGGCCGAGAGCCGGCGCGCCGCTGCTGTGCGCTCCTGCACGAACCGCCCGAGCAGCTCACGCAGTTCATCGACACCTTCGCCGGTGAGCGCGGACAGCGACAGGACGGTGGCGCCCGGTTCGCCGTGTTCGCCGAGCGCCATGCCGTCCTCGTCGAGGAGCCTGCGCAGATCGTCGAGGACCTGGTCGGCGGCGTCCCCGGGCAGCCGGTCCACCTGGTTGAGGACGACGAACGTGACCTCCGCGTGGCCGGCCAGCGGTCGCAGATAGCACTCGTGCAGGGCGGCGTCCGCGTACTTCTCGGGATCGACGACCCAGATCACCGCGTCGACCAGTGCCAGCACCCGGTCGACCTGCTCACGGTGCCCGGCCGCAGCGGAGTCGTGGTCGGGCAGATCGACGAGGACAAGCCCCTGGAGCGCCTCGTCCGCCTCCGTACCGCCCTGCTGCGGCCTGCGCCTGAGGCGTCCCGGAATGGCCAGCCGGTCCAGCAGTCCGGCGGCGCCGTCGGTCCAGGAGCAGGCAAGGGGCGCGGCGGTGGTCGGCCGACGCAATCCGGTCTCGGAGATCTGTGCGCCCGCCAGGGAGTTGAAGAGCGTCGACTTGCCGCTGCCGGACGCCCCGGCGATGGCGACGACGGTGTGCCGTGAGGAGAGCCGCTGTCGTGCGGCGGCCTCGTCGAGTACGCGCCCCGCCTCGGCGAGCGTGGTCCCGTCGAGGCGGGCCCGGGACAGTCCGACGAGTTCGCGCAGCGCGTCGAGCCGCGGCCGGAGCGGGCCGCCGGAGGGTACGTACGCCTCGACCTGGGGACGTACGTCGTCGGGGGCGGCCTCGGACTCGGGATCCTCGGCGTCCTCGGCGAGGGCCGCTGCGCGCCGGGCGATGAGCCCGTCGTCCCACCGGCCCTCGGTCGCGGGGACATGCCGGCCCTGGCATACGACGACACCACCGGCCTCGCCCTGTTCCTGGCCGTGATCCTGGTCAGTGACGGCAGTCAATGCTGCCACCTCTCCTTCTGCAGTACGGACAGCGCGGCAATCAGTTCGGCCTGCGGCTCCGGGGCCACGTCGAGCGCGTCGAGCGGTGCCAGCCGCCGGTCGCGCTCGCTGCCCAGCACCCGGTCGAGACAGCTGGTCAGCAGCGCCCCGCCCTTGTCGCGCAGCCGCAGCGCGCCCCGGGCTCCGATACGTTCGGCGAGCTGCTCCCCGGCGCTGCGGGCACGACGGCCGCCGAGCAGCGCGGCGGCCAGCAGCGCGGCCGCCGTCTCGGCGTCGGGTGCGGCGCCGCGTTCCAGCCGGCGCACCTCTTCCTCGGCCAGCTCCTCCAGGACCCGCCGCCACCGCCGTACGGCCATGGCGACCCGGCCCCGGACGTCCTCGGCGGGCCCCCATGCCTCGGCTTCCCGGCCCGCGTTCCCGAACCCGAACACACCGGCTGCGGGTTCGCGCTGCCAGGCGGTACGGATCTGCTCGTCGGCGGCGGCCACGGCGCACTGCAGCAGCGCGGCGAGGCTGTCCACCAGCGCTTCGAGGAGTTCCTCGGACGTGCTGTAGTGCGGGTATCCGCGCCATCGGGTACGGGCGTCCCCGGAGAGCACGCCACCGTTCTCCACCCGCCGCCGGACCCGTGCACCCTCCTTCTGGTAGGCGTTCTCGACCACACCGGTGAGCCGCACGGCCGCGGCGTGCTGTGCGGCGACGGCGCCGGCCAGCTCCGGCATCCGTACGTCCATCGAGTCGATGACCCCGGCCGCCGTACGCCCCACCGCCTGCTGACGGGCCGCCGGATCGTGTACGCGGTGGCTGAGCCAGGCGCGCAGTGGGGCAACCGCGGTGGTGGGCAGCAGCCCGCTGCCACCGCCCGCCGACTCGGGCAGTTCCGGGATGGTGAACCGTGGCACCTCACCGAGTCCCGCCTTGGTGAGGAGCGCCCCGTACTGCCGCGAGACCTCGCCGATCACCTGGTGCGGTACCCGGTCGAGCACGGTGACGAGCGAGGCGTCGTACTCCTTCGCGGTACGCAGCAGATGCCACGGCACCGCGTCGGCGTACCGGGAGGCGGTGGTCACCATGACCCAGACGTCGGCGGCACAGATGAGTTCGGCGGCCAGTACCCGGTTCCGTACGACGAGCGAGTCGATGTCGGGGGCGTCGAGCAGCGCGAGCCCACGAGGCAGACTCGCGGCGGTCTCGACCCGCAGTGTGGTCCCGTCGTCGAGCCCGTCGAGCTCGTCGCAGAGGCCGGGGTCCGCGGACTCCCCCGGCGGCAGCCAGACCCGGGTCAGCTGCGGCAGCACCCTGCCCCCGGCGAACCAGCGATGATCATCCGGATGGCAGACAAGGACGGGAATCCGGGTGGTCGGCCTCAGTACCCCGGCCTCACTGACCCGCCGCCCCACCAGCGAATTGACGAGCGTCGACTTCCCGGCGCCGGTGGATCCGCCGATGACCGCGAGCACGGGCGCTTCGGGATCCTTGAGCCGGGGAAGCAGGTAGTCGTCGAGCTGTGCGAGCAGCTCGACCCTGGTCTGTCGGGCGCGTGTCACCCCGGGGAGCGGGAGTGGGAGACGCACGGCGGCGACACGGTCGCGCAGGGCGGAAAGTGCGTCGATGAGCTGAGGCCGTACGTCCATGGTCACCACATGCGAAGAATGCCCAATTTTGGCGCCTTTTTGAAGCGTATAGCCCCCTCTGCGCGCCGATTGCGCCGTCGGGACAGAGGGGGCGAGTGGGACGCAGGCATAACGAGTGCACAACACCCGGGGCGCGAGGCGTCAAAAGCGATGCGCGAGCCGTGCCTACCTGCGATTATCGGTTCGCTTCACCGAACCTACACATCGTGCCACGCAGGTGAAGCAACCGGGTCGAGGCGATCGGAGCCCTATCCTTGTCCCGGCAAGGTCGCGGACCGGCCCGGCCCCAGGGCTCCAGGCCGCCGAGGCCACCACCCGGCCCCCGTAGCTCAGTGGATAGAGCAGGCGCCTTCTAAGCGCTTGGCCGCAGGTTCGAGTCCTGCCGGGGGCGCTCTGCCCGTACCACCATGAGGCCCTCCGACCAGGAGGGCCTTTTCGCTGGCCGGAGGCACGTTAGCGAGCGCGGCGTAGTGGCGGCGTAAGTCTTGACGGAAACCCTGGCGGGGCTGGCGACAGTCCGGCTGGGGGCGGTTTCTCACGGCTTCTGGCGGCTGTTCTTCCCGAAAACTTCCCGAAGTCCCAGGGCGAGACGCCCTTGCTTCATCCCACGGTGGAGCAAGGCCCGCTGGAGGAGGCGACTCCGAGGGCTCGACCAGCAAGATCGTCCCGCCGCGTCCGGTGGCCGCCCGTCACCTACCGCGCCTCGATGCGCGCCTGGGCCGAGATCAGTGCAGAGGCCATCGCCGTCGGCAAGGTGGCGCCGGGCACCTCGGGGGGATCCGCAAGCACGGGATGCCGACGATCGCGGACCGGATCGTTCAGGCAACACCGGAACTGGTGGGACATCAGCCGGATCTTCGCTGCCCTCGGCGCCGGCGACGGTGTCGCAGGCCACTTTCTCGGCCTGCGACACGGGGCTGGGCGGCCAGGGCCGACCGGGCCCGTCGCTCGATCGCTCAGGATGCCGTCGCGGGCAACGGCCTGCCCAGCAGGAAGCTCCGCAGCAGCGCTGTGTAGAGGCGTGGCCGGTCGCGGGAGATGGCGTGACCGGCGCCTTTGACGGTCACGAGTCGGGAGTCCGGGAGGGTGCGCCGGTACTCGTCGGTGACCGCGGGTTTGATGAAGTCGCACTCGCCCCGCAGGACGAGCGAGGGGACGTCCGCCGTGCGCAGGTTCGGCCGGGGGTCGGGGATCCGTTCGAAGTCCTCGCGAAGGATCTGGTTGCCGTAGAAGCCCTGGGGGTTGTGATGTGCCGCGGTGGATGGCGCGCCCTGGCACGAGGTGCTGTCCTTGCCCGTCAGAGCGACCTCGTGCATCCAGTGATCGACCTCGGGGTCACCGACCAGGGCGTGCGCGGCGCCGGGGTTGACGGCCAGCAGCAGGCTCGCGGCGAGCATCCGGGGCATGCTGTTCAGGTTTTCGAGCCGGGCCTGCTGGGCCGGGGTGAGCCGGTTCCAGGGTTCGCCGGCCGTGGAGCCGGGGTATTCGTGGCCCCACAGCGCGCCCGGCGAAGTGAACACCGCCTTGGCCACATGCCGGCTGTGGGCCGCCAGGTACTGGGCCGCGAGCGACCCTCCCCACGACTGGCCGACTATGACGATCCGGTCGGCGCCGAGCGTACGGCGGATCGCTTCGAGGTCGGCGACCTGGCGGGCCACCGTGTATCCAGTGATGTCCCGCAGCCTGGTGGAGCGGCCCGCTCCGAGCTGATCGTAGGAGTAGACATCGAAGCCGTCCGCCGCGAGTTCCCGGCCGCCGGTGGGAATTCCCTCGGCGGGTGTGCCGGGCCCGCCGTGCAGGAAGATCACCGGCGTCGGCCTGGCCGTGCCGGCGGCGGGGGCGTGGACGTATGCGATGCGCGAGCCGGTCGGCAGCTTCCAGAACCCGACGCCGGGCGGGATGGGCACCGACGCGGAGGTTGGCATCGGACGGAACACGGTGACGGCGGCGAGTAATGCCACGGCGACCGTCAGCCCGCCCGCGAAGAGGACAGCTGCCCGCCGGCCCGCGCCGAGCAGGGCGACCCCCGCGCGACCCAGCAGCCAGCCGGCCAGGGCGCCTGACGCGAGCCCGGCGAAGGCGAACACCGGGACGCTCGTGGTGACGAACGCCGTGACGAGGAAACCGGCCGCCGCGGCGACGGGCGCCAGCGGCAGTGCGAGCAGGAGAAGAGCGCCGCCGAAGATGCGGCGGGGAAGTGTGTGTGCCATACGGACGAGGCTAGGAACGCAGTGCGCGCATTCCTTCCCGCTGCGGGACGATCCGAGAGCGGCAGGTCACCGCCGTGCGGCGGGGCGCGCACCCCGCCGCACGGCGGGGTCGGCAACGGCGGACGGGCCGTGGGCGCCTGTGGCGGCAGTTCAGCGCAGGCCGGGACGGATCAGACCGGCCTCGTACGCGGCGATCGTCGCCTGGACCCGGTCCCGGACGCCGAGTTTGCCGAGGATCACGGAGACGTGGTCCTTCACGGTGGCCGGGCTGATGCCCAGCGTTGCCGCGATCTCCGTGTTGGACAGCCCCCGCGCGACCTGACGGAGCACCTCGGTCTCGCGCGGGGTGAGCCGGTCGAGCCGGGTCGTGCCGAACGGGTCGGGCGCTTCGGCGAACTGGTCGATCAGCCTCCTGGTCACCGTCGGATCGAGCAGCGCGGCCCCGGCCTCGATCACCCGTACCGCGTCGATGACCCGCTCCGGTTCGGCGTCCTTCAGAAGGAAACCGGCGGCTCCGGCGCGCAGAGCGGCGAACAGGTACTCGTCGAGGTCGAATGTGGTGAGCACGAGGACGCGGGTCGCCGGATTGCGCGCCGTGATCGCGGCGGTCGCCGCCAAGCCGCCGGCGCCCGGCATCCGGATGTCCATCAGTGCGACATCCGGCCGCAGCGACAGCGCGAGTTCGACGGCGGCCTCGCCGTCCGCGGCCTGCCCGACAACGCAAAGGTCGGGTTCCGCGTCGATGATCGCCGCAATCCCGGCACGTACGACGGCCTGGTCGTCCGCGATGGTCACCCTGATCGCGATGGGAACACCTCCGGCAGCCAGACCCGTACCACACCGCGGCCGGTCGTCGAGAGAGTACCGCCGGTGGCATCGGCCATCGCGCGCAACCGCCGCCGCACGCCCGGGTCGGCGGGTGCGGGACCGGAGAGCTCGACCCCGCCGTCGAGGCTGTGCACGGTGAGTGTCACCCCTGCGGCCATCAGCGCCGCGGCGATCCGGTACGCGGAGACCTCCACGACGGCGGGTGCTGGGCGGCGCGGGCCGGTGTAGCGGACAGCGGTGCCGTACCGGGTGGCCAGCGCCGCGATCCCGGCCACAGTGGGCGGCGGGGTGTCCACAGCGTCCCGGCCCCGCAGTTCGGTGAGCAGTTCCCGCAGTGCGGTGAGACCGGCACGCGCCTCGGTCCGTACGGTCTCCAAATGACCGGCCTCAGCGGCGGTGACCACCGCCCGTGCGTGCCGGTGCGCCGTGCGCCGCAGCTGTGCGGCGATCCGCCGGCGCTGGTCGCGCACCGCGGCGTCGGCGTCCCGGTCGAGCAGTTCCCGCCGCTGGGCGGCAGCGGCCCGCAGCCGGTCCCGGCGACGGGCCGCGAACCGCCCGAGCGACCAGACGGCGAACGCGGGAAAGGCCAGCATGCCGGTCAGCACCGCCCAGGCCGCCGCCCGGTTGCCGGTGATGCCGCTGCCACCGGCGAGCGCGAGACCGCCCACGGCGGCCACCGCGAGGGGCGCGAGCCGGCTGCGACGGCCGGGCAGATAAGCTCCGACGCTGTACGTAAGCGTCAGCTCCACCCACCAGTACACCAGGAAGATGTCGCTGACCGGGGGCTGCGTCCAGCCCGCCAGATCGCAGGCCAGCCACAGCACCAGAGCCAGCAGAACCGCCGCAAGCCCGCGTCCGGGCGCGCGCGAACGCCACCCCAACGGCAGGGCGTGCAACCCCGACAGCAGGACCGTCGGCACCGCGGGCAGGAAGCCGCGGAAGGAGTCCGGTACGTCGGCCGACAGCAGGCTCGCGCCGAGCGAGAGTGCGATCGCGAGGACCGCCAACGCCCAGTCGAGCGCGGTCGGCCCGCGCCAACGGGACCACCGGCGTACGGCAGGTGACGCGGCCGACGGCAGCTGTGCCCGTACGGTCCAGCCAGAGCCTCCTGGTCCCGCAGACAGCGTTCCGCCCGCCGCGCCGACCACGGCTCGCAATCCCGCGAGGCCGTGCCCGGTGCCGAGACCGGGCTCGGCGACCGTACCGCCGTCGTCGGTGACGGTGACGGTCAGCCCGGGACCGCTGTCGGATCGGCCGGCCCCTTCGGTCCCGTCGCCCTTTCCGGCCCTGGCCACGCGTACGCGCACCGCCGCCCCGTGGGCGTACCGGGCCGCATTGGTCAGTGCTTCGCGGACCACGCGGTACGCCGCCTCCGTGCTGCTCGCGGGTGCCTCGTCCACCGTGCGCAGGTAGTCCGCCCCGTGTTCGGCTGCCAGCGCGTCGATGTCGGTGAGGGCGGCCACCTCGGCGCGCTCGCCCAGTCCCGCGAGACGATCCAGTTCGAGCACGGCCTGCCGGCCCGTGTCGATCGCGTGCCGGAGCGCCTCCTCAGTCCGCTCCTGGTCGGCGAGCCGAAGCGCGGCGCCGGCGAAGACCACGATCCCGGTCAGCCGGTGCGCGGCCACGTCGTGCAGTTCCGCCGCCAGCCGGTCCCGCTCGGTGAGCGCCGCGAACCGGGGCACCACGGGGGTGCCGGCCCGGTACGCGACCAGCGCAGACCGGGCGGCCCGCCTGCGTCGGCGGGACCGGCCCGTCGCCCAGGCGACCGCCGCGCCACCGCCCGCTACCAGCGCGACGCCCACCACGTAGTGCGGTGGCTCGCCAAGCATGGCGGCGGTACCGGCGGCGACCAGTGTGACCGTGGCCGCTCCCGCGAGTGCGGGACCGGCGGTCCAGTGCAGGGCCCACATGTGGAGCACGACGAGCACGGCGACCGGCACGACCGCCGCACCCACAACCGCGGCCGTAAGGAAGGGCACGGCCACCAGCGTCGAGGCCAGGACGAGCCCAGGCAGAACGAGATCGCGCCATCCGGACGCAGCGTCCGTCACCGACCACGTAAACCGTGTCATCGCCGGAACGTACCTTCTGCACACCGTCTTTCGGTAGCGGCGATGAGTCCGGCCGGAGCCCGCGCCGGAAAGGTGGTGACGGACCGCTGTAGGCGGCGGAGGCACAGCGCCTGGGCGAACATCGCTCGCTACCGGTGGGCTGCTGTCGGCGCACCGTCCGGCCCGGTCATCCCTGCCCGCCGGGCATCAGAACGCTTCTGTACCAGTCGGCATGGAGCGGGAAGTCCGCCTTGAAGCCATCACCGGGATCACAGTCGAGGAGCTCCCAGACCCGGTCATCGGTGAACCAGTGCTCCACGGTGAGCAATTGGAGAGCATGCAGAAGACGCGGTGACGCGGCGAGCCGTGCCCGGGCCTCGTCCAGCGCGATGTCCGCGGCAGCCCACTCCAGTCCGAGCGCGGCGGAGACCGCCGCGACGAGGTCGGAACAGGCCACCGGGTCAGGGTGGTTGACGTGGTGGACACCGGCGGTCTCCCGGGGCGAGAGCGCCGCGGCCAGCAGAGCCCGGCCCAGCACCCGCACATCGATCATGGAGTGCCGGGCGGCGCACCCGGCCAGGCCGGACGACAGTTCCCGGACCAGCGCTACCAGACCGGGGATCACCCAGCGGTCCCCCTCGCCGTGGACGAGGTGGGGGCGCAGCACGGTCCCGCCGGCAGCCAGCACATGGCGCTCCGCGGCGGCACGCGTGACGCTGGTGAGCGAGACCGGGGCGAGCGGCGCCCGGCCGGGGGCCAGGTCCGTGAACGGCCCGCGCCCGTACACGGCTGCCGTGCTCAGATAGACGATGCGGGCGACGCCTGCGCGCTCCGCCTCCTCCACCAGTGCCCGGGTCCCGAGGTCGTTCACGGACCGGAGCGTTCGTTCGTCCCCGTTGATCTGCGAGGCGCAGTGAATCACCGCGTCGACCCCGTCGCAGACGCCGCGCAACGACGCGATGGCGGCGAGGTCCCCGTGCACGGTTTCGATGTCGGAGCCTGCGCAGGACGCAGGGACGTCCACGGGTGCCCGGTGTTCCATCAGACGCAGCCGGACGCCGGGGACGGCATCGGCAGCCGCCACCACATGCCTGCCGACGAAGCCGCTCGCCCCGGTGATGAGGATGTGCGTGGTCACAATCGGTCGTCCCCATGTGTGTGAGTGAGTTCGCTGGTGAATACCGGCTCGCCGTCCTGTTGTCCGCATACCCGCACCACGGTGCGGGCACTGTCGCCGGAGGGAATCAACTCGGCTTCCACCCAGCACGGGCTGTCGAGTTCGGCGTATGTGTGGAAAGCGATCTCCACCGACGTCGGGAGAAATGCGTGCCCCGGAGCGACAGCGACGGCTGCCTGGCGGGCCGCCTCCAGTAGCACGATGCCCGGAACATGGTCGTTCGGGCGCCTGAACAGGGTCGGGTGGGTGGTGTCCAGCCGCAACCGCCAGCGGTTCGGCCGAGGTGTCGGCGTCAGTACGACGTCCGACTCCGCCGTCCGGCCCACCTCGTACGGCTCCGCACCGGGCGACAGCGGTACGGGACGGCCCATCATGTCCAGACTGTCCTGGCGGAGGCGGCGGTAGGCCCGCGCCGATGTGCAACTGATCCGTCCCGAGCCGGTCGCCAGTACGGTGCCGCCGCGACAGAAACGCAGGTCGACCCGCATACCGGCGATGCTCTTGCCCCGCTTCCGCACATCCGAGCAGGTCAGATCGATCAGGACCTTTCCGGACGCGACCTCCAGGGAAAAACCCGGAACGACGGTGTCGTACGCCAGGTCCCACATCACGAACTGGTCGTCGACCGGAACTCCCAACTCCGCGTGGGCCAGCATCATCGTCGCCTGCCGCATGGTCTCGGCTATCAGCAGGGGATCCTGGTGGTGGCCCGATGCGACGGCGAAGAAGTGGTGCGGGCGCGGCCATTGGGCCGATACGGAGAACTCCGTATCGCTCAGCCTGCACCAGGCGGTGGGAAAGATGTCCCTGGGGTCGGACCGGTGAACGATTTCATGCGAGACATCAGTTCTCCAGCCTCTCTGCGGCGGGATCGCCAGCCCGTGGAGACCGGTTGGTTCGGTCTCGGTGAGGGTGACAATGTCGGGCGATTCGATGTGAACCATGGAAATACCCCCAACTCATCCGTGGGGGAGTGCCTCGCTCCCCCACGGTAAGATACCGACGGCCCTGGTTCTTCCGCAGTCCGGCTGGCGTATACGAGATCACATCGCCACGAGAGGCAGGAACGCACAGCTGATGGCCCAACAAGCTCGAGCGATCCAGACCCGGCAGTCGATCCTGCTGGCTGCCGCCACTGTCTTCGACGAGCGCGGCTATGGAAGCGCCACCATCAGCGAGATTCTCGCACGGGCAGGCGTGACCAAAGGGGCCCTCTACTTCCACTTCGCCTCGAAGGAGGAGCTGGCCCTCGGAGTGATGGAGGCGCAGCTGGAAGTCGGTTCGCTGCCGACGCAGTTGACGAGGCTCCAGGAGTTGGTCGACCAGGGCCTGGTGCTGGCCCACCGGCTCCGCCACGAGCCGCTGGTGCGCGCGAGCGTGGGGCTGGCGATGGAGCAGGGGGGCGGCGAACTGAACCGCGGCCTGCCGTTCCACTCCTGGATCGCCCGGCTCGAAACCCTGCTGATCGAGGCGAAGCAGCAGGGCGAGGTCCTGTCCCACGTCAATCCCGCGGAGGCCGCCCAGCTCCTGGCCGGCGCTTTCTCCGGAATCCAGGAGATGTCCCAAGTCCTCTGCGAACGAAAGGACTTGGAGCAACGGATCTCGATGCTGCTGCGCTATGTACTGCCGAGCATCGCACTGCCGGCCGTACTCGCCGTGCTGGAGATCACCGAGACCCGAGCCGAACAGCTGCTGGCCACGGTCAGAGACCCGGACATGCCCGAGGGCGGGCGCGAAGAGGAGTAGGTCCCCGTCCCTGGACTCCGGCGGGGGCGAATTTCCATACCGCACGTCCGGAAACAGCGACAGAACCTGCGTAACGGGAGTAGGTACGCGCTCGGCTCACCGCCCCTTCACGCAGGCGGTACCCCACGCCCCGGCGCCATTGATCCGACCGCGCCGTCCGCCCGTTCGCGCGGACCCGCCGCACGGCGGTCAGGTCACCGGCTGTTCGGTCCAGATGCACTTGCCGGTGGGGGTGTAGCGAGCACCCCAGCGGTGGGCGAGGGCGGCGACCAGTTGCAGACCGCGGCCGCCCTCGTCGGTCTCCGCCGCATTGCGGATGCGGGGTGTGGACAGGCTGCCGTCGGAGACCTCGCAGATCAGCCCCTCGGCGCGGAGCAGGCGGAGGGCGATGGGGCTTTTGCCGTACCGGACGGCGTTCCCGACCAGCTCGCTGACCAGGAGCTCGGCGGTCATGGCGAGCTCGTCGAGCTCCCAGCCCTCCAGCTGGTCCCGGACATGGTGACGTGCCTCGCTCGCGGCGATCGGACCGTCGGGAAGTGTCCAACTGGCAATGGATTCGGCCGGTATCGCAGAGGTGCGGGCGACGAGCAGTGCGGCGTCGTCCATGAGCTGGGTGCCCGGCAGCAGCTCGGCCACCACGTCGTCGCACAGCCGCTCCAGCCCGAGCGAACTGCCCGCGGCATCGTCCTCCCGTGCGGCGGCCGCCGCACTCGACAGCGCCTTGGTCAGGTGGAGCATGCCCCGGTCGATGTCGCGGGTGACGGATTCGATCAGTCCGTCCGTGTAGAGCACCAGCAGGCTGCCCCGGGGGAGAACGACCTCGGTGGTCTCGAACGGCGGGCGTGCGGTGCCCAGCGGCGGATCCGGCCGGTGGGCGAGGAACTCGGTGCTGCCGTCCGGGTACACGACAGCCGGCGGCGGGTGCCCGGCGGAGCCGAACCTGCAGGCGCAGGTGACAGGGTCGTACACCGCATACAGGCAGGTGGCGTAGAAGTCGTCGCCGAGGTCGTTCACCACCTGGTTGAGGCGGGTGAGGAGTTCGGAAGGCGGGAACTCCAGATCGGCGAGCGTGTGCACGGCCGTCCGCAGCCGCCCCATGGTGGCCGCCTCGGACAAGCCGTGTCCCATCACATCGCCGACGACCAGCGCCACCCGGGCGCCGGACAACGGAATCACGTCGTACCAGTCGCCCCCGACCTCGATGCCCTCGTTGGCAGGCACATAGCGGGCGGCGGTACTGACCGCGCACAGCGTCGGAAGCTCGCTCGGCAGCAGTCCCCGCTGGAGCTCCTGGGCCCTCATGTGCTCGGCGTCGAACAGCCGGGCGCGCTCGATGGCCTGCGCCATCAGCCCGCTGAGTGTGATGAGCAGAGCCCTTTCCTCTCCGCCGAGACGCCGCGGCTCGGTGAAGGAGACGACGCAGCAGCCGACGGCGCGGCCGGAGGCGATCAGTGGCAGGAACGCCCAGGATGCCTTCCGGGACGCGGCCGGGCGGTCTGCCATCCGGGGGTAACGCTCGACGTACTCCTCCACCGAGTCGATGAAGGTGGCCGTTCGCGTGCGGTACACCTCGTCGAGCGGGGACATGTCGCCGACCTGCATTCCTTCGATGTCGCGGAGGAACGTCTCCGGGTACCCGACCTGCCCGGCGACGGGCAGCGTCTCCCCTTCGACGAGATGGACGACGAGACCGGAGGCACCGAACGGCGCCATGATCCGCTCGGCGGCGGCGTTCACGACGTCCTGCACCGTGAGGGCCTCGGCGAGGGCGCCGGCCAGTGCGGTGATGCGGGCGTTGCGGTTGGCCGTGACGCGTTCCGCGGCGACGGACTCGGCCTCACGCGACCGCGTCTCGGTGACATCGGTGGCGTGCACCGTCAGGCCGTCCGGTACCGGGACCAGCCGCATCTGGTACTGACGCCGGTTGGTGGGCCACCGCACCGTGAAGCCGACCGGGGTGCCGCGGTCGACGGCCCGCTGGTACGACGCATGCAGGCCGAGTCCCACGGCGTCGATGCCGGTCTCGGCGAAGACGTCCCACAGGTTCTGGCCGAGGAGTTCCTGCGAGGCGCCGAGGAGCCGCTCCGCTTCCATGTTGAGGAAGGTGATCCGCCACTCGCTGTCGACCGCGAAGAACGCATCGCTCATGTGCCGCAGCGCGCGGCTGACCGAGTCCCGGGCGATCCGGTTCTCGGTGGTGTCCCACATGGTGCCGACCATGCGGCCGGGCCGGCCGTCCTCCCCCGGCAGGACCCTGCACCGCGCGCTGACCCATCGCGTGGTCCCGTCCGGGCAGCGGATCCGGTACTCCACGACGGACACCCCGTGGTTACGGATCGCCTGCTCGATCTCGACCAGGAGCCACGGCAGGTCATCGGGGTGGACCAGCCCGCTCCAGGTGTCGAAGCGCTGGTTCGTGGACTGCCCGGCCATACCGAGGATGGCGAGCGTCGACTCGTCCCACAGCTGCTCCCCGGTGGCCAGGTCCCATTCCCAGGAACCGACCTTGATCGCTTCCAGCGCCTGGCGGAGCCTGGTGACGGGTGGCTCCTTCCCCAGCCGCCCGGGGTCGGTCCTGGCCCAGCCCATCGAGGGCTCCCGCAGCCGCAGGGCGGCCCAGGCGGCGAGCGTCTCGACGGCGGACCGCTGCTGCGGCGTGGGCCGCCCCTCGCCGACGGTGAGCACGGACAGCGCGCCCACGACTCCGTCCGGCGTGAGGAGCGGAACGGCCAGCAGCCCGCTGCCTGTGGGCAGCGCGGAGGGCGCCGACCAGGGGGCTGCGTGGGGGTGGTGGCCGGGGGGGCTGTCGGGGCCCCGGCCGCCGTGCCGTGCGCCGCCGCCCGTACCGCCGTCTCCGGTGCGTTCTGTGCCGCCCCCTGTGCTGCGCTCGGCCACGGAGGCATGGGGGAGGCTCTGCCCGCCCGGAGCGGACATCCATACCGAGGCGCCACCGGCCACCGCGCGCGCCGGCGCGGTGTCGCCGTCCACCGCGATCTCTTCCCAGTCCTGGGCCACGGTGCGGACGATCCCGCTGGCCGCCATCAGCAGCAGCCGGCCCCCGGGGCCCCTCACATGGACCATTCCGCCCAGTCCGTCGGCCTCCGTCACCGCGTGGTCCAGGGTGAAACCGAGCAGATCGACTCCTCCCAGCCCACCCCCCGCTTCGATGATCATCCGAAGCCTTGCCGCACCGGCCTCGTCCATCAGGAGCCGCTCAGCCATCGCTCGCTCCCTTCCGCGAGCCCGCGCAGAACACAGGGCACCCGGAATGAGTGATATTGCCCTTTTAAGTGTACGTACGGGTGTGGAAGAGCGAATATGCAGGCGCCTGCCGCGGGACTTGCTACGCGGCGTCCACCACTGCCGTGCAGCCGAGCTTGTCGACCGCCTGGCCGTAGGTGCAGGCCGTCGCGTCGCAGGAGACCTTCTCGGCGCCCGAACATGCCGCGCAGACCCTCTTCAGGTCGGCGTAAAAAGCGCTGGCGATACGGGCCTTGTCGGCGCTGAAGGTGCCGGCCGCTTTGTCGTTCCGGTAGCCGAGGTCGTGGCGGACACAGGAGTTGACGAAGGGGAAGCCGAAGAGGTTGTCCGGCGAGCTGGGGCAGTAGTCGGTCGACCAGTCGGATCCGTACGCACTCCATGCGCTCTGGTTGCCTCTGGCCGCGAAGAACGCGTTGTAGCTGCTTGCGCTCGTCTGGGTCCAGTTGCTGAGGACCTGGGGTTTGTCGGCGGGCGCGGCGGCGGTGACGCATGAATGACCACGGGGCGCGGAGTTACGCGCGAAGGAACGCCAGCACCGCCAGCACCCTGCGGTGTGTCTCGTCGGCTGGCGGCAGGTCCAGCTTGGCGAGGATGTTGCCGATGTGCTTGCCGACCGCGGCTTCGGAGACCACCAGGTCGCGGGCGATCGCGCCGTTCGACCTGCCCTGGGCGACCAGGGCGAGCACTACCCGTTCGCGGGCGGTGAGCCGCTCCAGCGGATCGCGGCGGCGGCGCAGGAGTTGGCGTACGACCTCCGGGTCGACGACGGTGCCGCCGTCGGCGACCTCCCGCAGGGCGTCGATGAACTCCTCGATCTAGCCAACCCGGTCCTTGAGCAGACAGCCGACACCGGATCCGTCGCCGGAGTCGAGGAGTTCGGCCGCGTACGTCCGCTGCACGTCCTGGCTGAGCACCAGGACCGGCAAAGTTGGCTACCTCTCGCGGAGCACGGCGTCGGGAGCCCACTCCCTGTCGTGGGGCAGGCCGTAAGGGCTACACCGCGGCAGCGACCAGCAGCGCGAATGCCGCGGCCGAGAGCACGGTGCGGATCCGGTGGAGGGCGGTCCAGCGGGGCTCGAATGCCTGGCGGGCCGCGCTGTCGTCGCCGCCCTCGGCCGCCGCGAGCGCCGAGTTGAGCGGGATGTTGCCGCTCACGGTGACAAGGTGGCTGAGCGCCGCGCAGACCAGCCCGCCTGCGACGAGTGCCCGCTCGGCGGAGGTCCGGCCGTCGACGGGGACAACGAGCGCGGCGACCGGGAAGGCGATTACCCCGAGGAAGAGGACGAGGAACACCGGCCCCGGCACCTTCTCGTTGAACCGGCGCATCGCGGCGGTGAACTGGTCGTCCGGCAACAGCTTCAGGCCGGGCATGATCCCGGTCGTGAAGGACACCAGGAAGCCGGCGTAGAGACCGGTGGTGACGGCGGCGAGCGCAAGCAGAAGAGAGGCCATGGCGCACATCATGGCTCGGCCGGGCGGGCCGCGCTGCACCATTTCACCAAGGCGCCGCTGCCCGGCCCGCCCCGTCCCCGTCCGCTCCTGCTTCACTTGACCGAATCCGGTGCCCCTGGCCGGGTCAGCCCATCTCGCCCTCCTGCTCGCCCCCGCCGCCGGGGCCCCTGTCGTCGCCCCGGAGCCGGTCGGCCTGAGCGATCGCCGTCGCCAGCTTCCGTACCGAAGTGTCCTCCGTGCCGGCCGCCAACGCCGCCGCCCGGGTGGAGAGTTCACCGAGCCCCGGCTTACCCGGCAGGGTGCCGCCGCGCAGTTCCTCCGCGAAGTACGCCGCCACCGCGGCCACCTGGAGCCGCTTGTTGCCGTCGTCGCCCCACAGGCTGCCGTCGATCGCGCCGGTCTCGACCGTGCCCGACTGCTCGTGCGGCGCCCGTGTCTTCGGGTCCAGCCAGCGCACCGTCGCGGTCGCCACATGTCCGGCGGCGCCGTCCCGGAGCCGTACGGCATAGAGCGCGGTCACCGTGTGTCCGGGGCCGACCTCGCCACCGTCCACGCTGTCGTCGCGGAAGTCGTCGTCGGCGACCTTGCGGTTCTCGTACCCGATGAGCTTGAACTGCTTGACGTTCTTCGGGTCGAAGGCGACCTGCGCCTTGGCGTCGCGGGCCCGCAGTTCGATGTGGGCGGGAAGCTGGTCGACGAAGACCTTGCGGGCCTGGGTCTCGTCGCCGATGTAGGTGGTGTGGCCGTCGCCCCTGTCGGTGAGGCGTTCCATCAGCGCGTCCCCGTAGTCGCTGCCGACGCCGACGCCGAAGAGGAACATCAACGTCAGGACACGATGTCCTTACGACTGAACCCGCGGAACGCGCAAGCGAAAAGGATCAGGGCGTACGTCACCGAGATCGCCGCCCCCTTCGCCATGCCACCCCACTCCAGGTTCGGCTGGAGCGCGTCCGCCCAGGCGAACTGCCAGTGCGCGGGCAGGAAGTCGCGCCAGGAGCCGAGCGCGGTGACGGCGTCCAGCACATTGCCGACGATGGTCAGCCCGACCGCGCCGCCGACCGCGCCCAGCGGGGCGTCGGTCTTCGTCGACAGCCAGAACGCCAGCCCGGCGGTGACCAGTTGGGAGACGAAGATGAAGGCGACGACGAGGGCGAGCCGCGGCACGGTGTCGCCGGTCGCGAGCGCACCACCGGTGGGGAGTTCGAGCGGCCCCCAGCCGTATGCCGCCGCTCCAGCGGCCAGTGCGACGAGCGGCAGCAGAACCATCGCGGCCAGGCTGAAGCCGAGTGCCACGACGAGTTTGCTCCACAGCAGCCTGGCCCGGGGCACGGGCGCGGCGAGCAGGTAGCGCAGCGAGGACCAGCCGGCCTCCGAGGCGACGGTGTCCCCGCAGAACAGTGCCACCGGCACCACGAGCAGGAATCCGGCCGAGACGAACAGGCAGGTCGCGGCGAAGTTCGCGGCGGACGCGGTCGCGGTGTCCATCAGGGTGATCCGGTCGCCGCCGCCCCGGGAGCTCGGGGTGCCGCCGATCGCGAAGGCGGTGATCAGGATGAACGGCAGCGCCGCCAGCACCCCGCCCATCAGCAGAGTGCGCCGCCTGCGCAGCTGCCGAACCGCCTCGACACGCAGCGGCAGGGTGCGCCGGGCCAGGTAGCCGGGCGCCTCGGCGGCGTGGGTGACATCGACTGCGGCACTCATGCGGAGCCTCCGGAGATCAGAGTGAGGAACGCGTCCTCCAGGCGACGGTGCGGCCCGACACCCGTCAACGGCACGTCCAGCCGGACCAGTTCGGCGATCAGCCGGGAGGAGTTCGCGCCGTCGAGCCGGACGAGCAGGCCCAGCCCGTCGTCCGTACGGACGGCCGAGCCGATCCCGGGAAGCGCGGCGATCTTCTCCACCAGCGGTTCGGCGATCTCCTCGGCGGTGGCGACGAGCAGCATGTCGCCCGAGCCGGTGATCTCGGCGACCGGTCCGGCCTGGACGAGCCGGCCGCGGTCCATGACCACCAGGTGGGTGCAGGACTGCTCGACCTCGGAGAGGAGATGGCTGGAGACGATGACGGTCCGGCCCCCGGCCGCGTAACGGATCATCACATCCCGCATCTCGCGGATCTGGGGCGGGTCGAGCCCGTTGGTCGGCTCGTCGAGGATGAGCAGGTCCGGCATGCCGAGCATGGCCTGGGCGATCGCGAGCCGCTGTCGCATGCCCTGGGAGTACGTACGCACGGCGCGGGCCAGCGCGTCACCGAGCCCGGCGATCTCCAGGGCCTCCTCGATGTGCGAGTCCCCGGCGGGGCGTCCGGTGGCCTGCCAGTACAGCTCCAGGTTGGCGCGCCCGGACAGGTGCGGCAGGAATCCGGCGCCCTCGACGAACGAGCCGACCCGGGACAGTACGGGCGCGCCCGGCCGGATGGCATTCCCGAAGACGCGGATCTCGCCGTCGTCGGGCGTGATGAGCCCCATCAGCATGCGGAGCGTGGTGGTCTTGCCCGCGCCGTTGGGCCCGAGGAGTCCGAGGACCTGGCCCTTCTCCACGCGGAAGGAGAGGTCCTGCACGGCGAATGGGGTCTCCCCTGCTCGAACGAAGTTGAGAGCTCGGGGAAGGCCGGCGGACTTGGCGTACTTCTTCGACAGTCCGGTGATCTGGAGGGGGACCTCGGCGAGCACCGGGTCGGGGGCGGGGGTCGCGGTACGCCGCCGTGCGGTGAGCAGCAGTGCGAGAGCGATGACGGCGGCCGCCGCCGGGAGCCCCCAGGTCCACCACGGCAGGGCGGCCGATGCCGTCTTCACCGCGGGGGCGGTGGGGACGGTCAGCGGGCCGTCGAGGGAGACGCTGTACGTGGTCGGCTCGGCCGGTGAGGCGTAGCCGAGGTCCGTGGCGGAGAGGACGAGCCGGAGCCGGTGTCCGGCGTCGATTGCGTGGTCGACGGCGGGCAGGGTCAGCTCGACGGTCTTGTTCTGCCGCTCCGGTGTGATCCGGTAGGGGGCGACGAGCTGGGCGGGCAGCACCTGCTGCTTCCCGTCCGGCGAGACGTCGTACACCTTGCCGAACAGGACCGCGTCGCCCTGCCCGGCCGTCACCTTCACCCGGACGGTGGGCGATCCGGTGACGCGCATCGAGGTGTCGAGCGGTGCGGAGTCGAAGCGGGCGTACTGGCCGGGGACGTCGATCGACAGACCGACGCCCAGGGACGAGAGCTGGGCGATGCCGCCGCCGACGCCCGGGACGGCGGAGATGGCGGGCGGGTTGGCACCGGCAGGGTTGTGGAAGGTCTGCGTCCGACGGTCCGCGGATCCGCCGCTCCGCCCGCCACTCGCCGGTGTAACTGCGCCCGCGCCCATGATGCCCGGCCCGCCGCTCGCCGCGGTCAGCGCGATCTCCCGGTCGCCGCTGGACAGCCCGGGATACGTGTCGCTGCTCGCCCCGCGCCGGAGCACCGCTCCGTCCGTGGAGTCGATGCCGCCGGTACGGGTGACGCGGAAGGCGGGTCCGGTGTCGGCTCCCTTGTCCTCCTTCAGATAGCGGTCGAACCAGGCCCCGATCCGGTTCTCGACCCGCCCGCTCTCCATGTCCCCGCCGTCGTGACCGCCCGCGATCCAGTCGACGGCGACGGGTGCGCCGTTCCCGCTGATGGTCCGCGCCATGGCATCGGCCTGGCCGAGCGGGAAGAGGGAGTCGGTCTGCCCCTGCACGATGAGCGCGGGCACCTTGATGCGGTCGCCGACGGCGCTCGGCGACCGCTCGCTGAGCAGCGCACGCGCGGCGGCGTCCGGCTTCCCGGAGACGGCGACCCGTTCGTACATGGCACAGAGCTGCTTCTCGAACTTCTCGCAACCACCGCCCGAGGTGACGAAGATCCCGGCCCAGAGCTTCTTGAAGACCCCGTCGGGGAAGAGTGCGTCAGCGAGGTTCCAGTACGTGATCACCGGCGCGATGGCATCGACACGCCGGTCGTACCCGGCGGCGAGGAGCGAGACCGCGCCACCGTACGAGGCGCCCGTGACGCCGACCCGCGGGTCGCCCTTCGCGTCCAGCTGCACCTCGGGCCGCCGGGCCAGCCAGTCGATCAGCCCGGACACGTCCTTGACCTCGCGGTCGGGCGCGTTGAGCGAGATCTCCCCGCCGGACTTCCCGAATCCGCGGGCCGACCAGGTCATGACGGCGTACCCGGCGCCGGCCAGCTCCTCCGCCTGCGCCCGCACATCGTCCTTGGAACCGCCGAAGCCGTGCCCGATCAACACGGCGGGCCGTCGCTCCGAACCGCCGGACGTGAAGTACGAGGTGGCGAGTGACACCCCGTCGATCCGCATCGTCCGGTCCTCGCGGTGCACGGCGGGCGCACGGTCGTCGGCCACCGCGGTCCAGGTACCGGCACCCGCGAGCACGACGAGCGCGGCCAGGGCCGCCGCCCACCGGCCGCGCTCACGGGTCCACCGGCGCCATCGGGAGTCAGGGGTCTGCATGTGTCGACCCTAAGCGCACGGCCCTCGCGCCCGGGCTGCCGCGAGGGGGAAGTGTCCGGCATTCTTCCGGCGTACGGCGCTCCCCCGCCTACTCCGTACGCGGTACACCCGCCCGACTCGCCCCCGCCCGGCCCCTTCCCCCCATTTCCTTCTTGGTTGGCCCCGCAGCGGGGCTCCCGAACCCGCGGCCCCGGTCGACGCCCCGTACCGCCGCCCCGGCATCGGCCGCGCCCCGACCGAGGCGCTGGCCGCCGTCGCCCGTCCGCTACCGGCGGCGCGCCCACGAGAAGATCGCATAAAGGGCGGCACCGGCCGGAATATGAAACTCCAGCGTTGCCTCCGGGGTCAGGACCACTGACAATTCGATCAGATTGAACATTCCTGGATCACCACCTTTATGGATTTTCCGATGTTCCGCGACTGCGGAATTCCCACTCCCCATGGGAGCCCGATGCGGCGGAACCCAGAAGGGCTCACAGGGGGGCTCACAACTCGCGCACTGGGCCCAACTAGCCCTGGAGCTCGGTATGCTGAGGTCCAGGGAGGCGGCATGGCGGAGACCCAGGACGTGATGCAGCGCGGAAATCCATGGCTGGAAAAGCTTGTGGCGGAATCAGGAATGAGCCACAAACGCCTCGCTCACCGGGTGAATGAGCTGTGCCTCGTCGACGGGAGGCCCAGCCACTACACGCACACCTCGGTGGCGAACTGGTGCCGGCGCGGAATGGTGCCGAAGTGGCCGATACCCCGGCTCATCTGTATGTCGCTTTCCGAGGCGCTGGGCAGGCCGATGACCCTGCAGGACATCGGCATGCAGGGCGCGGAGGGTGACGCCTCTCAGTTGGGCCTGGAGTTCGCCCGTCGCCAGGACGACGCGGTGACCGAAGCAGCATCGTATTGGAGTGCAGTGAACCGCCGTCAGTTTCTCGCGAGCCAGACGTTCGCACTGTCCGCCTTCGCCACCCCGGTCACCCGGTGGCTGATCGACCCGGCGGAGGAGACCCGGTCGCGCAGCCAGGGGCCCGTGGTGGTCGGTGAGCACATCAAGGAACTGCGGGAGGCGGCCGATGCCGCCCGGGTGTGGGACTCACGCTTCGGCGGTGCCAACTGGAAGTCCCGCTCACTCACCGAGTATCTGTACGAGCGGGTCGTCCCACTGCTCAAGGGCAGCTACTCGGAGAAGGTCGGCCAGGACCTCTTCGGGGTGACCGCGGAGATGGCCCGGCTGGCGGGCTGGACCGCGTTCGACGCCGGTCAGCAGCATCTCGCCCAACGCCACTTCATCCAGGCGCTGCGCCTCGCCCGCGCCGGGGGCGACGCCGACCTGGGCTCGTACATCCTCAGCACGATGGCGATGCAGACCCTGATGCGCGGCTTCACCTCCGAGGCGATCGACATGGCCCAGGGCGCGTTTCAGCGCGGCCGCGCGCTGGAGCCACGGGTGGCGGGGTTCGCCAAGCTGATCGAGGCCAGGGCCCATGCCCGCGCGGGCGACGCCCCGGCCGCGAGCGCCTGCCTCGCCCGCGCCCAGCAACTCCAGGAATGCGGCGCCGACGGCGAGGGTCCGGCCTGGATCGGCTTCTTCACCCAGTCCAGGATCATCACCGACGCCACCGAGATCTTCCGTGACCTCGGCAACCCCCGCGCCACCTTCGCCTGGCACGCCACCGGCGGCATGCCGGGCGACGCCTTCCTCCGCTCCCGCAGCGTCCGCCTCTCCGTCCTGGCATCCGCCCATGCCCAGCAGGGCGACCTGGACCAGAGCCTGCACCTGGGCCGTGAATCCCTCTCCCTGTTCACCCGGCTGGGCAGCGTCCGCGGCATGGAGTACCTGCAGGTCTACAGCCGCTCCCTGGCCCCCTGGCGCAGGGACCCGCAGGTGGTGGACTTCATGGCGGAGATCCGCAGATCGACCCGGTCACTGACGGCGGCCTGAGCACGTCACGGCCGGCCCTCCGGCCCGACCCGCATCGGCACGGGCACAGTGCCCGTCGGATACGGCGACTCGCACGGCAGAAGCGCCGTTGCCGCGTCGGTCCTCCCGGCGCGGACCAGTTCGTGGACCTGCCGGGCCAGCGGTGTGACGTCACGGATCGAAACCGTCCACTCATCGGCGTACCGCCGCGCCGCCTCGCCCGTGAGACCGAGTTGCAGGGAGCGGTGCGGGAGCGGATTGAGGTGGAGGTCGCGTTCGGGGTCCCACTGGACGCGGGCCGGGGACCGGCGCAGACTGCGCTGCCAGCTCGCACGGTCCGGGTGGACTCCCCTGACGTAGTAGGAGAGTTCGGCGTTGTCCAGCGCCCAGTCGAATGCCTTCGCGGCTGATCTCGACGGCCAGGACGGTCTCCTGGCCCTCCTTCGTGGCCCAGCCGCAGCGGTACATCATCCACAGGAAACTCGGCTTGATCCATGTCATGCGGTCGCGCTTCCAGGCGGTGGGGAAGCGTCCGTCACGGGCGGCGGGGAGGCCGATGAAGCGTGAGTAGGCCTGGTAGACGGTGATGGTGGTGTCCGTGTGCTGGGCGCGGATCTGGTGCTGCGGGGCGGCCGGTGCTGTCATGGCGTCATCACAGCACCGGCCGGTCCGGTTCGGCGAGCGGGTTTCCGTGGCTCAGGGCGCCGTGAACAGGGCCGGGAAGCGGGGTGCGAGCCAGGGCTTGCGGCCCCATGTCAGCACCCGGCCGCGGGCCATCGCCCCCCATGGATCGCACCGGCCGAGGGCGATCAGCAGGAAGGTGACCGGCTCGATGGAAATGGTGCAGTCGGGGCGGCGGAGCGGCTCGCGGCTGACGGCAACCGCACCGTCGGTGACGGCCACCCCGAAGCTGGAGCCGCCGCGCAGCCGGATCGTGTAGCGGGCGGTCAGGCCGGCGGCGACAGCGGAGACGACCCGCGGCATGACCGTGAGCATGAAGGGCATCGACAGCTCGACCCGGGTGCGGTCGAGCATGTGCGGACGGCCGAGCGCGCGGGCGAGATCGTAGCCGTGGCCGAGCATGTGGGTGAGCAGGTACGAGCCGAGCTCGGCGAGGTCCATCGAGCCCAGCGGCGTCTCCACCGGCTCGTCCGGTGCCCGCCATTCCGCGGCCCGGAGAAAGGCGGCCGCCTGCGCCGCGATCATTGCGGCCAGCGGATCCGCCCCACGCTCCTCGAATCCGGCGAGGGCGCGCTCGTTGGCCGCCGCCAGGCTCTGCGGCGTGCCGTCGCCGTAACCGCGCTCGTGGCCCGCGGCGACCTCCGCCATCAGCGCGTTGGCCTGCGCCAGATGGGCTGCTGCCTCACCGAGCGTCCACTCGGATCCGGGGACGGGCACGCTCGTGTCCGTGCGGCCGCGCAGCAGCGCCGCTATCTCCTCGGCGGTGTCGCGTATCGCCTCGGCGAGCCCTTCGGGAAGCGTGTCGTGCCGCTCCCGGGCAGGCGTGGGTTCCACGACTGTCTCCCCTCGTCCCTCTCCCCTGACCAGTCTCCGTGTTCGGGGCCCGGCGGACACGTGCAGAATGCCAGGTCGCGCGGGTCAGGTCAGCCCCTGGGCGGCATCGTGTCCGTCCCGTACGGCAACTCGGTCGGCAGCAGTGCCCTCGCGTCGTCGAGCCGGCCCGCCCGCACATGGCCGTGGATCTCCCGGGGCAGCCCGGAATGACATCGGCGCGCCTCGATCTGCGTGGGAACTCAGCCTTGGCGTCGCTTCACCGCCCTGAACACGGCGGACGGACGTGTGTGGCTCACTTCTGCTCGGCGTCGGGAGCCTGAGTGAGCCTCGTGCGGCACGACGCCCTGGCCAGGTCGACGAGCTGGCCGGCCAAACGTCCGGCCCGCCGAGGCTCCTGCCCGGTCCGAGGCATTCAGTCGGCCAGAGGCAAGGCGGCCGATATCTCGTTCCGCTCCTTGCGGCTGATCAGCGGGAAGATGATCTTCAGGCCTTGCTCTCTGTCCATCGAGGAGATGACGAAGGATGAGTTGAGCACCCGCTCCTTGATCTTCGAACGGACGAGACCGGCGCGCGGGATCGTCATCAGGTGTTCTTCTGGCCGGGCGAACGTCGGGTTCGCGCGGAAGATGAAGATGCGGCGGTCGGTCATCGCCAAGTACATGGGGGTCGGCGTCGGGATCACGGCCATTGCGCCGCCGCTCAGGATCGCGGAGGCTGCCGCGAATGCCGCCGTCCGCCGCACGGTGACGGAACTCAGGCCCACGATGGCCGTCACCTCAACCTGCTCCCCAGGCTCGAGCATGGGGTCGACGGCGGCCAAGAGGAGCCGACGGCGCTTTCTGTTCACGGGAGTACTCCTGAAAAGTCGGGCGTGAGCCGTACGGGACTGTCCCGTGTGGCTTGCGGCTGTCCGGCACCGCAGGGTCCCCGTGCCCGGAAAACGGCCGGGCCTCGGTCCCGCACGGTGCCCGGCCGGCGTGAGTCGTCGGCATACCTTGCCATACATGGTCAGGGATCCATGGACATGCCCCGAACACATGCCTGAAAGGGGTGGTGAACGTGGTGGTCGAGTGCGGCACGTCGCCCGGCAGCGCCTCGCGCCGCCGCCGACCGAGGTGTTCCCCTTCCTGCCTCCGAGGGGGAGTGGCACGAGTGAGAACATTCGGGTGAACGTACGGGCGTTCCTGCGGCAGCAGTCGGGCGGCGGAGCCCATGTCGCCACCGCTGACGAGGGCATGGATCTCGCGGGCGAGCGGGGTCACGACGCGGATGGCGGCCGTCCACTCGTCCGCGTAGCGTCGTACGGCCTCGCCAGAGAGGCCGAGTTGCAGGGAGCGGTACGGCAGGGGCTGCAGGCGCAGGTCTCGCTCGGGGTCCCACTGCACACGAGCGGGCGCCCGCTTCAACTGACGCTGCCAGGCGGCTCGGTCGGGGTGTACGCTGCGCGCCACGGCCAGCGCGGACGGCTCGGCGCTGGTTAAACCCGAACTCTCAGCAGCCATCGTGTGGGAGATCGCTACGACCACTCGGAGAGCTGGTGTCCAGAAGCGCAGGGCCGGCTGAGCGTGAGCAGAGGCGAGCCACGTGCTCTGGACGGGTGCTTAGAAAGCGCTCGGTTGCTGGGGGCGAGGTGGTCTCTGACCTGCGCATCTCGGCGTTGACGTTCTCTGCTCTCGCGAGCTTCGACATGTATTCGACAGGCCAAGTGATGACCACTTGCACCATCTGTACGTGAGCTGGCCCCGCACAAGACTGCTCGCCAGCGGGCGAGTTCTGTTTTCGTAAGACGAATATCGCAACCCGGGAACTAAGGTTCACTTCGCACAGCGGGATGTGCTGTAAAGATTTCATGACGCGCCGGGCTGCCCTGGGGAGGGCTCAGCACCGGCCGGTGCGCTGGGGGGCGACATGCTGGAAATGGTCAAGGGAGCCAACGTCGGGCTTGCTTCTCTGAGCGAGGACGTCGGCTCCGTCGTCCTGAGCCTTGCCTGGTGTAGTGCGACGGGGGACGGGGACGCAGATGTTTCCGTGCTGCTGTTGGACGCCGACGGGAAGGTGCGCAGCGACGCGGACTTCTTCTCCTACAACAACCCGGCCGCAGCTGATGGCAGTGTGCAGCTCCTGGGCAAGACACCGACCGCCGATGGGAGCGAGGATCGAATCAGCCTCGACCTGACTGCAATGCCGTCGGGCGTGGAGCGCGTTGTTGTGGCAGCGAGCCGTTACGACGATGCACGGTTCGGTGATCTGGACGATCTACGGATAGCGATCGCCGACCGTACGGGTGAGGCTCTCCTCGGGTTCTCCATCACCGGTGCCGGGGTGGAGAGTGCGTTCATCTTCGGGGAGCTGTACCGACGGGGCAAGGAATGGAAATTCCGCGCTGTCGGTCAGGGGTACGAAACCGGGCTGGCAGGTCTGGCTACGGACTTCGGTATCGATGTGGACAACGCCTCCGAGGAAGAGCCGGAGGAGCCCGTGGGGGGCACGGAGCCGTCCGCGGTGGTTGTCGAGGCTCCGGCCGAAAGTCCGGTGACCGTACCAGCACAGCCGACGGCGACTGAGGCGGCTGCCGCGAGGACCGAAGCTCCGATTGACGCTGTCGACGCCGGCGGCGACGACGGTGCCGACCGGGAGGTTGTCGAGCAAGAGCGGGCCGAGCTACGGAAGTTCATCAAGGGGCTGAGCCCGGACGATATCAAGTCGGGCGGCTGGTTCACCAAGCTCAGCGCTCAGGCCCTGAGCTCCTACACCGACAAGGTCGACTGGCAGTACTTCCAGGAGCGGTACGAGGGCGTACCCGCGGATGCCATCGTCGATCAGCGGATCAAGATGGCGGCTCGGTACGCCGCGCTCGAAGGCGGACTCTCCGCCGGGGCCTACACGGCGACCGTCGTCGCCACCCTCGGGAGCGCTGGTGGTGCCTCGCCGGCGACCGTCCCGGCCGCCGTCACGACCATGATGGTCGACGTCGCGTTCATCACCCGGCTCCAGCTCCGCCTGGCCTACGACGTCGCAGTCCTCTATCGGGTCCCGCTCGACCTGTCCGACCCCGAGGACATGTGGAAGCTCATCCGAGTGGCCTTCACGATCAAGAGCGGGGAAACGGTCCAGAAAGGTGTGACCAAGGCGGTCCCGGCCATCGTGCGGCCGCTGATCAAGCGCTTCTACTCCGGAGAGGTACTCACCGCCGCGAGGGCGCTCCCGGTCGTCGGGAAGCACCTCCTGCAGAAGAACGTCATCAAGATCGGTATCCCTCTGGTCGGCGTTCCCCTTGCGGTGGTGTTGAACCGCTATACGACGCTGCTCGCGGGGCGGCACGCGCAAGCCGTCTTCCGGAACGAGGCGCGGGTGATCGAAATCGCCGAGGATATGAGCAAGCGGAGTCAGCACCCGCAGTTGATGCTGTGGGTCGCGTGGCTCGTCATTAAGGCGAACCATAAGATTGTCGACGATGAAGCGCTGTTGATTCGGCACCTGGTGAGGCTGGTCCGGGATCAGCATCAGGTGGTCGATAGACAGCTCGCTCACCTTGTTGATATCGACCGCGCCGAGGTGTGGCGACGCCTAGACGCCGAGCCAGGGGATCTGAGCGACATCCTCGACGTGGCCAACCGGGTGGCCACTGTGGACGGTGCCGTCAACGCGCTCGAGAGAGCCGTCATCTCCGAGCTTCGAGATCGCTGCCGCCGAGGCTGACGCCGTCATGCGCTACCTCCCACAATGGCGAAGATCTGACGCGTGAGTCGTGGCCTGCTGGCAGTCCCGCGGCTTGATTCGGAGGTTCGCACATGTGCAACGAGCCGAGCAGATAGGCCGTCAGGCGGTCGTCTACGGCTACCTAGAACCTTCGCTATCTTCGAACGTGCTGGTCGGAGGGGCTCGCGTGACGCTCGGGTCGGTGCGGAGCTTGGTGAGGACGCGCCACGCCTTCAGGTTCGCGAAGCCGTGTTCGACGGGGGCTCGTCCGGCGGCCAGGACGCGGTTGGCCTGCTTCTGACCCGGGGTGAGCTTGCGGGCGCGGGTGGCCTTGAAGCCGGTGACGTTCTTGGTCTCTGGCCCAGTGGGCGCCGTTCCGATGGAGCGGATGATCGCCGAGGCGGTCGGTTCCGGGAGAACCGCAGTCGGCACGCGATGACAGGGTGAGGCCGAAGAGGGAGCCGCTGGTGCGGCTCCCTCTTTCCGTTGGGGCGGGCCGGACCCGGCCCGCCCCATGAGCGCGCACCGGCAACCACCGGTCCCTGAACCGGTGGTCAGCCCCGGATTCCGCCGGGCGACGATTACCTGCGAGGTAATTGAGGCGGTCGTGTGCCGGTCATTACCGTCCCCGTAGGGGCCTTCCCGCTGCGGCCGCGCGGGTGAATGCCCCGGCACCCTCTTCTCCGATCTCCCCTCCGGTCCGCCGAGCGGCATCGCGCTCGAATCGTTCCCGCCGGCGAACACCGGGACCCGGGTCCCGCCCGGTTCGCCCACGCCGGCGTTCCCCGATGCCGGGGGCACCTCCGGCCCCACCCGGCACACAGCTAACGGATCAGCAACACGTTAAGGAAAGGAAGACCTCATGATGTCGTCCCAGAACGCGGGTACGGTCACGGCGGCAGGCGCCACCCGCTCCGACAGCCTGCTCCGGTTCGCCCTCCTGGCGGACGTCGCCCTCACCGGTGCGAACGGCATCGGATACCTCGTACTCGCCACGGTCCTGGACTCGTTCCTCGGCGTGCACCTCTCGGTGCAGTACCCGGTGGGCGTGTTCCTCACCGTGTACGCCCTGTGGGTGCTGGTCGTCTCCCGCCAGGAGAACATCAGCCGCGGCTCGGTCGCCGTCATCATCACCCTGAATATGGCCTGGGCCGTGGCGAGCATCGCGACGGTCGCCGTGGACGCGCTGAGCGCGACGGGGATCGGCAACGGGTGGATCGTGTTCCAGGGCCTGGTGGTGGCGGCCATGGGTGCGCTCCAGTACGTGGGCCTGCGGCGCTTGTGAGAGCACGCCGGACGACCGTGGCGGCCGGACACGGATTCCGTGCATGCCGACGGCCCGTACGGAAGCAGCTTCCGTACGGGCCGTCGGCGGGGAAGATCAGCGGAACCAGTGGCGATCAGTGGTTGCGCGGGAAGCCCAGGTCCACGCCCGCCGGGGCGTCCGCCGGGTCCGGCCAGCGGGTGGTGACGACCTTGCCGCGGGTGTAGAAGTGCACGCCGTCGTTGCCGTAGATGTGGTGGTCGCCGAAGAGCGAGTCCTTCCAGCCACCGAAGGAGTGGTAGCCCACCGGCACCGGGATCGGCACGTTGACGCCCACCATGCCGGCCTCGATCTCCAGCTGGAAGCGGCGGGCGGCGCCGCCGTCGCGGGTGAAGATCGCGGTGCCGTTGCCGAACGGCGAGGCGTTCATGAGGGCGACGCCCTCCTCGTACGTCTCGGTGCGCAGGACACAGAGCACCGGGCCGAAGATCTCGTCCTTGTACGCGTCCGAGTCGGTGGACACGTGGTCGAGGAGGGAGAGGCCGATCCAGTGGCCGCCCTCGAAGCCGTCGACGGTGTGGCCGGTGCCGTCGAGGACGACCTCGGCGCCCTGGGCCGCCGCGCCGGTGACGTACGAAGCGACCTTGTCGCGGTGGGCCGCGGTGATCAGCGGACCCATCTCGGACGTCGGGTCGTTGCCGGGGCCGATCTTGATCTTCTCGGCCCGCTCCTTGATCTTGGCGACGAGCTCGTCACCGATGGCGCCTACCGCGACGACCGCGGAGATCGCCATGCAGCGCTCACCGGCGGAGCCGTACGCGGCGGAGACCGCGGCGTCGGCGGCGGCGTCGAGGTCCGCGTCCGGCAGGACCAGCATGTGGTTCTTCGCACCGCCGAGCGCCTGGACGCGCTTGCCGTTGGCGGAGGCGGTGGTGTGGATGTAGCGGGCGATCGGGGTCGAGCCGACGAAGGAGACCGCGGCGACGTCCGGGTGGTTCAGCAGCCCGTCGACCGCGACCTTGTCGCCGTGCAGGACGTTCAGCACACCGTCCGGCAGACCGGCCTCGGCGGCCAGCTCGGCCAGCAGGATGGCGGCCGACGGGTCCTTCTCGCTGGGCTTGAGGACGAACGTGTTGCCGCACGCGATGGCCAGCGGGAACATCCACATCGGCACCATGGCCGGGAAGTTGAACGGCGTGATGCCCGCGACGACACCGAGCGACTGACGGATCGAGGAGACGTCGACCCGGCTGGAGACCTGGGTGGACAGCTCGCCCTTGAGCTGGGTCGTGATGCCGCAGGCCAGCTCGACGATCTCCAGACCGCGGGCGACCTCGCCGAGCGCGTCGGAGTGCACCTTGCCGTGCTCGGCGGTGATCAGCGCGGCGATGTCGTCGCGGTGGGCGTCGAGCAGCGCGCGGTAGCGGAAGAGGACGGCGGTGCGGGCGGCCAGCGAGGACGTGCCCCACGTGGCGTACGCGTCCTTCGCTGCGGCGACCGCGGCGTCGACCTCTTCGAGGGAGGCGAGCGCGACCTGGGTCGTGACGGCGCCGGTGGCCGGGTCGGTGACCGGGCCGTAGTTGCCCGACGTGCCCTCGACGGTCTTGCCACCGATCCAGTGGTTGACGGTCTTCATTACGAAACTCCTTCAGGCCTTCAGAGGTGGCGGCGTCGGGCTGCGACTCGCCGGTCGTAGTCTTCCCGGGCTTTTACCGCCGACGGGCGGGTGGCCGTTTCGGCTACAGGAACATCCCACCACGCCTGCGCCGGAGGGGGGCCCGACACTGTGTCTGCCGTTTCGGTCTCGACGTAGACACAAGTGGGGCGGTCCGCGCTCCGCGCCTCAGAGAGGGCTTCGCGCAGGTCATGGACGGTCTTCGCACGCAGCACCCGCATTCCGAGGGAGGCCGCGTTGGCGGCGAGATCGACGGGCAGCGGGGGGCCGGTGAAACTCCCGTCGGCGCTCCGGTGCCGGTAGGCCGTGCCGAAGCGTTCGCCGCCGACCGTCTCGGAGAGCCCGCCGATGGAGGCGTAGCCGTGGTTCTGCAGGACAACGACCTTGATCGGGAGGTTCTCCTGCACGGCGGTGACGATCTCTGTGGGGTTCATCAGGTACGTGCCGTCGCCGACGAGCGCCCAGACGGGACGGCCGGGGGCGGCCAGCTGTACGCCGATCGCGGCCGGGATCTCGTATCCCATGCAGGAGTAGCCGTATTCCACGTGGTACTGGCGTCGGGAGCGGGTCCGCCACAGCTTGTGCAGGTCGCCGGGGAGCGAACCCGCGGCGTTGATCAGGATGTCGTCGTCGGTGACCAGGGTGTCGAGCAGGCCGAGGACCTGGGCCTGGGTGGGCCGGGCGTGGGGGTCGTCGGCGGCGAACGCGGCGTCGACACGTTGCTCCCAGCGCTCCTTCGCCTCGGTGTACTCGGTCTCGTACGCCGGGTCGACGCGGTAGTTGCGCCCGTTCAGTGCCCCGGTCAGCGCTTCGAGGGCGGTGCGGGCGTCGGCGACGAGCGGGAGCGCGGCGAGCTTGTGGGCGTCGAAGCCGGTGATGTTGAGGCCCAGGAAGCGGACCGCCGGGTTGGAGAAGAGCGTGGCAGAGGCGGTGGTGAAGTCGGAGTAGCGGGTGCCGATGCCGATGACCAGGTCGGCGGTGCGAGCCAGCTCGTCGGCGGCCGCGGTGCCGGTCGGGCCGATGCCGCCGACATCGGCGGGGTGGTCGTGGCGCAGCGAGCCCTTGCCCGCCTGGGTGGAGGCGACCGGGATCCGGGTGGCGGCGGCGAACGCGGCGAGAGTCTCCTCGGCGGCGCTGTGGTGGACGCCGCCGCCTGCGACGATCAGCGGCCGGCGGGCGGTGCGCACGGCCCGTACCGCCTGCTCCAGCTCATGGGCGTCGGGCGCGGGCCGGCGTACGTACCAGATGCGCTCGGCGAAGAACTCCGCCGGCCAGTCGTACGCCTCCGCCTGTACGTCCTGCGGCAGCGCGAGTGTGACGGCACCGGTCTCCGCAGGGTCGGCGAGGATCCGCATCGCCTGGAGGGCGGCCGGGACGAGCGCCTCGGGGCGGGTGATCCGGTCGAAGTAGCGGGAGACGGGGCGCAGACAGTCGTTGACGGAGACATCGCCGGCGGACGGGACTTCGAGCTGTTGCAGGACAGGGTCGGCGGGGCGGGTCGCGAAGGTGTCGCCGGGGAGGAGCAGGACGGGGAGGTGATTGATCGTGGCGAGGGCGGCACCGGTGACGAGGTTGGTGGCGCCGGGGCCGATGGACGTGGTGACGGCGTGTGCGGAGAGCCGGCCGGACTGGCGGGCGTACCCCACGGCAGCGTGCACCATGGACTGCTCGTTGCGGCCCTGGAGGTAGGGCATGGAGGGCCCGGTCTCCAGCAGCGCCTGGCCGATTCCGGCGACGTTGCCGTGGCCGAAGATGCCCCAGGTGGCGCTGATCAGACGCTGCCGACGGCCGTCGCGTTCGGTGTACTGGCGGGCGAGGAAGGAGACCAGGGCCTGGGCGGTGGTGAGCCTGCGGGTGCTCATCGGGATGCCTCCTGACCGGCGATTCCGGAGGGGCCGGAGGGGCCGTGGAGCGGGAGCCGGGGGTCGACCGGCTGCGCCGGCCAGGTGTCGCGGATCCAGCCGTGATCGGGGTGGTCGCTGATCAGCCACTCCCGCTGCTCCCCCGGGCCGGCCATCACATTGAGGTAGTACATGGTGTGGCCGGGGGCGGCGATGGACGGGCCGTGCCAGCCGTCGGGGATCAGGACCGCGTCGCCGCTGCGGACCTCGGCGAGGACATCCGTGCCGCCGGGCCGGGACGGGGAGACACGGTGATAGCCGAACCCGGCCGTGCCGCCCCGCTCCTCGATCTCGAAGTAGTAGATCTCTTCGAGGACCGACTCGGCTCCGGGGCGGTGCTCGTCATGTTTGTGCGGCGGATACGAGGACCAGTTGCCGCCCGGGGTGAGGACCTCGACGGCGATCAGCCGGTCGCACTCGAACGTGTCGGCGGCGGCGAAGTTGTTGACCTGGCGCGAGCAGGTCCCGGAGCCGCGCAGCTCCACGGGTACCTCCGGCGCGGGGCCGTAGCGAGCGGGGAGTCGTCGCTCGCACTTCGCTCCTGCCAGGGCGAAGCGGCCTCCTGCGCCGGAGGCGATCTGCGCGTGGGCGTCACGTGGTACGTAGGCGAAGTCGGACACCCCGCTGAACACGCTTTCCCGGCCCAGCAGTTCAACGATCTCACCTGAGGTGTGCACCGTACAGCCACCGGTCAACGGCAGGACGATCCACTCACTCTCCCCGGTGACAAGTGTGTGAACACCACCGGGCCGCAGCTCCACCACACGCAGGCTCGACCGGTCCCAGCCGGCCCGCTTCGGATCGATGTCCAGGGCGTACGGTCCCTCCGCCGCGCTGCCCGCGGGCAGATGCCACCGGTGCCCCGGCCGTTCCCGTACGCGTTCCTCATGGTCCGTCGTCATGCCTTCTCCCTACCCGTCCCTGTCCACTCGCTACAGCAGTGCCACGGCCGTATCAACGGCACCGGCCACGTCCCCGTCGACCGGATAGAGCAGCGACCTTCCCACCACCAGCCCCTGAACGGTGGGAAGTCGCAGCGCGTCACGCCATTTCTCGTACGCGCCCTCCTGGTCGCCGCCCACCTCGCCGCCCAGCAGCACGGCAGGCAGCGTCGATGTCTCCATCACGCGCGCCATGTGGTCGGGGTTCTCGGTGACGGGGACCTTGAGCCAGGTGTACGCGGAGGTGCCCGCAAGCCCCGAGGCGATGGCGATCGACGTGGTCACCGCGGCCGCGCCGAGGTCGTTGCGGACCTTGCCGTCGACCCGGCGGCAGAGGAACGGCTCGACGAAGACCGGCAGCCGGTGCGCGGCCATGGCGTCGATGGCGCGGGCGGTGGCGTGCATGGTGTCGAGGGAGCCGGGGTCGCCGTAGTCGATGCGGAGCAGCAGCTTGCCCGCGTCGAAGCCGAGCCGGGCGAGGTCGTCGGGGCGGTGGCCGGTGAAGCGGTCGTCGAGTTCGAAGGAGGCGCCCGCGAGTCCGCCGCGGTTCATCGAGCCGATGACGACCTTGTCCTCCAACGCGCCGAGGAGCAGCAGGTCGTCGAGGATGTCGGCGGTACCGAGGACGCCGTCGACGCCGGGGCGGGAGAGGGCGAGGCAGAGCCGCTCCAGGAGCTCGAACCGGTTGGCCATGGCCAGTTCGTGCCCGCCGACGGCGAAGGAGCCGCGGGCCGGATGGTCCGCCGCGATGATCATCAGGCGCCCGCTGTCACCGACGAGAGGCCGTCTGCGGCGGCGGGCGGCGGCCTCGGCGACGGCTTCGGGGTGGCGCACGCGCAGCCGTACGAGGTCGGCCACGGAGGAGGCCGCGGGTGTCATGAGACCGCCCCGGGCCCGGGTTCGGGTTCGGGATCGCCGGTGGTGACGGCGCCGCGGACGAGTGCCTCTTCCACCTCGTGGGGGAAGGGCATGGCGGGTGAACAGGCGAGCCGGGAGGCGACGATGGCACCGGCCGCGTTGGCGTACCGCATGATGCGCTCGGTCTCCCAGCCGGCGAGCAGCCCGTGGCAGAGCGCCCCGCCGAAGGCGTCTCCGGCACCGAGACCGTTGACGACGTCCACGGGCAGGGGCGGGACGTCGGCGACGGTGCCGTCCCGGTGGACGGCGAGGACACCCTTGGGGCCCTGCTTGACGACGGCGAGCTCGACCCCGGCGGCGAGCAGGGCGCGGGCGGCCGCATACGGCTCGCGTTCCCCGGTGGCGATCCGGCACTCGTCGAGATTGCCGACGGCGACAGTGGCGTGGGCGAGGGCCTCGCGGTAGCGCGCGGTGGCCGTGGGGTCGACGAGGTGGTCCGCGCCGGGGTGATCGGGCTCGTCGGTCCAGAACATCGGGCGCCAGTCCAGGTCGAAGACCGTGCAGCAACCTGGCACAGGGCCTCGCTCGTTGCCGGACTCCGCCCGCGCCTCGCTCCTGGCGCGCAGCGCCGCCAGCGTCGCCGTGCGGCTGGGTTCCGCGCACAGTCCGGTGCCGGTCATCCAGAAGACCCGGGCCGCCCGGATCGCGTCCAGGTCGAGTTCCGCTTCGTGGATCTCCAGGTCGGGCGCCTTGGGCAGGCGGTAGAAGTAGAGCGGGAAGTCGTCCGGCGGAAAGATCTCGCAGAAGGTCACCGGCGTCGGATACGCGTCGACAGACGTCACCCATCGGTCGTCCACCCCGAACTCCCGCAACTGCTGGTGAAGATAGTCCCCGAACGCGTCCCGGCCGGTGCGTGTCACCACCGCCGTCCGCCTGCCGAGCCGGGCGGCCGCAACAGCCACATTGGCCGGTGAGCCGCCGAGGAACTTCCCGAACGTGTCGACCTGAGCCAGCGGGCGTCCGGTCTGCAGGGGGTAGAGGTCCACCCCGATCCGCCCCATGGTGATCACGTCGTACATCTCAGGCATACGCGTCCCTTCGACCGGCGACCGGAGCGGCTGCCCCCAGGTCTAGCCCTCTCTCCGGAACCCTGTCAACATTTTGTCCGGACATAAGGACGTACTCTTGACAGTCGTCTTCCGGCGCCGAATTCTTGGCCGCATGACCTCCTCCGCTTCCGCTCCGGCCCGCATCCGTATCGGCTCGGCACCCGACTCGTGGGGGGTCTGGTTCCCCGACGATCCCCGCCAAGTGCCGTGGCAGCGCTTCCTCGACGAGGTGTCCGAGGCGGGTTACGAGTGGATCGAGCTGGGCCCGTACGGTTATCTCCCGACCGATCCGGCCCGCCTCGCCGAGGAGACCGGCCGCCGCGGACTGACCGTCTCCGCGGGCACCGTTTTCACCGGATTGCACCACGGCCCGGACGTCTGGGAACGGACCTGGGCGCATGTCGCCGACATCGCGGCACTCACCCGGGCGATGGGCGCCGGGCATCTGGTGGTCATTCCGTCGTTCTGGCGCGACGACAAGACCGGCGAGATCCTTGAGGACCGCACCCTCACCGCGCAGCAGTGGCGCCACCTCACCACGCAGACGGAGCGGCTGGGCCGCGAGGTACGGGACCGCTTCGGACTGCGGATCGTCGTCCATCCGCATGCCGACACCCATATCGACAGCGAGGAGAACGTCAACCGGTTCCTCGACGCCACCGATCCCGACCTGGTCTCGCTCTGTCTCGACACCGGCCACTACGCCTACTGCGGCGGGGACAGCGTCAAGCTGATCGAGACCTACGGCGAGCGGATCGGCTATCTGCATCTCAAGCAGGTCGACCCGGACGTCCTGGCCGAAGTCGTGGCGGACGAGGTGCCGTTCGGGCCGGCCGTGGCACGGGGCGTCATGTGCGAACCGCCGAACGGCGTACCCGCCCTGGGTCCCGTGCTGGACGCGGCCCGACGGCTGGACGTCGATCTGTTCGCGATCGTCGAGCAGGACATGTATCCGTGCCCGCCCGACAGGCCCCTGCCGATCGCCCGTCGCACCCGCGCCTTCCTCCGCTCCTGCGGCACACCGGCGCAGACACCCGCGCCCGAGCAGGACACACCGAACCGGGCACGGATGTGACGTCCCGGCGGTGTGCGGTGTTGTGCTCACAGAGAAGCGGGTGCGGTCCCTTCCGCACCCCGTGACCGCACGAGGAGCAACTCACCGTGATCCGAAAGACGTCTCTCTCCGCGAGGACGGCAGGGGCCTCGGTCCTGGCCGCACTCGCCCTGGCCGCCGCCCTCACCACCGCCCCCGGCGCCTGGGCCGCCGGGCACGCCCCGGAGCAGCCGCTCCCCTCGCCCGGCGCGGCCTGCGTGTTCTACGACGGCGATCAGCTGACCTTCTTCGGCGAGCAGGGCGAACGGGTCTCCGAGGTGCAGTGCCTTCTGGCCAACCGCCGCTATCTGCCGTGGAGTGCCGTTGACGGCACCTTCGGGACGACGACCCTCGCCGCTGTTCAGCGCTTCCAGGCGGACCACCCGCCACTCGTCCCGGACGGCCTGGTCGGTCCGCAGACCTGGTTCGCGCTCTGGCACGCCTAGGAGGGCACTGAAGATCTTGGCCGACTCCGGCCCGAATGCACGCCTTCTGTCACAGATATCACTCCCTTGTCACACATGTCCGCGTGGCGCGGGTCTTCCGTCACAGGCATTCGACAGCCCCTCCCCGCTCGTCGCCCCGTGTCGTTCACCGGACACAGGCTGAGTGATCGTCAGCGTCCGTGCCGCGGCTCCTCCGCCGGCCCCCGGCTGCCGCTGCGGCGCAGAGAGGTGTCACTTATGACGGACAGAAGGCTCTGGTCCTACAAGGACATTGCCGCGCACATCCGGGTGCAGCCGGAGACCGTTCGCTCGTACCGCAAGCACGGTCTCCTTCCCGCACCCGACCATGTGGAAAGCGGTAAGCCCTACTGGTACGCGGACACCGTCCGCGCCTGGGTCGCTGCCCGCCCGAGCAACCGGGGCCGCAAGGGCTGACGCCCTCGCCCCTTCCTCCGTCCGTTCCAGGCCCCGTACGGCGACCGGCCCCGACCCGGCGCCGCACGGGGCCTCCGTCCATGCCTGGTTCCCGTCGCGCGCCCCGGGGGGCTATCTGCGAACCTCGTCCGGCTCGTCCGGTTCAGTGAGAGCATGTGACGTGCAGGCGGGCCCAGGAGTTGTTGGCGTACCCCCTGGGATTCCAGACGGTTGCTGGCGATTCGGGCTGTACGGCCGCAGTGTCGTCCCAGGCGCGGGCGACGAGTTCCGTCTCGCCTGGGGGCAGGGTGAGTGTGGTGTGCCAGTGCTGCCACGTCCAGGGATTTTCCGCTGTGTCCAGATCGGCGTGGATCCACAGGTTGCCGCCGTCAGGGGATACATCCACCCGCGCCACGGTTCGGTCATCCCCGGCGAAGGCAAAGCCGGTGACCTTGGTCGGCCCGGAAGGTAGCTGGGCGTCTTTTCCGGGCTGCAGGATGGCACAGTGGATGGCGATCGGGCCAAGGGTGATGCCGTCCCCCGGTCCGGCCGTGCGAGGGTCAGCTTCGGGGGGCAGGATGCTGTATTCGGCTTGGAAGTAGTTGTCGGTCGGTTCGGCTTGTGCGGTGATGCGCTGGAGCCATTTGACGCTGCGGGCACCGATCCAGCCCGGGACGACCACGCGCAGTGGGGCCCCGTGCGCGGTGGGCAGTGCCTGGTCGTTCATCGCCCAGGCCAGGAGCACTTCGCCGGCGGTGGCTTTCGCCGCCGGGATGGAGGCGCCGAAGGGCTGTGGTGGGTCGGTGTCCTGTGACACGTCGGCGCCGGTGAAGGCGATGTGGGTCGCTTGCGCCTGCAGCCCGGCCTCGGCCAGCACGTCTGCCAGGCCCGCTCCGCCCCAGCATGCGGTGGAGATGGCTGCGGGGCCCCAGGGGACTTGGCCAGGTATGTCGTGGAACAACATCAGGTCGGCGCGGCGGTTGCCCGCGCACTGCAGTGTCGCCACCAGGTTCCGCTCGGGGAAGCGGCGCTGCAGTTCGTCCAGGGACAGCTCCAGGGGGTTCTCGACCAGGCCGTCTACTCGCAGCCGCCAGCTTGCCTTGTCTATGAGGGGGAACGGTCCGTGATTGCGGCCGTAGAAAGTGTCCAGAGGGGTGACCTGGCCCACGAGGGCGCCAGGAGGTGGCTCGGCGTTGTACGGCTCTGCCTGGTGAACGATCATATCTGCCCGTTTGTCACATATGCCCATATTGGATCTATGCTCGAATTCCACCCAAGCGACACATCAGGTGGTGTCCGCCGCGGGGCGGTCCCAGTCGAGGCGCAGGTGTCGCACTGACCAGCACTCGCACGCCGGCCCGCGCCGGCCACCCCCCGGACTCTCCGAGCCCCCTCGTCCGCCCCGGCCACTGCTCCGCCGAATGGCCGACAGCGCGCGAAGCGACATCGCCCCCCTCTCGCATTCATACCCCCTAGGGGTATATAGTTCTGCGCGTTGGGGCGCACCGGCCTTCCCGGGGCTCCCTGGCGCCACATTGAAGCTGTACGCGTCGAAGAGGAGAACACCATGACCGCCGAGACCCAGCTCCCCCAGGCCACCGGCTCCTGCTGCTCGCCCGGCGGCTCCTGCCACAACGGTGCTGGCACCGAAGCAACGGCGGGTGCGATCACCACCGTCTACCGGGTGACGGGCATGACCTGCGGGCACTGCGAAGGCGCCGTCTCCGAGGAGATCTCCGGCATCGAGGGCGTCACCTCGGTGAAGGCCGTGGCCTCCACCGGAGAGGTGACCGTCGTCTCCGAGGCGCCGCTGTCCGAGGACGCCGTCCGCGCCGCGGTCGACGAGGCGGGTTACGAGCTCGCCGGCCAGGCCTGAACGCCGTCCGGGCCCACCCGGACACCCCACGAACCCGCCCCACCAGCATCACCCGGATCATCTGCACCACCCCTTGCGCCACCGGGCCGGACCGACCAGCAGATACTGGTGGGGCACGGCCCGGTCGGCATTTCAGGAGTTCGGACATGCACAGCGCAACAGAGGCCGAAGCCCCGGCGGTCACGAGTTCGGAAGCGGAACTCACGATCGGCGGGATGACCTGCGCCTCGTGCGCGGCCCGCGTCGAGAAGAAGCTCAACCGGATGGACGGCGTCACCGCGTCCGTGAACTACGCGACCGAGAAGGCGCGCGTCGCGTTCGGTGCCGGGACCCGGCTGGCCGACCTGATCGCCACGGTCGAGAAGACCGGATACACCGCACAGCCGGTACAACGGCCCGCGCCGGCGCCGCCCCCGCCGCCCGCCGAAACGCTCTCGCCGCCCGAGGCCACCGGCCCCGCCGAGGTCGAGCGGACCGAAGAGGCCCGACGGACCCGGGAAATCGAAGAGGCTGCGGACACCGGCACCGCGCCGGAGGAGACCGAAGCCGAGCGCAGCGCGGCCGACGCCCTCTCCGCCCTGCGGCAGCGGCTGATCGTCTCGGCCGCCCTCGCCGCCCCCGTCGTGCTCCTGGCCATGGTCCCGTCCCTCCAGTTCGACAACTGGCAGTGGCTCTCCCTCACGCTCGCCGCCCCCGTGGTCGTCTGGGGCGGACTGCCCTTCCACCGCGCCACCTGGACCAACCTCCGGCACGGCGCGGCCACCATGGACACCCTCGTCTCCGTCGGCACGCTCGCGGCGTTCGACTGGTCGCTCTGGGCGCTGTTCTTCGGGGACGCGGGCATGACCGGGATGCGGCACGGCTTCGACTTCTCGGTCTCACGCGCAGTGGGGTCTCCCCTGCTCGAGCGGAGCCGAGAGCTCGGGGAAAGCTCCTCCACCATCTATCTGGAAGTGGCCGCCGGGGTCATCACCTTCATCCTGCTGGGCCGCTATCTGGAGGCGAAGTCCAAGCGCAAGGCCGGTTCCGCGCTGCGTGCGCTGATGCACCTGGGCGCGAAGGACGTCTCCGTCCTCAGGGACGGCACCGAAGTACGCGTCCCCGTCGCCCGGCTCGCCGTCGGCGACCACTTCGTGGTCCGTCCCGGCGAGAAGATCGCCACCGACGGCACCGTCACCGAGGGCACCTCCGCCGTGGACGCGTCGATGCTCACCGGCGAGTCCGTTCCGGTCGATGTGAACGTCGGGGACTCCGTCACCGGCGCCACCGTCAATGTCTCGGGCCGCCTCGTCGTGCGCGCCACCCGGGTCGGCGCCGACACCCAGCTGTCCCGGATGGCCAGGCTCGTCGAGGACGCCCAGAACGGAAAGGCCGAGGTACAGCGTCTCGCCGACCGGATCTCCGCGGTCTTCGTCCCGGTCGTCCTGCTGCTCGCGCTGGTCACCCTGGTCGTCTGGCTGCTGTTCACGGACGACGTGACCGCCTCGTTCACCGCCGCCGTCGCCGTACTGATCATCGCCTGCCCGTGCGCGCTCGGCCTCGCCACTCCCACCGCGCTCATGGTGGGGACCGGGCGCGGCGCGCAGCTCGGCATCCTGATCAAGGGCCCGGAGGTCCTGGAGACCACCCGGCGTATCGACACGATCGTCCTGGACAAGACCGGCACGGTCACCACCGGCCGGATGACTCTCCAGGACGTCCACCCGGCGCCCGGCACCGACGCGACGCAGGTACTGCGGCTGGCCGGCGCCCTGGAGCACGCCTCCGAGCACCCGATCGCCCAGGCCGTCGCCACCGGTGCCGCCGAACGCACCGGGGCCGCGCTCCCCGCCGTACAGTCCTTCGCCAACGTCCCGGGGCTCGGGGTACGCGGCACCGTCGACGGGCACCAGGTGCTCGTCGGACGCCCCCAGCTGCTCACCGACGCAGGGATCGCCGTCCCCGAGGCGCTGTCCGGCTCCCTCACGGACGCGGCGGCCCAGGGCCGTACGTCCATCGCGGTCGCCTGGGACGGCGAGGCGCGTGGCGTTCTCGGGGTCGCCGACGCGATCAAGGACTCCAGTGCGACAGCCGTCGCCGAGCTGCGCGCCCTCGGCCTCAGGCCGGTGCTGCTGACCGGCGACAACCGGGCCGTGGCGGACGCCGTCGCCCGTGCCGTCGGCATCGACGAGGTCTACGCCGAGGTGCTCCCCGAGGAGAAGGTGCACGTCATCGAGCGGCTCCGAGCGGAGGGCCGTTCGGTCGCGATGGTCGGGGACGGCGTCAACGACGCGGCGGCCCTCGCCACCGCCGACCTCGGGCTGGCCATGGGCACCGGCACGGACGCCGCGATCGAGGCGAGCGATCTCACCCTCGTTCGTGGAGATCTCAAGGTGGCCGCCGATGCCATCCGGCTCTCCCGGCGCACCCTGACCACGATCAAGGGCAACCTTTTCTGGGCATTTGGTTACAACGTTGCCGCCCTACCCCTTGCGGCGTTTGGCCTGCTCAACCCTATGATTGCCGGAGCGGCAATGGCCTGCTCATCGGTCTTCGTCGTGACGAACAGCCTGCGGTTGCGCGCCTTCACGTGATTTCCACAAAGAGATCTAGATCACATCAGTTTGAGGGTAACCATCCGATGGGTTCGCGAGTCTAAGAGTGCGATGCCAGGGATGTCTTGGGGGACGTCCGACGAAGCATCTTGGGGGATGCTTCAGGCAAGCGTTGGCCGGGGCACGTGCACCGGGGAGCTTTGAGCGGCCCTCCCGAAGGTACGTACCCCGGCAGACCGCGAGACGTGCAACCGCAGTGACGTAGTGCAGCAGCACCGAGGAATACCCAGGAGCTTCGGCTCCCGCAGACGCCCGGCCGGATCCCGTGGGGGGAATCCGCTCCGGGATATGGGAAGCGCCTCGCTGTCGGCCCGTGGGGGGATCGGCGGCGGGGCGCTTCTCGCTACATGCGGGCCGGGTACGCGAATCGCCCCGGACACCGCGCTCTGTGCGAAAGCGCGGTACGCGGGGCGAAGGCAGCCCGGCCGCAGCGGCCGGGGTGGTGCAGGGGGTGCTACGAGAGTCAGCGGCCCTCGACCGGGACGAAGTCACGCAGGACCTCGCCGGTGTAGATCTGGCGCGGGCGGCCGATGCGGGATCCCGGCTCCTTGATCATCTCGTGCCACTGGGCGATCCAGCCGGGGAGCCGGCCGAGCGCGAAGAGCACGGTGAACATCTCGGTCGGGAAGCCCATGGCCCGGTAGATCAGACCCGTGTAGAAGTCCACGTTGGGGTAGAGGTTGCGCGAGACGAAGTACTCGTCGGAGAGCGCGTGCTCCTCCAGCTTCAGCGCGATGTCGAGCAGCTCGTCGGACTTGCCGAGCGCGGACAGCACGTCGTGGGCCGCAGCCTTGATGATCTTGGCGCGCGGGTCGAAGGACTTGTAGACGCGGTGGCCGAAGCCCATCAGCCGGACGCCGTCCTCCTTGTTCTTCACCTTGCGGATGAAGGAGTCGACATCGCCGCCGTTGGCCTGGATGCCCTCGAGCATCTCCAGCACCGACTGGTTGGCGCCACCGTGCAGCGGGCCCCACAGCGCCGAGATACCGGCGGAGATCGAGGCGAACATGTTCGCCTGCGAGGAGCCGACCAGACGCACGGTGGAGGTCGAACAGTTCTGCTCGTGGTCCGCGTGCAGGATGAGCAGCTTGTCGAGCGCGGAGACGACGACCGGGTCCAGCTCGTACTCCTGGGCGGGGACCGAGAAGGTCATGCGCAGGAAGTTCTCGACGTACCCGAGGTCGTTGCGCGGGTAGACGAAGGGGTGACCGATCGACTTCTTGTACGCGTACGCGGCGATCGTCGGCAGCTTGGCCAGCAGGCGGATCGTCGAGAGGTGGCGCTGCTCCTCGTCGAACGGGTTGTGGCTGTCCTGGTAGAACGTGGACAGCGCGCTGACGACCGACGACAGCATGGCCATCGGGTGGGCGTCGCGCGGGAAGCCGTCGAAGAACCGCTTGACGTCCTCGTGCAGCAGTGTGTGCTGGGTGATCTCGTTCTTGAAGGTCGACAGCTCGTCGACCTTGGGAAGCTCACCGTTGATGAGCGTGTACGCGACTTCCAGGAACGTCGAGCGCTCGGCGAGCTGCTCGATGGGATAGCCGCGGTACCGCAGGATGCCCTGCTCGCCGTCGAGGTAGGTGATGGCGGATTTATATGCGGCGGTGTTGCCGTATCCGCTGTCCAGCGTCACCAGGCCGGTATTGGCCCGGAGCTTCCCGATGTCGAAGCCCTTGTCGCCGACGGTGCTGTCGATCACCGGGTAGGTGTACTCGTCATCGCCGTACCGCAGTACTACAGAGTTGTCGCTCACGTCATCCCTCACCGACGTAGTGCCTCTACTTCGAGATTCCCTGACTGTCTCCACCCTCCTCCATTTGGCTCAGGAGAGTGCACTCGGGGTCGTCCATTGGACCTACTGACGGCACTGAGTGCCGCCAAGATACTCATCCTGCCCCCTTGACTCCGGTTCCGGAAGGGCTCCGTGATGTTTGCCACCGATTTGATCGATCATTTTTTCCGCTGATCCTCCGCCCGCTCCTCCACGCAGCCGGTAATCCAGCGCCGTACAGCGTCTGCCGGCGGAAACCGTGCGGACCGCCTGGCCGATCGCCTGCCGGGAGCCGACCAGCACGACGAGCTTCTTCGCCCTCGTCACAGCCGTGTACAGCAGGTTCCGCTGGAGCATCATCCAGGCGCTCTTGGTGACGGGGATGACGACGGCCGGGTACTCGCTGCCCTGGGAGCGGTGGATCGTCATGGCGTACGCGTGGGCCAGCTCGTCCAGCTCGTCGAAGTCGTACGGGATCTCCTCGTCCTCGTCGGTGAGGACCGTAAGCCGCTGTTCATCGAGGTCGAGCGAGGTGACGACGCCGACCGTGCCGTTGAAGACGCCGTTCTCCCCCTTGTCGTAGTTGTTTCGGATCTGGGTGACCTTGTCGCCGACCCGGAAGACCCGGCCCCCCATCCGCTTCTCGGGCAGGTCGGGGCGGGCCGGGGTGATGGCCTGCTGCAGGAGTCCGTTGAGCGTGCCCGCGCCGGCCGGACCGCGGTGCATGGGGGCGAGGACCTGGACGTCACGCCTCGGGTCGAGGCCGAATTTGGCCGGAATGCGACGGGCGGCGACGTCCACCGCGAGGACGCCCGCCTCCTCCGTCTCGTCCTCGACGAAGAGGAAGAAGTCGTTCAGGCCCTGAGTGAGCGGCGGCGTCCCGGAGTTGATCCGGTGGGCGTTGGTGACGACACCGGACTGCTGGGCCTGGCGGAAGATCGTCGTCAGCCGGACCGCGGGAACGGGTCCGCCCTCGGCGAGCAGATCGCGCAGCACCTCCCCCGCGCCGACCGACGGCAGCTGGTCGACATCCCCGACAAGCAGCAGATGGGCACCGGGTGCCACGGCCTTGAACAGCTTGTTGGCGAGCAGCAGATCGAGCATCGACGCCTCGTCGACGACGACGAGATCGGCGTCCAGCGGACGGTCCCGGTCGTAGGCCGCGTCCCCGCCCGGCTTCAGCTCCAGCAGCCGGTGCACGGTGGACGCCTCGGCGCCGGTCAGCTCGGACAGCCGTTTGGCGGCCCGCCCGGTGGGTGCGGCCAGAACGACCTTTGCGCGCTTGGCGCGGGCCAGCTCGACGATGGAGCGGACCGTGAACGACTTGCCGCAGCCGGGTCCGCCGGTCAGCACGGCGACCTTCCGGCTGAGCGCGAGCCGTACGGCCGCCTCCTGCTCGGGGGCGAGCGTCGCCCCGGTACGACCGGCGAGCCACGTCAACGCCTTGTCCCAGTCCACGTCCTGGAAGGCCGGCAGCCGGTCCTCGGGGGTCCGCAGCAGCCGCTGCACCTGCGCGGCGAGAGCGACCTCGGCGCGGTGAAACGGTACGAGGTAGATCGCGGTGATCAGCTCGCCTCCCTCGGGCGACGGCACCTTCTCCCGTACGACGCCCTCCGGTTCCTCGGCCAGTTCGGCGAGGCACTCGATGACCAGCCCCGTATCGACCTGGAGCAGTTTGACCGCATCGGCGATCAGCCGCTCCTCCGGGAGGAAGCAGTGCCCCTGGTCGGTGGATTGCGACAGCGCGTACTGCAACCCCGCCTTGACCCGCTCCGGACTGTCGTGCGGGATGCCGACCGCCTGCGCGATCTTGTCGGCAGTCAGAAAACCGATGCCCCAGACGTCTGCGGCCAGCCGGTAGGGCTGGTTCTTCACGACGGAGATCGACGCGTCCTCGTACTTCTTGTAGATACGGACGGCGATCGAGGTGGAGACGCCCACACCCTGGAGGAAGACCATCACCTCCTTGATCGCCTTCTGCTCCTCCCAGGCGGCGGCGATCATCTTCGTCCGCTTCGGCCCGAGCCCGGGGACCTCGACGAGCCGCTTCGGCTGCTGCTCGATGATGTCGAGCGTGTCGACGCCGAAATGCGTCGTGATCCGGTCGGCCATCACCGGCCCGATGCCCTTGATCAGTCCGGAGCCGAGATAGCGACGGATGCCCTGGATGGTGGCGGGCAGCACGGTCGTGTAGTTCTCCACCGTGAACTGCTTGCCGTACTGGGAGTGCGAGCTCCAGCGCCCCTCCATCCGCAGCGACTCGCCGACCTGCGCACCCAGCAGCGAACCGACGACGGTCAGCAGATCACCCGCGCCCCGCCCCGTGTCGACGCGGGCGACCGTGTACCCGTTCTCCTCGTTCGCGTACGTGATGCGCTCAAGCACACCTTCGAGGACGGCCATGTTGGACATGTACCGACGCTACCCGGTCCCACTGACGGCCGGTCCGGCCCCATGGACAACCCCCCCGGGAACCGGACCGCAGGTGAGCCCCCTCCCCCATACGGCCGTCGATGCGCTCGCATTCACAGGAGCCGGAACCGGGCGGCTTCCGGAGCACCTCGAAATAATTCGCTCACGTACACCGGCAGCCAGAACCGATGATGTGCACATGGCACTGAATGAGACGTTGGCGCGCGTCGATGCGGACCTCGCCGCAGGGCGCATACCCATGGCGCGCCAGCGACTGCGGGGACTGGTCTCGTCGTACCCCCACTACCCCGGTCTGCGTCTGCGCCTCGCAGACATCTATCGGCTCTACGGTGATCCGGCCGAGGCCGGCCGTTGGACGTACCTCGAAGACGACCGGGATTCCGACGAGGTCGCGGCGTTCGAGGAGAGGTACAGCGACCCGGTGCGCCGGATGAGAGCCCTGGCCTGGAAGGGCCCGGAATCGGAAGCCCATTCCCTCTTCGCCGTACAGCAGTTGGCCGCCGTACGGACCGCAGCCTCCAAGGCCCTCGGACGCTCGGTCGACTGGGACACCCTCGCGGAGGTACGCGGCGACTCGCCGGAGAAGCGGTCGTTCCTCCAGGCCATGGCGCCCGTGGGCTGCGGACTTCTCGTGATCGCGTTCTTCGCGTTGTGGGTGAGGGGACTCCTCGACCTCTTCGACTGATCCGCCGCCCCGGCCGTGCCATCGACCGGCATGCCTTACCGGTGCCCTCCGCCGTGCCCGGCGCACGGCTCGACCCGGCTCGGCCGGTGTGTCCGGCTGTCGGCGATTCGCTTCACGTCCCTCAGGGATTCGGTGAGCAGGCCGGCAAGGAAGTGGAGTTCGGTGTTCTCAGCCTTGCAGTCCGCCAGGAGTTCGACTGCGTGGCCCAGCAGCTCCTCCGCCATGCCGAGCTGGACGCGCTCGACGGTGTCCGCGACCCGCGACACCTGACCGTGCCCGTCGGTCAGGACGTAACAGGGCTCGCCCTGCTCACCCGTCCACGGCAGAAGCCGGAAATATCCTGGCTCGCTCTCCCCCGCGCTCATGCCGCCGCCCCCGTCCCGCGCATGTGCCTTGAGGTCGCACGCGGCTACGCCCACGTGCCCGTCCGGGACAGCGAGGCCGCCAACGGCCCCGCGCTCGTCTTCTCCACGGGCGGCTGGTCGGCTTTCGTCACCGCGGTCAAGCAGGGCGAGTTCTCCGCCTGAGGCGTTCACGGCAGCACAGCAGCCCCGTTACGGTCACCGACCTGACGGGGCCGCTGTCATGTCACCGCGACGGCCCCGCCGGCAGACACAGCGAGAGCCCCGGCAGAAATGACCAAGACAGCCAGATTGGGCAGGACATTGCCGGAATCACCAGGCTTGCGAACTTGGGCCAGGTGGTCTCCAACCTCGGCCCGGCCGCCACATGATCATGTGATGTTACGCTGACGGCCATCCGGCAGATGGACGGCCCCAGGCCCGGTTCCAGCTCGGTGTCCAGGCCAGCCGCCAGGGCTGGCTTTGAACCGCCCTTTGAACCGTCGCCCAGGCCGGAGACCGCGACCTCGCCCGCATACCCGCAAGTCTGCTCCTTCCTGCGCCCTCGTGCCGGCGACATCGCCCACACGTGACGGGCGCGTGGGGCGGGCCGGCAGGGGGATCCGGCCCGCCCCATGCGGATCTTCGGTCGCTCGAGGGAGCGCGTCCTGCGGTCGAACTGCAGCGTCAGCCGGCGTCCGGCTTGACCAGGTCGGAAAGCTTGGCCTCGAACTGCCCGGCGAACTTGAGCGACGGCAGGATGTGGCCCTGCTTCGCCGCGTCGTTGGCCACGCTCGCCGCCCAACTGGACGCGGCGAGCCGCTGGTTCGGCGTGCCGTGGTGGCCCGGGTTGTCGAAGCCGCAGTCGCCCACCTCGTAGAACGACTGCTCAGAGCCCAGAACACGCTTGGTGTTCAGCGCCTCGCCGCGGGCGTGGGCCAGGTAGTACGTCCCGAACGCGTCGGCCATGAGCTCAGTGCGGCGGGTGGCCTCAGGAGCGGGCAGGTCGCTCACGAACAGGTCGTTCGCGTACTGCACGTGGTGGCCGAACTCGTGGGCCTCGATCGCCCGCGGCGCGACATCGCCCAGACCCACGGCTGACATGCCCTGCAGGATGCCGTCCCCCATGATGATCCTGTCGGAGACGCCTGTCGGTTCCGGGTCACGCTTCTCGCTGTAGGCGAAGGCGTTGAAGGAGAAGATCGGGTTGGCGCCGCCCTTCAGGATCGGTTCCATGTCGACGAGCTCGACGAACATCTCGGCCAAGTCGAGCTGGGACTCCGGCGTCCCGCCGTACAGCACCGAGAGCGTGCGAGCAACCCGCTCGGGGCTGGAGAAGACATCGGCCCCGTGCAGGGGTACCAGCTGGATGTCCGCCGAGTTGATGTCCCAGAACCGCTTGAGGTTCTTCATCTCGGAGGTGAGCTTCTGGGTGTACTCACCGTTGACACCGAACTTGTTGGACTTCGACTCCGTGCCGAAGATCAGCGCGTCGTAGGTCGGGAGGTTGAAGCCATCGAAGATCGAGAGCATGAAGATGACGAAGGGGTCCTCGGCGCCCATGAGAAGAGAGCGGGCCCAGGTCTTGAGCCCGGTCGACGGGCTCCGCGGGCTCCCCCAGGCCGCTTTTCGAATGGGCCGGCCGCGCTCTCATTACACCGTGCATTTCATTCATCACACGGGTCGAATAGAGGGTTTTTCGTTTGGCGCAGGCAATATACGCATGTCCGTTTTGTGATGATTCAATGCTTTTGTCGTGTGGCGTGGGCGATATGGCGTGCGTCACTATGATACGACTTAGTAGGACAAAGAGGCCGCACCGCCGCCCGTTTGCGGCCATTTCGGACACCGTTGCCCATTCCCTGTACGTATCTCGATAGTAATGAGTGTCATTGACCGGGACTTAAACCCCGTTTAAAAATTCTTGGCATCCCGACGGAAGAGGTAATTTCCGATGCAGATCTCCGCGATGTCCAAGAAGTTCGCTCACATGACCCAGACCAAGAAGGTCTCGCTGGGCATGGCCGCCGCCGGCGCCGCAGTCGTCGCCGGTTCTCTCGTCGGCGCTCCAGCCGCCTCGGCCGCCACCCCCGCCCAGTCCGGCGGCACTGTCAGCACCTGGATCAACCAGTCACTGGAGATCATGCGGGCGCAGGGCATCCCGGGCTCCTACGAGGGGATCCACCGCAACCTGATGCGCGAGTCGAGCGGCAACCCGAACGCCATCAACAACTGGGACTCGAATGCCGCCAAGGGCATCCCGTCCAAGGGTCTGCTCCAGGTCATAGACCCGACCTTCAAGGCCTACCACGTCCCCGGCACCTCGTGGAACATCTACGACCCGGTCGCCAACATCACCGCCGCCTGCAACTACGCGGCCGACCGCTACGGCTCGATCGACAACGTCAACTCGGCCTACTGATCAGCCGGCGGCAGCACCGATCTCGACGGCCACCGGCCTCGAACACCCCTTCCGCGCAGTGAACCGCACGCCGTTCCCCCGGCACCTCAGATCTCGGGCGTTGACACCTCAAGATCTGCACGGGGGACGGCATGTACTGCGTCAGGCGCTGACGATCGCGATCCGGACCTCTCGCGGGTAGAGCGTCCGCAGGTAGCGGCAGAACTCCAGGAACTGCGTCCGCTTCTTGACCGGCTTGATGTGGCCGTAGAGCTTGTCCTTGGCCAGGGCCAGGGCGGCGAACAGGTGCCGCACTCCGTCGTAGCGGTTGTAGGTCGCCCAGCGTCGTCGACGGGGCTCACGGCCGGGGGCCTTGTGCTTGCCTCCGCGTTCGGCCCACTGCCGGCCCGGATGCGGCATCAGATTGAGGGGCCCGAACTCGTCCAGGCAGAAGATGACTGTGGGTTCACCGTCCTCTGGTACGACCTCACCGTCGGCGATTGCGTAGAGGTGCTCGACGCGGGCCTTCTTGGCCGCGTAGTCCGGGTCGCGGGAGGTCTTCCAGGTTTTCAGGCGTTGAAAGGAGACGCCTTCCTCGCGGAACTGGATGCGCAGGCTCACGCGCTCGGGCGAACGCTCCGTTCGGCGATGCGGATCAGGGGGCGCTCCGGTGCCAGGCGGCTGACGACGCGTGACACCAGGGCATTGCCGGCGCCGTCGACGACGGTCGCCTTGCGTCCGCCGAGCGCCGCGAGTGCTGTGGCGACGACCTGCTGCGGTGTGCGCCGGGTGCCGACCGACGCGTTGTCACCGGCCACGTCGAAGAACGGGGTGTCGGTGGCGCCCGGGCAGATCCCGAGGACGGTCACACCGGTGCCGCGGGTCTCGCCCCAGAGGGAACGCGTGAAGGACAGGACAAATGCCTTCGTCGCGGAGTACACCGCCATGTGTGGCACCGCCTGGAATCCGGCCGTGCTGGCGACGTTGATGATGGTGCCGCGCCCGCGCTCGACCATGCCGGGCAGGAGCCGGGTGGTGTTGCCGACGAGCGTGCCGACGTTCAGCTGCACCTGGGAGGCCATGTGGTCGGGGTCGGCCTCAGCGAGGTCGCCGTGGGAAGCGAAGCCGGCGTTGTTGACGAGGATGTCCACAGCGACGCCCTGCTTGTCGAGCATGCGCGCGAGGGTCTCGGAGGAGTCGGGCCGGGAGAGGTCGAGGGTAATCGGCGTGACGGTCACGCCGTGCTTGGTCCGCAAGGTCGAGGCGAGCTCCTCCAGCTTGTCTTTCGAACGGGCGACGAGGACCAGGTCCACACCGTGGGCGGCCAGTTGCTGGGCGAACTCGGCGCCGATCCCTGACGAAGCGCCGGTGACGACAGCCAGCTGGGAGGTGAGGGTGTCCGAGTAGTTCATATCTGTCTCCATACCGACTCAAAGGTTTTTTTCTTCGTGATGAGGAGGCCGAGGTGGCCGACGTGCGTGGTGTCCGGCCCGCCCGGCGTTCAGTGGGCTTCGATGGTCGCCTCAATGACTTCGGTGAGAACGGCCGCTGCACGGTGCAGCTCTTCGGGGGTGGCGCGTCCCGTGGCCTCGAGGACGCCCTTCAAGCCATCGAACGCGCCCACGAATACGGTCGCCAGCGTGTGGGCGTCTGCCGAAAGATGCAGGTCGCCTGCGTGGGCGCCTGCGAGGAGGAGTTCTTCGACCAGGCCGACCCACTCCGCGAGAACGGACGCCTCGGCATGGTCCTGCGGCGACTCAGTGGTGAGCTCGCGGTCGAGCCGTACGACGGACCATCCCGCGGGTTCGGCGATGACGAGGTCCACGAGGATGGGGACGAGTCCGCGCACCTGTGCGGCCGGCCCTCCGAGCCCCTCGAGCTGCCTGCGCACATGCGCAAGCATCCCCTGCTTCTGATCGTCGACGACCGCATGGGCCAGGGCGGCCTTGCTCTTGAAGTGGAAGTACACGGCGCCCTTGGTGAGGCCGGTCTCGCTCACCACGTCGTCCATCCGGGCCAGGGCGTACCCCTTGGCGTCGAAGACACGGGCGGCGGCGCGCAGAATGTCCCGGCGCGTCGCCGCGCCCTTCGGTGTCAGTTGGTCCACTGGCCTTCCCATACCCCCGATAGTAAATACCTTCGAGTCGGTTTTTCAAGTTGATCAGGAGCCACATTGCCCGAAGGGCCGTAGAAGGAATACAAGCCGGCCCGCATCACGTGGACGACCAAGCCGGTCACGAAGAGGGAGTGCACCACGTCCCGGAGCAACGGCAAGACCAAGAAGTCGTGCCGCACGGTGCGGACCGGTACCCACCGTGTCTCGCACCGGCGTCCGGCGCGCTGGCAGATCGAGCTGGACGACGACGCGCACGAGCTGTGCATATCCAAGAGCCGGTGGCACAAGGTGCGTGTCGGCGACCGGTGGTGACCCGCTGAGACCGGTGCAGGGGTGCCGTTTCGGTCCCGCCCGGCGTCCCTGGTGAACCGGGCGCGGACGGCGGCGATGCCGAGGGGCACCCTCGCACCGTCGCCCACGCGGGCGGAAGGATCAAGGCCACAGGGGCGAGGGGCGGGCCGGGACTCCGTGCGGCCGGTCCGTGGGGGCCGCGGCCCCGCAGGTGCGTCCCGGGAGACGAAATGGGGCCCGGTCGGAAGACCGGACCCCCCTCGCTTTCCCCCTCCATCAGGGCTTCCCGATCCCCCCGGATCCCTCCCGGAAGCGCCCGACGCAAGATACGACCCGGCAGGGTGCAGAAGGGTTGTACCCCTTTGCGATCTCTTTGCCCAGCCGATTCGAACCCGCGCGAACCCGCTCTCAGCAGGCGTGCTCGATGTACCGCGCCGCGACCTCCGCGAGGACTTCGGCGCCGTCGCGCGCCCACAGGTCCTCGTTGAAGATCTCCACCTCGATCGGTCCGTCGAAGCCGGTGGCCTCGACCGTCTCGCGGAATGCGCGGAAGTCGACGCTCCCGTCGCCGAGTTGGCCCCGTCCGACGAGTACGCCCGCCGGGAGCGGGGTGATCCAGTCCGCCAGCTGGAACGAGTGGATACGGCCGCCCTCCCCCGCCCTCGCGATCTGTGCGGCCGCCTGGTCGTCCCACCAGATGTGGTACGTGTCGACGACCACGCCGACCTGCTCCGCCGGGAATCGCTCCGCGATGTCCAGGGCCTGGGACAGAGTGGAGACGACGCAGCGGTCCGAGGCGAACATCGGGTGCAGCGGTTCGATCGCCAGGCGTACGCCGCGTTCCCGCGCGTACGGTCCCAGCTCGGCAAGCGCTTCCGCGACGCGTTCGCGGGCGCCGTGGAGATCGCGGCTGCCGGGCGGGAGACCGCCGGAGACCAGGACCAGGGTGTCGGTGGACAGGGCCGCCGCCTCGTCGACCGCGGCGCGGTTGTCGTCCAGGGCGCGGGCCCGTTCGGCCGGGTCGAGCGCGGTGAAGAAGCCGCCCCGGCAGAGGCTGGTGGCAGTCAGACCCGCGTCCTTCAGGAGCTGCGCGGTGCACTCGACTCCGTACTCCTGGACAGGTGCCCGCCACAGGCCGACCTTGGCGATGCCCGCCTTGACGCAGCCCTCGGCGAGCTCGGGCAGCGACCACTGCTTGATGGTCTCCTGGTTGATGCTCAGACGCGACAGGTCCGTCACCGGACACCTCCACCCACCGTGAGCAGGGCGCGCATCCGGGATTCGGCCAGCTCCGGGTCGGGGAACAGGCCCAGCCGGTCGGCGAGTTCGTACGCCTTCGCCAGGTGGGGCAGTGAGCGGGCTGACTGGAGGCCGCCGACCATCGTGAAGTGGTCCTGGTGGCCGGCCAGCCAGGCGAGTAAGACCACGCCCGTCTTGTAGAAGCGGGTGGGAGCCCGGAAGAGGTGCCGGGACAGCTCGACCGTGGGGTCGAGGAGTTCGCGGAAGCCCTTCACGTCCCCGGTGTCCAGGACGCGTACAGCGTGGGCGGCCAATGGGCCGAGCGGGTCGAAGATGCCGAGCAGGGCGTGGCTGAAGCCCCGGTCGTCGCCCGCGATCAGCTTCGGGTAGTTGAAGTCGTCGCCGGTGTAGCAGCGGACCCCGCAGGGAAGGCGGCGGCGTACGTCGATCTCGCGCTCGGCGTCGAGGAGCGAGATCTTGACGCCGTCGACCTTGTCAGGGTGTTCGGCGATGACCTTCAGGAAGGTTTCGGTGGCGGCGTCGAGGTCCGACGAGCCCCAGTAGCCCTCCAGCGCGGGGTCGAACATCGGGCCGAGCCAGTGCAGGACGACCGGCTCCGAGGCCTGGCGCAGCAGGTGTGCGTACGTCTCCAGGTAGTCCTCGGGGCCGTTCGCCGCGGCGGCGAGGGCGCGGGACGCCATCAGGATGGCCTGGGCGCCGCTCTCCTCGACGAGGGTGAGCTGCTCCTCGTACGCGGCCTTCACCTCGGCGAGCGTGGCGGACCCTGCGGGGAGCTGGTCGGTGCCGACACCGCACGCGATCCGGCCGCCGACCGCCTTTGCCTCGGCGGCGGAGCGGCGGATGAGCTCGGCGGCGCCGGTCCAGTCCAGGCCCATGCCGCGCTGGGCGGTGTCCATGGCTTCGGCGACGCCGAGGCCGTGCGACCACAGGTGACGGCGGAAGGCGAGGGTGGCGTCCCAGTCGACGGCCGCGGGGTCGTCGGGGCTGATGTCGGCGTACGGGTCGGCGACGACATGGGCGGCGGAGAAGACAGTACGGGAGGCGAGCGGAGCCCCGGCCGGTGCGAGGTCGAGCGGGGTGGTGCGGGGTTCGTACGGGCCCTGCGGGAGATGGATCGTCACCGCGTCAACTCCGGCACGTCCAGGCGTCGGCCCTCGGCGGAGGACTTGAGCCCGAGCTCGGCGAGCTGGACACCGCGGGCTCCGGCCATCAGGTCCCAGGTGTACGGCTCGTCGAGCACGATGTGGCGCAGGAAGAGCTCCCACTGGGCCTTGAAGCCGTTGTCGAAGGCGGCGTTGTCGGGGACTTCCTGCCACTGGTCGCGGAACGACCCGGCGACCGGGAGGTCGGGGTTCCAGACCGGCTTGGGGGTGGCCGAGCGGTGCTGGACGCGGCAGTTGCGCAGCCCGGCGACGGCGGAGCCGTGCGTTCCGTCGACCTGGAACTCGACGAGTTCGTCGCGGTTGACGCGGACGGTCCAGGAGGAGTTGATCTGGGCGACGGCGCCACCGGCCAGCTGGAAGATGCCGTAGGCGGCGTCGTCGGCGGTGGCGGCGTACGGCTTGCCCTGCTCGTCCCAGCGCTGCGGGATGTGCGTCCGGACGTGTGCCTGAACGGTCTTGACCTGGCCGAACAGCTCGTGGAGCACGTACTCCCAGTGCGGGAACATGTCGACGACGATGCCGCCGCCGTCCTCGGCACGGTAGTTCCAGGAGGGGCGCTGGGCCTCCTGCCAGTCGCCTTCGAAGACCCAGTAGCCGAACTCGCCGCGCACGGAGAGGATCTCGCCGAAGAAGCCGCCGTCGATGAGGCGCTTCAGCTTCAGCAGGCCCGGCAGGAAGATCTTGTCCTGGACGACGCCGTGCTTGATCCCGGCATCCTTGGCGAGGCGGGCCAGCTCCAGGGCGGCCTCGACGTCCGTGGCGGTGGGCTTCTCGGTGTAGACGTGCTTGCCCGCGGCGATCGCCTTCTTGATCGCTTCGACGCGGGCCGAGGTGACCTGGGCGTCGAAGTAGATGTCGATGCGCTCGTCCGCGAGGACCGCGTCGAGGTCGGTCGACCACTCGGTCAGACCGTGCCGGTCGGCGAGTTCCTCCAGCGCGTGGGCGCGGCGGCCGACGAGGACGGGCTCGGGCCACAGCACCTCGCCGTCGCCGAGGTCGAGGCCGCCCTGCTCGCGGATCGCGAGGATCGAGCGCACCAAGTGCTGCCGGTATCCCATGCGACCTGTGACGCCGTTCATGGCGATGCGCACTGTCCTGCGTGTCACGACGTTTCCTCCATACAGCCGTAGCAAGCGCTTTCTATGCGGTATGACGCTAGCCTGCCGACAGCGGCCCGGACAAGAGGGCTCCGTCCAAAACCCTCGGAGGAAGCGATGACAGTCACCCTCGCGGACGTGGCGGCTCGCGCCCGGGTGTCGCCCGCCACCGTGTCGCGTGTGCTCAACGGCAACTACCCGGTGGCGGCGTCCACCCGGGAGCGGGTGCTGCGCGCGGTGGACGACCTGGACTACGTGCTCAACGGACCGGCCAGCTCGCTCGCCGCCGCCACGTCCGACCTGGTCGGCATCCTGGTCAACGACATCGCCGACCCGTTCTTCGGGATCATGGCCGGGGCGGCGCAGACCGAGATCGGCGGGCCGGGCGACGGATCCGGGCGGGCCGGGGGCGAGAAGCTCGCCGTCGTCTGCAACACCGGCGGCTCCCCCGCACGCGAACTCACCTACCTCACCCTGCTCCAGCGTCAGCGCGCCGCGGCCGTCATCCTCACCGGCGGCGCGGTGGAGGACCCGGCGCACCAGGCGGCGATGGCGGCGAAGCTGGCGAAACTCGCGGACGCCGGGACCAGGGTGGTGCTGTGCGGGCGGCCCCCGCTGCCCGAGGGCGAAGCGGTCGTGGCGGCGCTCGCCTTCGACAACCGGGGCGGCGGCCGGCGCCTCACCGAGCATCTGCTGACGCTCGGCCACCGGTGGATCGGCTATGTCGCGGGCCCGGAGGAGCGGACGACGACGCGCCACCGGCTGGAAGGGCACCGCGACGCGATGGCGGCGGCGGGCCTGTACGGGGACGACACGACCACGGAAGGGCACCTCGCACATGCCCGGGACGAGGATCGTCTCACCGTGCACGGCCCGTACGACCGCCGGTCAGGTTACGACGCGACGCTCGAACTCCTGCGCCGCGAACCGGAGGTGACGGCGATCGTCGCCGCCAACGACACCGTGGCCCTGGGCGCGAGCGCGGCTATCCGGGACCGCGGTCTGCGTATCCCCGAGGACATCTCCGTGGCCGGTTTCGACGACCTGCCGTTCTCGGTGGACGCGGTCCCGGCCCTGACGACCGTACGGCTGCCGCTGTTCGAGGCGGGGGCGCGGGCCGGCCGGCTGGCGATGGGCAGGGAGACGCCGCCGCCCGGAGGCATCGCGACGATCGCGGCGGAGCTGATGGTGCGGGGGTCGACGGCGCCGCCGCGGAAGTGACCTCCGCGATATCGTGAAATAACCGGCATTCGGGAGGCCCGCATGACGACCACGCCCATGGACACCGCCAGCGCCTGGGACGCGCTGGACGGCGTCGACCTGCCCCGCGGCTACCGCGTCGAGATCACGGACGGGAAGATCACCATGACGCCGCAGGGCGAGAGCCAGTGGAAGGTCATTCTCAAGGGGGCGCCGCAGATCGAGCGGCAGCTCGCCGATCACGGCGACATCCTCTCGGACGTGATGATCGACTTCCCGTCCAGTCTGTACGGCTACGCACCCGACCTCGCGATCATCGCCCCGGGCTCCGAGCGCAACAGTCGCGGCCGGTACGAATGGCACAGTCTGGAAGCGGTGCTGGAGGTCGTGTCCAAGAGCAATCAGGACAACGACTTCAGCAAGAGGTTCCGGATGTATGCCGAGTGCAGCATCCCTGTCTACGTGATCATCGACCCCTCGGCAGGTTCCTGCACCGTCTACCAGCACCCGACGCGCACCGGCACGTACCGCGACGACGATGTGGTGCCCTTCGGTCAAGATCTCGTCCTGCCGCTCGAAGGCCGGGAGATCGTGGTCAGGACCGACGGCTTCCCCGTCGACGACGCCCGCTGATTCCGCCACCGGGTCGGGGGTACCCCTACCGCGTGCCATGGGCCGATGATGTGCGGGCCGCTGTCCGGTCCGTACGGCGCAGGGGCCGGTACCGACGGAAGGAACACGCCCGTGAAGCTCGCTTTCTCGACCCTCGGAGTACCGGGGATGCCGATCGCCGACGTCATCCGGCTCGCCGTCGACCACGGCTACCAGGGGGTGGAGCTGCGCGCCCACCCCGAGGAGCCGGTGCACCCGGGGCTCTCCTCGGCCGAACGCACCGCCGTGGCCGAGGAGTTCAAGAAGGGCGGCGTCGAGATCCTGACCGTCGCCGGGTACGTCCGGGTCGCCGCCGACGGGGACGACCAGCCGGTGCTGGACGAGCTCGCCGGGCTGGTGGAGCTGGCCCGGGATCTGGGCGCGTCCCACGTCCGGGTCTTCCCCGGTGGCGGCGGGCTGGACCCGGAGGTGGCCGATGCGAACGCCGCCCGCCGGCTGGGCGCCGCCGCCCCCTACGCCGCCGACCTGGGCGTACGGATCCTGCTGGAGACCCATGACTCGCACCGGGCCGGTGCCGATGTGGCCCGGATCGCCGGGACGGTCGGGCACCGGCAGGTCGGTGCGCTGTGGGACATCATGCACACCTGGCTGGCGGGCGAGGAGCCGGTCGCGAGCCATGCGGTGCTCGCCCCGCACCTGGGATACGTACAGGTCAAGGACATCGCATCGGCGGAGGACACCGAACCGTTGGCGCTCGGGGCCGGGGTGCTGCCGCTGGGTGCCTGCCTGGACACGCTGGACGCGGACAGCTGGGTCTGCTGGGAGTACGAGAAGCGCTGGCACCCGGACGCGGCCGAGCTGCCGGGACTGCTGAGCGCGGGGCGCGAGCACCTGCTCCGCCTGGGCGCGCCCAGGCCGTAACGACCGGGGGAGGCCGTAAGGGCCGGCCCGGGTTCAGGCGCGCGCGGGGTGAGGTTCCGGCGTCTCCGTCGCCGCGGCCCGCGCCCGCCGCGCCCCCGCCAGTGACGTGAGCGCCACCCCGCCCACCAGCAGCGCCGCGGCGCACCACCGCAGCGGGCTCACCGACTCGCCGAGGAACAGCGCGGCCGAGGACATCCCGAAGACCGGGACGAGCAGGGTGAACGGGGCCACGGACGACGCCGGGTGGTGGCGCAGCAGGAAACCCCACGCCCCGAAGCCGAAGACCGTGGTGATCCAGGCGACGTAGACGATGATGCCGACGCCGCTCCAGTCCAGTGCGGCCAGCGCGTCGGCGTCGCGGTCCCAGCCCTCGAAGAGGAGGGAGAGACCGAGCAGCGGCAGGACGGGCACGGTCGAGACCCACACCATGAAGTTGAGGGAGTCGGGCGGGGCGGCCTTGCGGGTCAGGACGTTCGACACGCCCCAGCAGGCTGCCGCCACGATCACCAGCACGAAGGCGAGCACAGGGCCGCTCGCGCCCTCGTCCACCGCCGCGACCCCGATACCGGCCAGCGCGATCCCCATCCCCAGCACTCTTACCCGGCCCGGCCGTTCGCCGAGTGCCACGGCCGCGAAGAGGGCCGTGAAGACCGCCTGGACCTGGAGCACCAGGGAGGAGAGACCCGCGGGCATTCCGCGGTCCATGCCGATGAACAGCAGACCGAACTTCGCCACGCCCAGGACCAGCCCGACGCCCACGATCCACTTCCACGCGACCTTGGGCCGCCCGACGAAGAAGACCGCGGGCAGCGCCGCGACCAGGAAGCGGAGGGCGGAGAAGAGCAGCGGCGGGAAGTGCCCGAGACCGACCTCGATGACGACGAAATTGACACCCCAGACGGCAGCCACCAGGGCGGCCAGGGCGATGTGAAGGGGACGCATGGAGCGAGGATCGCCTGCCGGAACCATGTAGCACCAGCGCGGATTTCTTCATGGTGGAATTGAGCATTGCTAATGAATCAGGAAGGTCCGGGAGGTTCCGGTGCTCGATCTGTCCCGGCTGCGCGCACTGCACGCCATCTCCGTCCACGGGTCCGTGGCGGGCGCCGCCGCCGCGCTCGGCTACACCCCGTCGGCGGTCTCCCAGCAGATCACGAAGCTGGAGCGGGAGACCCGTACGACGCTGCTGGAGCGGCGCGGGCGTGGTGTCGCGCTCACCGAGGAGGCGCTCCATCTCGCCGCCACCGCCCAGCAGTTGCTGGCGATCGTGGAGCGCGCCGAGACGACGCTGGAGGAGCGCCGGGGGCTGCCGACGGGCCGGCTGTCGATCGGCGCCTTCGCGTCCGCGGCGCGCGGTCTGCTGCCCGGCGTGCTGGCCGAGCTGGACCGGGACCACCCCGCCCTGGACGTGCGGCTGACCGAGGTCGACCCTCATCTGTCGGTCGATCTGGTGGCCAAGGGCGTGATCGATCTCGCCGTCGCGCACGACTGGGACATCGCACCGCTGCCCGCCCCCGAGGGCATCGCGCAGGCGGTGATCGGTGACGACCGGTGCGATCTGCTGGTGCCGGAGGGGCATCGCCTCGCCGGGCGGGACGCGGTGCGGCGCGAGGAGCTGGCGAAGGAGCGGTGGATCTGCCAGCCGCCGGGGACGGTCTGTCACGACTGGCTCGTACGGACGCTGCGGGCGGCGGGCTACGAGCCGGACATCCGGCACCAGGCGGAGGAGAACCACACCCAACTGGCGCTGCTCGCCGCCGGTCTCGGGGTCGCGATGATCCCGCGGCTGGGGCGGGGACCGTTGCCGGCGGGAGTGGTGGCGGTGCCGCTGGACCCCGTACCGGTGCGGCGGCTGTACGCGTTGTGGCGCACGGAGGCGGCCCGGCGGCCCGCGATCACGGTGGCGGTGGAATCGCTTCAGGCGCGGGGGGCGGGGACGGGCTTGGCGTAACGGCCTCCCCCGGTGCGGCCTGCGGTCATGCACCCGTCTCGTTCACCGAACGAGGCGAGCCGGACCGCACGCCACCGAGCCGATTATCGGACCGCCCCCTTGACCGGAAGTTACTTTCTAGATATTCGTGCCCCTTGGAAGTTACTTTCACCGCCCCCTCTCCCCTGAGTACGGCCGAAGGAGCTCACGTGCACCACCGCACCTCCAGACGCACCCTCCTCACCGCCACCGCCGTGACCGCCGCAGCGGTCGCGACCGGCGCGGTCTCCGCCCCCGGGGCATTCGCCGCCTCCGCAGCCTCTTCCGCCTCCACCACGCGCCTCAAGCAGCTCATCTCCCGGATGAGCCTGGAGGAGAAGGTCGGCCAGCTCTTCGTGATGCGGGTGTACGGGCACTCCGCCACCGAGCCCGACCAGGCCGACATCAACGCGAACATGGCCGAGATCGGGGTCCGTACCGCCGCCGAGATGATCGCCAAGTACCACGTCGGCGGCATCATCTACTTCGCCTGGGCGCACAACACCCGCGACCCGCACCAGATCGCCGACCTCTCCAACGGCATCCAGCGCGCCGGTCTCGCCGGTCCCACGCCCCTGCCGCTCCTGATCTCCACCGACCAGGAGCACGGCATCGTCTGCCGCGTCGGCGAGCCCGCCACGCTGATGCCGGGTGCGATGGCGCTCGGTGCGGGCGGTTCGCGTTCCGACGCGCGCCGGGCCGGGCAGATCGCGGGCGCCGAGCTCGCCGCGATCGGCATCAACCAGAACTACGCCCCGGACTCCGACGTCAACGTCAACCCGGCCAACCCGGTGATCGGCGTACGGTCCTTCGGCGCCGATCCGCAGGCCGTGGCCGGTATGGTCGCCGCACAGGTGAAGGGGTATCAGAGCGCCGGGATCGCCTCGACGGCCAAGCACTTCCCGGGCCACGGCGACACCAACACCGACAGCCACTCCGGTCTGCCCTACATCCACCACTCCCGCGACCAGTGGGCCGAGCTGGACGCGCCGCCGTTCCGCGCCGCGATCGCCGCGGGCATCGACGCGATCATGACCGCGCACATCGTCGTCCCCGCGCTCGACCCCGCCGAGGACCCGGCGACCCTGTCCCGGCCGATCCTCACCGGCATCCTGCGCGAGGAGCTCGGTTTCGACGGTGTCGTGGTCACCGACTCGCTCGGCATGGAGGGGGTGCGCACGAAGTACGGCGACGACCGCGTGCCCGTCCTCGCCCTGCAGGCGGGTGTGGACCAGCTGCTGAACCCGCCGAGCCTCGACGTCTCCTGGAACGCCGTTCTGGCGGCCGTGAAGAGCGGCGAGATCAGCGAGGCCAGGATCGAGGAATCGATCCTGCGCATCCTGCGGCTGAAGGCGAAGCTGGGGCTGTTCGACGACCCGTTCGTCAGCCACAAGGGTGTGGACCGTGCCGTCGGCACCCGGTCGCACCTCGCCGCCGCCGACCGGATCGCCGAGCACACCACCACGCTGCTGACCAACACCGGTGCGGTGCTGCCGCTGTCCCGCCGCTCCCACAAGAACCTCCTCGTGGTCGGCGCCGATCCCGCCTCCCCGTCCGGCACCACCGGACCGCCGACCACCACCCTCGCCGGCGCCTTCACCGAACTGGGGTACGCGGCGACCGCGCTGTCCACCGGCACCGCGCCCACCCAGGCGAAGATCGCCGAGGCGGTGGCGGCCGCGCAGGGCAAGGACGCGGTGATCGTGGGGACGTACAACGTATCGGCGACCAGCTCCCAGCGCACCCTGGTCAGCGCCCTCGTGGCGAGCGGAGTCCCGGTGATCACGATCGCGATCCGGAACCCGTACGACATCGCCCGGCTGCCCGCCCACGCGGCGAGCCTGGCCGCGTACTCCTGGACGGATGTCGAACTGCGCGCCGCGGCCCGGGTGATCGCGGGCCGCGCCGAACCGGAGGGCCGACTGCCGGTGCCGGTGCAACAGGCGGACGATCCGACGCAGGTGCTGTACCCGGTCGGCTACGGCCTGACGTATTAGACCGACCGGCGTGTGCCCGCCCCGGCGGGCCACGCCGGGGCGGACGCCCTCGGATCCGGCGGGGGTCACATGTGTGAGCGGCACCGGCTGATCTGTAGGTACGGCGGGGCGGGAAAAGGCCGGTGGGCTGCGCGCGCCGGGTCTGAAGGCATGTTCCAGACCCGGCCCGCACAGCCCACCTCACTGCTCCTGGAGCTGCTTACGGGCGCAGCGCGGGGCCCTGCCTGCGCTCGCTCGTCACGTCCCGCTTGTCGAGCCGCGCGTCGTACGGCGCGAGCGGCTTCGCCTTGGCCGGGTCCGACTGCACGGCGGCCGGGGCGACGCCCGCCCAGCGCAGGATGTCGGCGGTCGCCTTCGCCTGCTCGTCGGCGGCGAGACCGGCCACCTTGGAACCGTGGTTGCCGCCGGCCACCGTGTAGATGTAGCTGTCCTGGGCACCCTTGCCGAGGTGGAAGCGTTCCGCACCCCACGGGTCGTTCTCCCCGTACACCCACATCATCCGGGTGGCGTTGTGCTTCACCCAGGTGTCGACGTCCCGCATCGCCGACGGCTGGAACTTCATCGGGATGGAGCTCGGTACGAAGTTACGCGGCGGCTGGTACCCGTAGCGGCTGAGATTGCCGAGCCACGGCTGCTTGATGTCCGGCGAACCGAGCTGGGTGCCCGCCTGGTAGTAGTACGGCGTGTACGTGTTCAGGCCCTGGTCCGCGTAGGCGGAGAAGCCCGAGATGTTGTCGATCGAGTCCCAGATCGCCTGGTCGGGTGCGGTCTTGGCATCGGCGGGGATGGTGTCGCAGTCGGCGAGCAGGCTGTACTGCCAGTACGCCCAGACGTAGTCCATGACGACGGCTTCGTACGCCTTGTCGAGGGATCCGACGGTGTTGAAGGTGTAGCCGTTCGTTTCGGCGTACTCCTTGTACTTCTTCTCCAGCGGATCGCGGCGGATCAGCGCCTCGCGCTGCACACCCTGGAGCCGGTCGCGGCACTCCTTCGTGCCGACGTTCTCGAAGAACCGGTCGTACGCCGAGTCCTCCTTGTTGACCACGTCGTTCGGCGCGACATACGCGACGACACCGTCCATGTCCTTCGGGTAGAAGCGCTCGAAGTACGTGGCGGTCATGCCGCCCTTGGAACCGCCGGTGCTCAGCCAGTTCTCGGAGTAGATCTGCTTCAGCGCGGTGAAGACGCGGTGCTGGTCGCTGGCCGCCTGCCAGATGTCGAGCTTCGACCAGTCGGCGGGGGCGGGGCGGGACGGGGTGAAGAAACGGTACTCCAGCGAGACCTGGTTGCCGTCGACGATCCGGGTCGGCTCGGAGCGGCTGGGGTTCGTGGAGACGTTGTACCCGCTGGTGTAGAAGACCGTCGGGCGCGACGTGTCCTTGTGCAGCAGGGTGATGCGCTGCTGGAACGTGCCCTTGGACGGGTTCCGGTGGTCGATCGGCTGGGTGTAGTTGAGAACGAAGTAGCGGTAGCCCGCGTACGGCTTCTCCTCGATCAGACTCATCCCGGGTATCGCCAGGATGCGGTCCTTGATGTCCGCGGTCGCATCGGCGGACCGGTCGGCCCCGGCGGACCGGATCGCGGTCGCGTCCGCGGCACTGGCCGCACCGACCGAGGCACCCGTCGCGCTCACCGTGCCTATGAGCACCGCGAGCGAAAGGAAACCTCTGAGCGCCTTGCGCATGCACCCTCCCGGGGAATTCACCTGGATTCACAAGATTCATCGCGAATCTAGCGGTGCAACACGCGGCTGAACAGACCCTCTTGTCACATCGTCAGAAATATCAGCAGAGTATCCAGCCCGTGGCGCCGGATTTTCCGGCGACCGAACCCGTGGCCCGGACACATCGGTGCAGTGCGTGGACGGTCACCCGGCCGGTCTGCTTGGTGAACCTGCCGCGGTCGGTGACGGGCCGGCCGCCGCGCGCCTGGATCATGACGGACATCTCGCGGCGCGGGCCCGACTTCTTCGCGACCGTGATCGCGCAGGCGTAGGAGCGGCTCTTGTAGACGCGCACCTCGCCCGTGGAGAACGTCACTGTCTTCGCGAGCCGTCCGCCGCAGGACGATGCGGCGTCGGCACTGCCGGCCCCGGGACCGCCGAGCACCAGCCCGACGGCGGCCACCAGCGCCAGGACGAACACCCGGACCAGGACGAACACCCGGACCAGCGCCCGCCGTCCGGCGCCGCCGTCTCCGGCGGTTTCCCCATTCCTGCTTCCCAGCAGTTCCCTCACCGTTCCTGGGCAGTGAGCAGGAGTGAGTCCCGGCTCATCGGTACGCCCCGAACGGTCTTGGGCGCACTGGTCCTCCGCTTTCGCGTCCCGGGCGGCGACGCATATCCCGTATGCGGTCTGTCCCGGGCGGGCGGAATTCCTGCGACCTGGCCATATGGGTGTGGCCAGAGGCGACGGGGAGGCCCCGAACCATCTCGCTGGTGATACGGGGGCCCCGACTGCTGACGCCACCCCCGGCGTCCCAGATCGCACCAAATGCGTTACGCACACCCCGCCGGGCATACCCGCAGCTTGCGACATCGTTCACCCAATCGTGTCCATGTTCGCCAAAACGATGTGCTTGCTCAGCAGTTGTGAACCTCATCGAACACTCTCGCGCCCGCCCGGCTCATACGCGCACATGCGTACGACGCAAAGGGCCATCCGAAGGTTGCATACGGCGCGCTCCACATCCCGCGCAATCGAACCTCCACAGCATGGGTCAAATAGGTCAGAGACATATGAAAGGCAGGAACTGCCGTGATCCAACCCCGTAATGCGCCCAGCCCGCGCGGCCGCCGCACCGCCGGCCGCACCCTTCTCGTGACCGCTCTCCTCGCCGCCGCCTCCGTGGTCCCGGCCGCCGCTGCCGCGCCGCAGGCCCCGGTGCCCGCGACGCGGATGCGCAGCACCCACTTCATCCCCGCCCATCAGCAGGTCGCCCACTTCTACGGCGCCTATATCGACGCGGTCACGGCCGAGGGCGGCGGCAAACTCGCCACCGCCCTCCGGTCCTTCTACCTGACGCCCGGGCTCCGCTCACAGTTGCGCACCTGGGAGGCGCGCAACCACGCGGACGGGGTGCTCCGCGCCCAGAACACACCGCTCGCCCTCAAGGTCACCGCGGGCGACAGCGGCGCCGGTCACACCTGGTCGAAGGTGCGGCTGACCTGGAGCGGCGGCAAGCACCCCAGGTACACCTATCTGACCGTTCAGTCGGACCTGCAGACCGGCAGGATCTCCGGCATCCGCTGAGACCCCCGGTTCAGACTCCCGCCGGCTCGTCCTCCCCGATGAAGGTGCGCCACAGCACGGCGTAATGCCCTTCCCCGGCGAGGAGTTCGTCATGCGTGCCGTCCTCGACGACCCGGCCGTGGTCCATCACCACGACCCGGTCGGCGCGGGCTGCCGTGGTCAGCCGGTGGGCGACGACGAGGGTGGTGCGCCGGCCGGTCAGCCGGTCGGTCGCCTGGTTGACCAGGGCCTCGCTGGCGAGGTCCAGGGAGGCGGTCGCCTCGTCGAGCAGCAGGATGTCGGGGTCGACGAGTTCGGCGCGGGCGAGTGCGATCAGCTGGCGCTGGCCGGCCGAGAGGTTGCGGCCCCGCTCGGCGACCTCGTGCAGATAGCCGCCGTCCAGCGTGGCGATCATGTCGTGGGCGCCGACCGCCCGCGCCGCCGCCTCCACCTGTGCGTCGGTGGCGTCCGGCCGCCCGTACGCGATGGCGTCCCGGACCGTACCCGCGAAGAGGTACGCCTCCTGCGGTACGACTCCGAGCCGGTGCCGGTACGCGGTGAGGTCGAGGCGGCGCAGATCGGTGCCGTCCGCCGTGACCCGCCCGCCCGTCGGGTCGTAGAACCGGGCGACGAGCTTGACCAGGGTGGACTTCCCCGCGCCGGTCTCCCCGACGAAGGCGACGGTCTGCCCGGCCGGGATCCGCAGGGTGATGCCGGTGAGTGCCTCTTCCTCGTCGTCGCCGGAGCCGTACGCGAAGGTCACGTCCTCGAACGCGATCTCGCCGCGCAGCGACAGCACGTCCAGCGGCTTCTCGGAGTCGGCGGTGGAGGTCGGCTCCCGGAGGAGTTCCTGGATACGGCCGAGGGAGACCGTGGCCTGCTGGTAGCCGTCGAAGACCTGCGAGAGCTGCTGCACGGGCGCGAAGAACAGGTCGATGTAGAGGAGATACGCCACGAGGGCGCCGGTGGTGAGCGTGCCGTTGTCGACGCGGCCCGCGCCGACGATCAGTACGGCGGCCGCGGCCACCGACGACAGCAGCTGCACGAACGGGAAGTAGACCGAGATCAGCCACTGGCCGCGCACCCGGGCCTCGCGGTAGTGGTCGCTGCGGTCGGCGAACCGCTCCGCGCCGTCCTTCTCGCGGCGGAACGCCTGCACGATCCGGAGCCCGGAGACGGACTCCTGGAGGTCGCCGTTGACGACACTGATCCGCTCCCGGGCCAGCTCGTACGCCTTGACGCTCTTGCGGCGGAAGAAGAACGTACCGATGACCAGCACCGGCAGGGTCGCGAAGACGACGAGCGCCAGCTGGACGTCGAGGACGAGCAGCACGCCCATGATGCCGAAGAACGTGACGGCGGAGACGAAGGCCGTGACCAGACCGGTCTGCAGGAACGTGGACAGCGCGTCCACGTCCGTCGTCATCCGGGTCATGATGCGGCCGGTGAGCTCGCGCTCGTAGTAGTCGAGACCGAGCCGCTGGAGCTGTGCGAAGATCTTCAGCCGGAGCGAGTAGAGCACCCGCTCTCCGGTGCGGCCCGTCATCCGGGTCTCGCCGATCTGCGCCGCCCACTGCACCAGCACGACGAGCAGGGCGAGCGCGGACGCCGCCCAGACCGCACCGGTCGCCAGCTGTGTGACGCCCTTGTCGATGCCGTGCCGGATCAGTACGGGCAGGAGCAGGCTCATGCCCGCGTCGACGGCGACGAGCGCCAGGCTGGCCGTCAGCGGAAGTCCGAAGCCGTGCAGCAGCCGGCGCAGCCCGTACGACTCCTCTCGCCGGACGGCGCGTGTCTCGTCGATCCCGGGGGTGTCGGTGGCCGGGGGAAGCGCCTCGACCTGGGCGAGCAGCTCGGGCGTGGCGGGCATGCCTGCCGTGCCGGTGTCGCGGGGCTCCTCCTTGCGGACCCAGAGTCCGGGGCTGATGCCGCGCTCGGCGTCGAAATCGGCTTCCAGCTCGTCCTGGAGCGCCCGGTCGTCCTCGACGGTCGTGCCGGCCATCACCGGCTGGTGGCCCGGGGAGGTGCCGCCCAGCTCGTCCGGGTCGGTGAGCAGACGCCGGTAGAGGGCGGAGCGGCGCTCCAGCTCCTCGTGCGTGCCGATGTCGGCGAGTCGGCCCTTTTCGAGTACGGCGATGCGGTCGGCGAGGCCGAGGGTGGAGCGGCGGTGGGCGATGAGGAGGGTCGTCCGCCCCTCCATGACCCGGGCGAGGGCCTCGTGGATCTCGTGCTCGACGCGGGCGTCGACGGCGGATGTGGCGTCGTCGAGGAGGAGCAGCCGGGGGTCGGTGAGGATGGCGCGGGCGAGCGCGACGCGCTGGCGCTGGCCGCCGGAGAGGGTGAGCCCGTGCTCGCCGACCTTGGTGTCGTAGCCGTTCGGCAGATCGGCGATGAACCGGTCCGCCTGGGCGGCGCGGGCGGCCTGCTCGATCTGTTCCTGGGTGGCGTCCGGGTGCCCGTAGGCGATGTTGGCGCGGACCGTGTCGGAGAAGAGGAAGCTGTCCTCCGGTACGAGGCCGATGGCGGCCCGCAGCGAGTCCTGGGTGAGCTCCCGGACGTCGTGGCCGCCGACCAGGACGGCGCCGTGCGCCACGTCGTAGAAGCGGGGCAGGAGGAGGGAGACGGTGGACTTCCCGCTGCCGGAGGCGCCGACGACGGCGACGGTCTCGCCGGGCTCGATGGTCAGCGAGAACCCGTCGAGCACCGGGCGCTCGGGGTCGTACCCGAACCGCACGTCGTCGAACTCGACGCTCGCCGGGGCGTCGGCGGGGAGCTCCACCGTGCCGTCCTTCATGGTCGGCTCGGTGTCGATCAGCTCGATGACCCGCTCCACACCGGCGCGGGCCTGCTGACCGACGGTGAGGACCATGGCGAGCATCCGGACCGGCCCGACGAGCTGGGCGAGGTAGGTCGAGAACGCGACGAACGTACCGAGGGTGATCTCGCCGCGGGTGGCGAGCCAGCCGCCGAGCGCCAGCATCGCGACCTGGCCGAGCGCGGGGACGGCCTGGAGGGCGGGGGTGTACCTGGAGTTCAGCCGGATCGTGCGCAGCCGCCCGGCGAACAGCTTCCGCCCGACCTCGCGCAGCTTCCCGGTCTCCTGCTCCTCCTGCCCGAACCCCTTGACGACCCGGACCCCGGATACGGCCCCGTCGACGACTCCGGCGACGGCGGCGGCCTGCCCCTGGGCGTACCAGGTGGCGGGGAAGAGCCGGGAGCGGGAGCGGCGGGCGATGAACCAGAGCGCGGGGGCGACGGCGATCGCGACCAGGGTCAGCAGCGGCGAGAGCCACGCCATGATCACCAGGGAGATGAGGAACAGCAGCACGTTCCCGATGGTCATCGGGAGCATGAACAGCAGCCCCTGGATCAGCTGCAGGTCGCTGGTGGCGCGCCCGACGACCTGCCCGGTGGACAGCTGGTCCTGCCGCCTCCCGTCGAGCCGGGTGAGCGTCCGGTACATGTCGGTGCGCAGATCGTGCTGTACGTCGAGGGCGAGCCGGCCGCCGTAGTAGCGGCGGATGTAGGTCGATATGTACACCAGCACGGCGGTGGCGATCAGGAGGCCGGTCCAGACGCCGAGGGAACGCGTGTGGTTGCCGACGACATCGTCGATGATCACCTTGGTGATCAGCGGGACGACTGCCAGCACGGCCATCCCGGCGAGCGACGAACCGAGCGCCAGTAGGACATTGCGCCGGTAGCGCCATGCGTAACCGGCCAGTCGCCGCGCCCAGCCCTGCTGTGCTGTGTCCGTGTCCCCGTCCGTCACTGGTGCCTCCCGTTCGACCTCGTCTACCGGAAGGCACCAACGCGATCAGCTGCGGATTTCATCCCGCTGTTACAAAGACGGTCCCATCGGAGTAGGACCGGCGTACGTCGTCCGACGGAGCGCACCTGGGGACGGGGCGCGGTTCGGGGGCGCTCTACGACCCGGGCGTCGCCGTCAGCATCGGCACGGCGGGGGCCTCCGGCACCGCCGGGACCGCCTCCTGCGGCGTGGCCGGCGGGGCGACGGTCGTCGCGGCCAGGGCCGCCGGGTTCAGGTCCTTGTGGATGGCGCGGGCGACGGCCTGGATGGTGTTGACGCCCTCGTTCATCGTCTTGTTGTCCTGCGTGAGCACGGTGATGCCGTAGTCGTGCCCCTTCCCGGTGAACGCACCGATGCTGTGCACCCGCCAGCCGTGCGTGGCACGCGGCAGCCAGCCGTTCTTGACCTGGACGGTCACCCCGGACGGGGCTCCGGCGGGCGTTCCCCAGCGCTGCGAGGAGATCACCTTGCGCATCAGGCCGAGTTCGTACGCACGCGCGTTGTCGCTGAGTACGGAGTTCCTGGCGGTCAGCAGCGTCAGCAGCCGCAGCTCGTCCTGCGCGGTGATCTGGGTCAGTCCCCAGTAGCCACCGGAGCCGGGCACGGTGTGCGTCATGCCCGCGGCCTTCAGGAACGCCTTCACCTTGGTCACGCCGAGCTGCTTCCACAGGCTGGTGGTCGCGTTGTTGTCGGACTTGGTGATCATGGCGGTGGCGAGGTTGATCTCGCGCTGGGTGAGATAGCGATTGTGCTTCTTGTTGTCCCAGAGCAGCGTCGCGAGGACGGTCGCCTTCACGACGCTCGCGGAGTCGTACGTGCTCGTGGACCGCATGGTGCAGGACGTCTTGGTGGTCCGGTCGTAGAGCGCGATCGCCGTGGTCGACTTGCGCCCCTTGAGCGCGGCGGCGATGTCGGTCGACAGCTTGGCGGCGAGTCCCGCCTTGCCGGAGGTGCATCTCACGACCGGTGTCGCGGCTGCGGCGGGCGTGGCCGCGAGGGTCACGGGCGCGAGCATGCCGGCGGCGAGCGTGACCGCGAGCGTGGTGCGCGCGCGGCGGGATATACGAGGCTGGTCCGTCATCAGACGTGTCCCCCTGAGTGATCTGTATGGTGCGCCCCCTGCACACCTGTCAGGGATGACTCACGACTGGTCGAAAAGTTGTACGGCGGGTCCGGACCGGTGTTCCCGGTCCCGAAGACCGGGGTAGAGATGGCTTCCGTCAACGGATCGGGGAGGGATCATGTCGAACGGTCAGCCGAGCGACGCCTATCGCTGTGGGCAGTTGTACGCGGCGCTCGCGGCGCTGGAGAAACTCAGCAAGGGCGACCGTCACTCATTGGGAAGGCTGGGAGCCCGGGTGGAGGCGGCCCAGCAACCCCGCGACCGTCTGACTGGTCATCTGAAGGCGGTCGGCGAGTATGTGGTTGACGCGCGCAAGCAGGGTCGGGGCCCGGCGGCGACGGCCATACTCCGGTCGCTCCCCGATCTGTTGCCTGACGGCAGGGAGCTGCCGCACAAGCTCAACACGGCGCAGCAGGAAGAATTCTGTGACGGCCGTCATGCGCAGGAGAAGGTCTTCGAGCACGCGGAAGCCTCTCGCTGAACCCTTCGCGCACCCGTCGCCGCCGTGAGCGGCCACGGGTGCGCGCACCCGCGGCCTACAGATGCGTCGGCTCGAACATCCTCAGCAGTGCCGGAAGCACGACCACCGAAGGGCCGGGCTCCGCAAAGGACTTCGCCAGGTCGTCGGCGAGCGTCTCCGGGGTCGTACGGACCGCGGGTACGCCGAACGACTCGGCGAGGGCGACGAAGTCCGGGCGGGACAGTTCCGTCGCCGTGGCCTCGCCGAACGCACCCGTCATGTACTCGCGCAGGATGCCGTAGCCGCCGTCGTCGACGATCAGCCAGGTGACTGGCAGGTCGTACTGACGGGCCGTGGCCAGTTCCGCGATGGAGTACATCGCGCCGCCGTCGCCGGAGACCGCCAGGACCGGCTTCGTACGGTCGGCCGCCGCCGCGCCGAGCGCTGCCGGGAAGCCGTAGCCGAGGCCGCCCGCGCCCTGCGCCGAGTGCATCGTGTTCGGGTGGCGGGCGTCGAAGGCGGACCAGGCCCAGTAGGCGAGGATCGTCATGTCCCAGAAGCTGGGGGACGTGTCGGGCAGCGCCTCGCGGACCGAGGCGATGAGCTGCTGCTCCAGCGTGAGGTCCTGGCCTGCGATCCGTGTCCGTACTGCGTCCAGGACCGTTCGCACCCGGTCCGCCGCCGACTCGTCCTCGCGGCGGTCGACCGCTTCGAGGAGGTCGGCGAGGGCCTCGCGGGCGTCGGCGTGGATGCCGAGTGCGGGGTGGTTGGACTCCAGCTTCCCGGCGTCCGCCTCGATCTGGATGACCCGGCCGCGCGGGCTGAACGTGTGGTAGTTCGAGGAGAGTTCGCCGAGTCCGGAGCCGATGACCAGCAGGACGTCCGCCGCTTCGAGGAAGTCCGTCGTGTGGCGGTCCTCCAGCCACGACTGGAGCGAGAGGGGGTGCTCCCAGGGGAACGCGCCCTTGCCGCCGAACGTGGTGACGACCGGCGCGTCGATCTTCTCCGCGAGGGCGAGCAGCTTGCCGGACGCGTCGGAGCGTACGACTCCGCCGCCCGCGATGATCGCCGGACGCTCGGCGTTCGACAGCAGGTGCGCTGCCACTGCGGTCAGTTCGGGACGCGGGTGCAGAGGGCGCGGGGTGGCGTCCATCGCCGTGACGGCGGGCAGGGTGGTCTCGGCCAGGAGTACGTCCTGCGGGATCTCGATCCAGACCGGGCCGTGCGGGGCTGTCAGCGCGGACTCCCACGCGGCGGCGATCGCGGACGGGATCTGCGACGCCGTACGGACCGTGTGGACCGACTTCACGATGTCGCGGAACGACGCCTTCTGGTCCCGGAGTTCGTGCAGATAGCCGTGGCGGCCGCCGCCCAGACCCGCGGTCGGGATCTGGCTGGAGATGGCCAGCACGGGGGCGGACGCGGCCGCCGCCTCCTGGAGCGCGGCGAGGGAGGTGAGCGCGCCCGGCCCGGTGGAGAGCAGCAGCGGCGCCACTTCGCCGGTGATCCGGCCGTACGCGTCGGCGGCGAAGCCCGCGTTGTTCTCGACGCGCAGCCCGACGTACGAGAGGGAGGAGCGGCGCAGCGCGTCGAACATGCCCAGCGCGTGCTGACCGGGCAGCCCGAAGACGGTGGTCGCGCCGAGGCCCTGGAGGGTCTCGACGACGAGGTCACCGCCGTTTCGTCCGGCGGGAGGGTTCAGTGCGGCCGCGATCTGCTCCGGGGTGAGCTGCGGGCGCTCGTCGTGGTGGTCGTGGGTCACTTGCCCTGAGTCCCCTTTGCCGCCGCGATCTGACGGGACATGATCGTCGTCAGCTCATACGCGGTGTGGGATGCGGCGACGGAGGTGATCTCCGCGTGGTCGTACGCGGGGGCGACCTCGACCAGGTCGGCGGAGACCAGGTTGCAGGACGACAGGCCGCGGACGATCTCGAGGAGCTCGCGGGAGGTGAGGCCGCCCGCCTCGGGGGTGCCGGTGCCGGGCGCGTGGGCCGGGTCCAGGACGTCGATGTCGATGGAGATGTACAGCGGGCGGTCGCCGATGCGCTGGCGCAGCTGGTCGGCGATCTCGTCGACGCCGCGGCGCATGACGTCGGCGGAGGTGACGATGCCGAAGCCCATCTTGGCGTCGTCGTCGAGGTCCTGCTTGCCGTACAGCGGGCCGCGGGTACCGACGTGGGAGAGCGCGGACGTGTCGAGGATGCCCTCCTCGACGGCCCGGCGGAACGGGGTGCCGTGGGTGTACTCGGCGCCGAAGTAGGTGTCCCACGTGTCGAGGTGGGCGTCGAAGTGGAGCAGGGCGACCGGGCCGTGCTTCTTCGCGACGGAGCGCAGCAGCGGGAGCGCGATGGTGTGGTCGCCGCCAAGCGTCATCATGCGGGCGCCGGTGGAGAGGAGGTCGTCGGCCGCGGCCTCGATCGTCTCGACGGCCTCGTTGATGTTGAACGGGTTGGCGGCGATGTCACCGGCGTCGGCGACCTGCGCGAGGGCGAACGGCGAGGCGTCCTGCGCCGGGTTGTACGGGCGCAGGAGGCGCGACGCCTCACGGATCGCGTTGCCGCCGAAGCGGGCGCCGGGGCGGTAGGAGACACCCGTGTCGAAAGGCACGCCGACGACGGCGACATCGGCGGTGCCGACCTCGTCGAGCCGGGGCAGCCGCGCGAACGTCGCAGGACCGGCGTACCGCGGGACGCGGGAGGAGTCGACGGGGCCGCGCGGCGTTTCGTTGCTGCTCATGTGAAGTGCCTTCCTGAAGGGGCGATGCACGCTTTGTGGGCGTTCGTACGATATTCGAGTGTGCGGGATGCGGTGACACGCGGGGTGCCTCCCGCAACGGTTCCGTCCTCAATCTCCCCCATAGCCTTGAGGGCATGGGAGGGACCCCCTCGACGGGCTTGAATCGCCTGCCCGGCGATTGAGGACGGCGGGGGCAAAATCAAGCCCGTCCGGCGATTGAGGACACGTAGTCAGACGGTCACGGGGTCCGCGGCCGGCGTCTCGTCCGAGTCGGCGCCCCGGCCCGCCAGGCGCTCGCGCCAGGCGGCGAGCACCGCCGCGTCGGTCGGCTTCGTGGCCAGGGACACGATCACGTACACCGCGAGCGAGGCCAGCAGCCCGTAGTAGACCGGCTCGTTGGCGAGGATTCCGTACGACGCCATCAGACCGATCACCGCGAGGCCACCGACGGACACCGCGGCCAGCGCGCCGGCGGCCGTGCCGCGACGCCACAGCAGACCGCCGAGGATCGGCACGAGCAGCCCGCCGACGAGCAGGTTGTACGCGACGGTCAGGGCCTCGACGACGTTGTTGAGGGCGATGGCGATGGCGATGACGGCCACCCCCATGATGAGGATGAAGGCCCGGTTGCCCTTCACCTCGTCGTGCTCCTCGCCGCCGCTCCGGGTCACCGCGCCCCGCAGCCTCGACCAGATGTCGTTGTTGGCGACGGTGGCGCAGGCGATCAGCGCACCGGACGACGTCGACATCACCGCGGCGAGCGCGGCGGCCAGCACCAGTCCGCGTATACCCACCGGCAGTTCGTCCTTGACGATGGTCGCGAAGGCCGCGTCCGCGCTGGGCAGGTGCGGGTACATGACCTTGGCGGCGGTGCCGATGACGGCTCCGGCGATCGCGTACACCAGGCAGTACGTACCGGCGACGGTGCCGCCCCAGCGTGCGGTGCGGTCGGTGCGCGCGGTGAACACGCGCTGCCAGATGTCCTGGCCGATCAGCATGCCGAAGGTGTAGATCAGCACGTAGGTGAAGATCGTCTCGCCGCCGATGCCCAGCGGGTCGAAGTACTCGGTGGGCAGCTTCGCCTTCATCTCGCTGAAGCCGCCGGCCTTGATGACGGCGATCGGCAGGAGCAGCAGCAGGACGCCGATCGTCTTGACGACGAACTGCACCATGTCCGTGAGCGTGATCGACCACATGCCGCCGAGCGTCGAGTACGCGACGACGATGGCGCCGCCGAGGATGATCGCGACGGTGCGGTTCATGTCGAAGAGGACGTCGAAGATGGTGGCGTACGCGATGGTCGAGGTGACCGCGAGCATCAGCGTGTACGCCCACATGACGACACCGGAGATGAGTCCGGCCCGGCCGCCGTAGCGCAGGTCGAGCATCTCGGAGACGGTGTAGACCTTCAGCCGGGCGATGCGCGCCGAGAAGAAGACGGACAGGGCGAGCAGCCCGAGGCCGATGGTGAAGACCATCCAGGCGCCGGAGAGTCCGTACTGGTAGCCGAGGCCGACGCCGCCGATGGTGGAGGCACCGCCGAGGACGATCGCGGCCATGGTCCCGGAGTACATCCAGGGGCCGAGGCGGCGGCCCGCCACCAGGAATTCGCTCTTGGACTTGGCGCGGCGCATGCCCCACCAGCCCATCGCGAGCATGCCGGCCAGATAGACGATGATCACTGCGTAGTCGACAGCCATGGGCTTACCTCCGTCTCCGTGAAATGTTGCGGGTATGTGTTTTGTGAAGACGGTAGGTGGCCCACAAGCGGCGCTGAAGTGTACGTTTCATCCATTCTCGTCGTAGCCAATGGATGGACCATCCATGCCGGACACTCCCACCGGACCCACAGCCACCACCGGGTCCGCTCCCCCCACCCCGCCCGTCCCGCTCGCCGAGCTGCTCGCCCGCGAGGAGCTCCGGCTGCGCCGGATCGCGGGACCCGACCACGCGGACCTGTGGTGGGTGCACACCTCGGAGATGGCCGACCCGTACCCGTATCTGCTCGGCGGTGAGCTGCTGCTGAGCGCCGGGGTGCTGCTCAAGGACCCGGACACCTATGTCGCCCGGCTGGTGGAGGCGGGGGCGGCGGCGCTCGGTTTCGGGGTCACACCGGTGCACGACTCCGTGCCGCAGGCGCTGATCGAGGCGTGCGACCGGCACGGGCTGCCTCTGATGGAGGTGCCGCCCGAGACCCCGTTCACCGCGATCGCCCGAGCGGTGTGGCGCCTGATGGCCGAGGCCCGGCACCGGGAGCTGCGCCGGGTGACGCGCGCCCAGCAGGCCCTGGCCACGGCGGCGGCCCGGCCGGATCCGGTCCCCGCGGTGCTGCACCAGCTCGCCGCCCAGTTGTCAGGGTGGGCGGTCCTGCTCTCCACGGCCGGTGAGGAGCTGCACGCGGCGGGCCGCCGCCCGCCCCCCGAGGTGCGGGCGGCGCTGACCCGGCTGACCCGCGTGGTCTCCCCCGCCGCGCCTCCCTCCTCCCCCGCCCCCACATCCGCGACCGACACCCTCGGCGACACGCATCTCTTCGCGTACGCGCTCGGCGGCGGGCAGGGGCTCGTCCTGGCGCTGTCGACGGGGCGGCGCGAGGCGGGTGACCACACGGTCACCGGGATCGCGGTCGTCCTTCTCTCCCTGCTGGCCGCCCCGCACCAGGGCGCCGACGCCGCGGGCCGGTCCGCGGCACTGGTACGGATGCTGCTGGGCGCGGGCCCGGCGGACGTCGCCCCGCTGCTCGGCGGCACCGAACTCTGGACGGTGGTGCATGCCCGGCGCAGCGGTGGCGGCCCCGTCGACCCACTCACCGCCGGGGCACTCGGCGCCGCGCTGAGGTCGGCGCTGGTCGACGCGGGCCGGGGCGGCGACGCGGTCAAGGTCCTGGTTCCGGGTGGCGAGCGGGTCACCCCACAGCCCGGCTGGACACTCGGCACCTCCGCCCCCGTCTCCATCACCGCGCTGGACCTCGCCGACGGCCAGGCGGCCCGCGCCCTGGGCCGGGCCGTGGCCACCCGCACCCCGCTGGCCCACCACGACACCGGCGCCGGAGGCGGTCTGGCCGCCCTGATCCCTCCGGACCAGGCCGAGGCCCACGCCCGCGCCCTCCTCGCCCCGCTCACCGAGCCACTGGCCGAGACGCTGCGCTGCTGGCTGAGCCTGCACGGCAGCTGGGACCGCACGGCGACGGCCCTCCAGGTCCACCGCAACACGGTCCGCCAGCGCATCGCCCGCTGCGCGACGCTGCTGGACGCGGACCTGGACGACATGGACGTACGCACGGAGCTGTGGTTCGCGCTGCGGCAGCGGTGAGCGGCATTCATCAGCGACTGCAAACGCCTGACATGGCATCAGAAATGGCGCGTGACAGGACCGACACCATCTCACTTGTCCGGGTGCCACTCCGCGGCATGGGACCTCAGCAGGGTCAACGGGGTGCGTGCAGGCCTGTGGTGACCATGTGAATCAGTAGGTTGTAGCTCTCGTCCCGCTTCTCGGGGAGCTCGAATGCGCCTTCGGTTTCCAGGGCTGCGAAGCCGTGGACGACCGCGCGCAGGCATCGGGCTGCGTGGATCGCTGCGGAGTGCTCCATGCCGTAGGCCCGCAGGGTGGCGAGCATGATGTTGATCAGTCGCGTCCCGGCCTCGGCGGTCCGTGGCTCGGGGCTGTGGATGAGTGCCGCGTAACGGTGCGGGTGCCGCAGCGCGTAGTTCCGCCAGGCCGTCATGAGTGCACGGATCGCCTCATCGGCGGAGCGGCCGAGGACGGCATCGCCGACCTGGTCCGCGATCTCGTTCACGATTCGCGCTGACAGGAGGTCGCGCAGCTCGGCGAGGTTGCGCACGTGCTTGTAGAGGGACGGAGTGGCCACCCCTGCCCGGCCGGCGACCGCCGACAGGGTCAAAGCGGCGGGGGCCCCCTCGTCGACGATCCGCAGCGCGACATCGACCACCGCATCCGCGGAGAGCGCTGCCCTAGCCACGTGCGCCGGCCTTGAGGAAGGCCAGGATGGCCGTGGTGACTTCGGCGGGGAACTGGACGTGTGGGTAGTGGCCCGCCCCCTCGATCATCTCAAGCCGGCCGAGCCCCTCGGGCATTCCTGCCACGATGCCCTCGCCCTCGGCCGCGGGATCGGCCCAGTCGGGGTCGAGGGCGCCCTCGATGACCAGAGCGGGGCACTGGATGTCGGCGAGTACGGCACCCGCGTCGGTGGGTGCGGACATGCCCATCTTGCTGACGACGGCCATCCGGCCCGGCCTGCGCAGGTCGGCGTCGAGAGCGGCGAGACGGTCGCGGAAGCCGGCGGGCCGGATGCCCGGGTGCGCGTGGTCGAGGTAGCGCTTCCACAGCCCGACGCTGCGCAGGAGGCCGGCGCCCATGAGCAGCGTCATGCCCTTGCGGTAGCGGGCGTGGGACGCCAGAGCACCCAGGTCGATCTTCTGCGCGCGGGTGAACGGACTGATCTCGACGATGGCGCTGACCAGTTCGGGTTCCTGGGCCGCCGCGATGGTGGCGGCACCGCCGGCGAACGAGTGGCCCACGAGGACGGCGGGGCCGCCCAGGTGCCGGATGAGAGCGAGTAGATCGGCCGCCACGTCGGTGCGGGTGTAGGACGCCCAGCCGGTGCTGGACTCGCCGTGCCCGCGCAGGTCGGTGCTGGCGACGCGGAATCCTGCGCTGGTGAGGCGGGCAGCCACCTCACGGTAGGCCGCCCTGTTGTCGCCCATGCCATGGGCCAGCACGATCAGCGGGCCCTCGCCCGTCACCTCGTATGCGAGCCGCCCGTCGTCGACCTTCAAGAATTCACTCATGCCATCCCCAGAGAATTAATGACTGTAGCCATGAAGCTAATGCCATTAGCCTGTGGCGTCAACTTCGAGGATGCGCGAGTAAACGTTGAGGCCCTTGCCGGAGTCCAGAGGGGCGACCGGTGCGGCTCTCCCCGAGGGCGCTTGCCCCTACCGGGGCCACCTGGCGTACCCAGGTCGGAGTCGGCGTGCCGAGCATCACCCTGGACAGCCCTGGTGACTGCCGGGTAACTTTGACCAGAACTGAGCAAGCGCTTAGCCAACCAGCGTGGCCGATGCTCGCCCGAAGCTGATCGAAGCCGACAGAGGAGGCACCCCCGTGCGCCGTACGGTATTCAACGAGGACCACGAGGCGTTCCGGGAGACCATCCGCGCCTTCATCGCGGCCGAGGTCGTCCCCGTCTACGACGAGTGGTTCGCCGCCGGCCAGGCGCCGCGCGAGTTCTACCACAAGCTCGGCGAGCTGGGCGTCTTCGGCATCGAGGTGGACGAGGAGTACGGCGGCGCCGGCATCGATTCGCACAAGTACGAGGCCGTCATCTACGAGGAGACCGCCCGCGCCGGTGTCTCCTTCGGCGGCTCGGGTGTGCACACCCTGCTCGGCCTGCCGTACATCAAGATGCTCGCCACCGACGAGCAGAAGAAGCGCTGGCTGCCGAAGTTCACCACCGGCGAGGAGATGTGGGCCCTCGCGATGACCGAGCCGGGCACCGGCTCCGACGTCGCGGGCATGAAGACCACCGCCAAGCTCTCCGAGGACGGCACGCACTACGTCCTCAACGGCGCCAAGACCTTCATCACCGGTGGCGTGCATGCCGACCGCGTGATCGTGTGCGCCCGTACGTCCGCTCCCCGCGAGGACGACCGCCGCTTCGGCATCTCGCTCTTCGCCGTCGACACCAAGTCCGCGGGCTACTCGGTCGGCCGCAAGCTCGACAAGCTCGGTCTGAAGGTCTCCGACACCGCCGAGCTGGCCTTCGTCGACGTCAAGGTCCCCGTCGAGGACCTGCTCGGCGAGGAGAACAAGGGCTTCGGCTACCTCGGCACCAACCTGGCGTCCGAGCGCTGGGGCATAGCATTCGGCGCGTACGCGCAGGCCGCTGCGGCCGTCCGGTTCGCCAAGAGCTACGTGCAGGACCGCACGGTCTTCGGCAAGACCGTCGCCTCGTTCCAGAACACCAAGTTCGAACTGGCCGCCTGCCAGGCCGAGGTGGACGCGGCCCAGGCCGTCGCCGACCGCGCGCTGGAGGCCCTCGACGCCGGCGAGCTGACCGCCGCCGAGGCCGCCTCGGCAAAGCTGTTCTGCACCGAGGTCGCGCACCGCGTGATCGACCGCTGCCTCCAGCTGCACGGTGGCTACGGCTTCATGAACGAGTACCCGATCGCCCGCCTGTACGCGGACAACCGCGTCAACCGCATCTACGGCGGCACCAGCGAGGTCATGAAGTCGATCATCGCCAAGTCCATGGGTCTGTAGGGCGGTTACGTTCTCCTCCATGAGCACCGCACTTGAATCACTGCTCGATCTGCTCGACCTGGAGCAGATCGAGCAGGACATCTTCCGGGGTACGAGCCGTTCGGCGATCGTGCCCCGGGTCTTCGGCGGCCAGGTCGCGGCCCAGGCACTCGTTGCCGCGGGCCGCACCGTCCCTGGAGACCTTCCCCAAGCTCTCGGCTCCGCTCGAGCAGGGGAGACCCCACTGGCCCACTCGTTGCACTCCTACTTCCTGCGGATGGGCGACCCGGGCGCGCCGATCGTCTACAACGTCGACCGGATCCGCGACGGCCGCTCCTTCACCACCCGCCGGGTGGTGGCCGTCCAGCACGGGCAGCCGATCTTCCATCTCTCGGCGTCCTTCCAGACGTACGAGGACGGCCTGGAGCACCAGGCGGACATGCCGCCCGCTCCCGACCCGGAGACACTGCCCACGGCGGCGCAGATGCTGCCGCGGTACGCCGACACGTTCACCGACCCGGGTGTCATGGACCGGCTGCTGGAGGCGCGGGACGCGGTGGACCTGCGCTATGTCGGCGCCCCGCCGTTCGCCAACGTCGGCACACCGCAGGAGCCCCGCTCCCAGGTGTGGTTCCGCACCAACGGCAAGCTCGCGGACGACCCGCTGCTGCACGTCTGCATGGCCACGTACGTCTCCGACATGACGCTGCTCGACTCGGTGCTGCTCGCGCACGGGCGCGGCGGCTGGATGGTCGGCGACGTGGTCGGCGCGAGCCTGGACCACGCGATGTGGTTCCACCGGCCGTTCCGGGCCGACGAATGGCTGCTGTACGACCAGTCCTCGCCGTCCGCGTCCGGCGGGCGCGGGCTCGGCCAGGCCCGTATCTACACGCAGGACGGCCGGCTGGCGATCACCGTCATCCAGGAGGGCGTGGTCCGGGTCCCCCGGGACTGAGACCGCCCGGCACTTGAGGGGTGGGACGAGGAGCGGGGCTGGGTACGTGCAGCTGCAAGGCGGAGGACCGGGCGTCGCGGAGCGGCTGCTGGAGGCCAGGGAGGAGGGCGTGGTCCGCGTCCCGCGGTGACGAGCCGCCCGCGGAGGGAGGTGCTAGAAAGAAAGAGTGACCGGGCTCCACGGTCGGTCAAGGCACTTCCCGCGCGGCCCTCTGGGACAGCGCCTTCGCCGGATCCTGAACAGGCGCAGCATCGCCGCGCGGATGTTCGCCGTACAGGCCGTGTTCGCCCTTCTCCTCATCGTCGTCGTGACGGTGGCACTCGCGTTCCACACCCGCAGCAGCGCGGAGAAGGCAGCCGTCGACCGGTCGGTCGCCATCGCCAAGACCTTCTCGACGTCTCCCCAGGTCGTGGCGGGCCTCCGTTCCGCCGACCCGACCGCTGTGCTCCAGCCGCTGGCCGAACGGGTCCGGAAGCTGACAGGCGTCGACTTCGTCGTCGTGACGAACACGAAGGGCATCCGTTACACCCACCCTTTGGTGAGCAGCATCGGCAAACCGATCGTGGCCGACGTCGGGCCCGCCCTCAACGGAAAAGTCTCCACGGTGACCGCTCAGAGGACCACCCTCGGTCTCGTGAAGGAGGGTCTGGTGCCCGTCACGGACAGCAAGGGGAAGGTCGTCGGTGTCGTCGCTGTCGGGGTCAAGGCCGAGCATGTGGGCGGCGTGGGCGGGCAGCTCCCGCTCCTCTTGGGGGGCGCGGCCTCCGCGCTGGTGCTGTCCGCGGGCGGCACGGCACTGGTGAGTCGGCGGCTGGCGCGCCAGACCCGCGGCCTGGGCCCGGCCGAAATGACCCGGATGTACGAGCATCACGACGCGGTGTTGCACGCGGTGCGCGAAGGAGTGCTCATCGTCGGCGGCGACGGGCGGCTGCTGCTGGCCAACGACGAGGCGCGGCGGCTGCTGGATCTGCCGCCGGACGCCGAGCAGCGCCGGGTGACGGAGCTGGGTCTGGAGCCGGGCACGGCCGAACTGCTGGTCTCCGGACGGGCCGCGACCGACGAGGTGGTGTTCGCCGGGGACCGGCTGCTGGCCGTGAACCAGCGGCCCACCGCCCCCTACGGCGGGCTGCCCGGGAGCGTCGCGACACTGCGGGACACCACGGAGCTGCGGGCGCTGGCGGGGAGGGCGGAGGTCGCGCGGGAGCGGCTGGGGCTGCTGTACGACGCCGGGGTGCGGATCGGCACCACGCTGGACGTGCGGCGCACCTCGGAGGAACTGGCGGAGGTGGCGGTCCCCCGGTTCGCCGACGTCGTCACGGTCGAGCTGCTGGACCCGGTGCTGCGGGGCGAGGAGCCGCAGGGAGCGGGCACCGAGATGCGCCGTACCGCCGTCGTGGGCCTGGAGAGCGGTCATCTTCTCTACCCCGTCGGCGAGCTGATCCCGTTCGTCGCCACCCACCCGGTCGCGGCCGGGATGACCGGCGACCGTGCGGTCCTCGAGGCGGACCTGAGCACCGCCGACGGCTGGCAGGCCCAGGACCCCGAACGCGCTCGGCGCATCCTGGACCACGGCATTCGCTCTCTGATCTCGGTGCCGCTGCGGGCGCGGGGAGCGGTGCTGGGAATGGCCGACTTCTGGCGCTCCGAGAAAGACCCCTTCGACGAGGAGGACCTGTTCTTCGCCGAGGAGCTGGCCGCCCGGGCCGCCGTATGCATCGACAACGCCCGCCGCTACAGCCGCGAGCACGCCATGGCCGTCACCCTGCAGCGCAGCCTGCTGCCCCACGCTCTGCCAGAGCAGTCCGCGCTGGAGGTCGCCCACCGCTATCTGCCCGCCCGGGCCGGGGTGGGCGGTGACTGGTTCGATGTCATCCCGCTGCCCGGCACCCGGGTGGCCCTGGTGGTCGGCGACGTCGTCGGTCACGGCCTGCACGCCGCCGCCACGATGGGCCGCCTGCGCACCGCCGTCCACAACTTCTCCGCCCTCGACCTGCCCCCCGACGAGCTCCTCAGCCACCTCGACGAGCTGGTCACCCAGATCGACAGCGCCGAGGCCACCGAGGACGACGAGAACCCGGCGGTGACCGGTGCCACCTGCCTGTACGCCGTCTACGACCCGGTCACCGGGATGTGCACCCTGGCCCGGTCCGGCCACCCGGGGCCCGCCCTGGTCCACCCCGACGGCACCGTGAACTACCCGGACGTACCGGTCTCCCCGCCACTGGGCCTCGGCGGTGGACTGCCCTTCGAGGCGGCCCGGCTGCGGCTGGCGGAGGGCTCGCGGCTGGTGCTGTTCACCGACGGGCTCGTCGAGGACCGCCACCGCGACCTCGACACCGGTCTGGCCGCGCTGCGCACCGCCCTGGCCGCCGCCGCGGACCGTACCCCGGAGGAGACCTGCACCGCGGTGCTGGAGGCCGTGCTGCCCGCCCGGCCCAGCGACGACATCGCGCTGCTGGTGGCCCGTACCCGCCGGCTGGCCCCCGACAGGATCGCCGAATGGGTGGTCCCCTCCGACCCGGCGGCCGTCGCCCCCGTCCGCGCGGAGTGCATCCTCCGGCTGAACAACTGGGGGCTGGACGAGATCTCCTTCGCCACCGAACTGGTCCTCAGCGAGCTGATCACCAACGCCGTCCGGTACGGCACCCAACCCATCACCGTCCGCATGCTGTACGACCGCGCTCTGATCTGCGAGGTCTCCGACGGGTCCAGCACCTCTCCCCATCTGCGCCGGGCCGCCATCACGGACGAGGGCGGACGCGGCCTGTTCCTCGTCGCCCAGTTCGCCCGGCGCTGGGGCACCCGCTACATGGCCCGTGGCAAGGTCATCTGGACCGAACAGGCCCTCCACGACGGTGCCGCGGAACCGGATGTGGACCTCGGCGACCTGCTGCTCGCTCAGTGGGAGGACGTCGAGGGCTGACTGCTCTGGAGGAGCCCCGCCGCGTTCAGCAGATACGCGACCATCGGGTCGTAGAAACGCGGGTCGGTGACATGGTCGTCGAGCGGGACCGTCACCTGGATGGTCCCCTCGGCCTCACCGATGAAGAGCGCCGGGTCGTTGCAGTCGGCGTAGCCGACCGCGTCGAGGCCGCGCTGCCCCGCGCAGCCCGCCCAGCCGTGGTCGGCGACCACCAGATCGGGCTGCGGTCGGCCCTCGCGCTCCAGGCCGTCGAGGATCGCGGCCATCGGCGCGGGCGAATGCGTGTGCCACAGCGTGGCCCCACGCTCCAGCACCGCGACGTCCGTGAACTGGAAGACCATGGCCTCGTCGGCGGTGAGCCCGGACGGAATGCGCATGATCTCGCAGCCGGCGGCGCGCAGCGCGTCCGCGGTCTGCCGGTGCACGTCGAGCAACCCGCCCGGATGCCCGGTCGCGAACAACACCCGCTCCGCCCCGGCCGCAGCCTTGCGCAGCCGGGCCGCCATCCGCTCCAGCGCGTCGACGGTCAGCTCGGGATCGATGGTGTCCTGCCCGTGCCGGTGCTCCGGATCATCACTGACCCCACAGCGCTCGGCCATCACGGCGAGCACGTCCTGCTCGTCGGCCCACCGGTTGCCGAGCTCCAGCCCCAGCCAGTAGTGCGTGTCACCGTTGGCGAGCCTGCGGTAGTGGGTGAGGTTGTTGTCGCGGGGGGTGGCGACGTCTCCGGCGATACGCGTGCGGACGAGGTGCTCGACGAGGGCGGCGCGGCTGGGTATCGGCATGAACCCATTGTGCCGTCAGGTGTGCGCAGTGTGCCGGGTGTCTTGCACGGCGGACGGGGCGGGGCGGGACGCGCCGGACATCGGGTCCGGACCAGAACCGCCCACTCTGTTGGGGATCTTGTGACGTCAGGTCTGGTAGGGGTGCAGAGCGACGCTCTCTGATCCGACGCTGATCTGCACCCAAGAGCCATCCAGGCCGCTGGGGATGGGTGATGCCAGATCCAGCAGCACGGATCAGTGGCTCATCTGGGGATGGGCGGCGCCGTCGTCGGTCAGGTGCAGGAGACCGCTCATGATCACCCGGTCCCGCTCCTGCCGGAGCTCCGGCCCGGCGGACGAGGCCGCCCGGGCGTTCTGGCGGCCGGGTGGGCGGCCGTCCGCGCGCGACCCGCGCCAGCGGGTCGCCTTGAAGGCGTAGGGCGGCGGTGATCGCGATCATCTCCTTGCCGAGCGGCGCCCCGACCGCGATCCGCTACCCCGACCAGGACATCCGAGCTACTGTGGATGTTATGACGACGGCCTACGAGGACGTGCCCTTCAGCGAGCTGCTCCACCACCCCGCTGCCACCGCCCGGCGCCTGGACGTGGTCCGCGCACTGCGCCTGCGCCGACGCGACGCGGGCGACCTGGCGCTCATTCGCGCCGACCAGCTGGAGCAGGACTCCACCGTGGTCGACTTCACCGCCCGCCTACTCGCCGGGCTGGTCCGCACCGAGAACACCGCCGCACTGCGCCAGGCCCTGCCTGATGCTCTGCCCTGGTCGGTCTTCCTCCCCGAGGACGACATCGAGGCGATGCTCGGCGAGCTCGTGGACACCGCCCGCGGGGCTGCTGCGCTGGAGAACCTGGCACCCATTGCCCTCCTGCTGGCCCAGTGGCGGCACAGTGCCGAGATCTGCGCCGACCCGTCCCTGCACGCCATCCTCACCCGCGAGCCCGACGGCGACCTCGGCCCTGTCCCCGTGCCCGAGGGCGAGACCGCCAGGTGAGCCCCAAGCGCGGTGACCGCGCGGCCCCACCCCCGGTCGGAGATGAGTTCGACCTGCGCTTCGCCAACACCGAGGCAGCCAACGGCTGGGACCACCTCTCCCGCCATGCGGCAGGCAACCTCTGCCGCACCTTCGACAAGATCCGATCCGCCCCGCGCGCCACCGATGACCCCGAGCGCCACCACCGCCTCAAAGGCAAGCTCGGCTCCACGGTTTGGAAGGGGCAGACGCTGGAGCGCTGGCAGTACGAGGTCACCGGCGGCGGCCGCATCTGGTACCTCGTCGACGACGCCAACCGCACCGCCTGGATCACCTACGCAGGCACCGGACACCCCAAGGCCACCGACTGATCACCTCTCACCTCCTGTCCACCTGCTGCGTCCACGATCCGCGCGGGTAGGTGGGTCAAGATCGCGTCGCCACTCGTTTCCGCCACGGAAGGCTGGAGGGTCACTGTGCGGGGCGAGATTCTGGGTCTGGCGTACAGCGACCGCGACCTGGTGGTGTTCCTTGAAGGTGCTGGCGTCCTCGCCCCGGAGCTGGCTCTCGACGATCCGGGGTTGGTCGAGTGGCGGGGTGGCGGGACGCATGAGGGGTGATGGTCGGTGGCGATGAGTTCTGCGTCGCCGTGGCTGGTGGCGACGGTCAGCTCAGTGAAATTCTTGTCGTCCTTCGTAATGATGGTGGCGAGGACGATGCGCGCCTGGGTCTTTCCGGTTTCAGGGTCGGTGGCCAGTACCTTGTCGCCCGTCTCGACGTCCCCCGCCGAGGCGTGGGGGCGTGGCGCAGAGGCCCTTCCTCGTAAGACCGTGTGGGCGGAAGTGGCCCTCACCGGATCGTGACTGTCGCGACCCGGTGGGCCACGACCCGGTCGGCGGCGACGTGGTCGGCTACGACGTCAAAAGCTTTTAATTCCTTGGGAAATTACCCTTCCCAACCCCTCCCCACCTCCCGTCACCCACAAGGGTGAGGTTTGCCAACTGGGCTGGATTTCGGTCCGGTTGGCAGGCATATGCTCGCCGCGACAACCCCAGACATGCGTCGGCCCCCGGCCGGGACTGCGAATCCCGATCGAGGGCCTGACCACCGAGGAAGAAGCACCTTCCCGATGGATACCCAGCAGATTACCGCGCCCTCGCGCGCCACGGCAGGCGATCGCCGCCCTGCCACCCCTTCCGGTGTCATTCACGTCAACACCCGTCACACCAACCGCTACACCGTCATCGGCAACCACCTCGCCCAGCACCGCGAGATGTCGCTGGTCGCGATCGGCCTGGCCGTGCACATCCAGTCGCTGCCCGCCGGGGCCAAGATCGGCATCAAGTGTCTCGCCGATCGCTTCCCGGAGAGCGAGACCCGGATCGCCGCCGCCCTGCGCGAGCTGGAGAGCCACGGGTACCTGTCCCGTACGCGGGAGCGGACGCCCGGCGGTCGGGTCGTCACGCGGACCGTGTCGTACAACCAGCCGGGAGCGGGTGTCGACCGTCCGGCGCCGAGACCCGCACCCAGGGCCGAACCGGTGGCGCCTGCCCCGGCCGCCCCGGCCTCCCCGCCTGCCCCGCCCACGCCCCCTGCCCCGGCGCCTGTCCCCGAGCAGCGAACCACCTCACCCGAAGCGCCCCCGACCCCACCACTCCCCGAGCCGCAGACCCATGACCTCGCCCACCACCGCAGCGCCGTCGATCTCCTCGCCGGCCTGCGCCGTCACGATCCCCGGCTGCTGCTCTCCGAGGACGGCATCCGCCGACTGGCCCCCGCCGTCGCCGCCTGGCTCGAACGCGACGCCCACCCCGACGCCGTACGCCGCACCCTCGTCGCCGACCTCCCCGAACCTCTGAAATACCCAGCGGGACTCCTCGCCCGCCGCCTCTCCGTCCTCCTGCCACCCCCGCTCCCCGCCGTCCCGGCCCGGGAAGCCGTACGGCGCCCGGACCCGCTGCAGAACTGCGACGGGTGCGACCGCGCCTTTCGGGCGCCGGAGCCCGGCGAGTGCCACGACTGCCGATCCGACCTGCAGGAGGCCGCCTAGCATGAACGTGACGACCCTTGACCCCGGGTACAGACGAGGAGCGAGCACGATGACCATCGCCCCGGACGACGCACGGCGAGACGCCCGCCTGTACCAGGCCATGCGGGACTTCGTCTCATCCATGGACGACACCCTTCCTGGCAAATTCGAGATCACCAAGGAAGGAATCGTCCACGACATGATGGCGCCCGCCGGACCCCATGAGTTGACGACACTGCGCGTCCGGAAGCGCCTGGAGAAGGTGATGCCGGAAGAGCTGGTGGCCCACACGGGGACTCCCGACGTGGAAGATGCGCCGGAGGGCATCATGCGTCACCCCGACGTGATGGTGATCGCCGAGGTGGACATGGAGGTCGAGGGTTCCTTCGCGCCCCGCACGCTCATCGCCGCCATCGAAGTCGTCTCACGGTCCAACCCGCACAACGACTGGGTGAGCAAGATGCGGGACTACCCGCTCGTGGGCATTCCGCTCTACGCGATCTTCGATCCGCGTACCGGCTCGGGGGCCGTGCTCTCCGACATCCATCCCACGCCGAACGGGCCGCGGTACGCCACCCGCAAGGACTTCGTGTACGGGGAGGACATCACCATCGGCGAGTGGACCATCTCGACCGATAACCTGCCGCGGTACGCATAGCGCACCGCGGCCTGCCCGGTCGGCACGATCTGCGCAGGTCGGCGTTGAGCGGCCGCTCCCGATCGCCGCTGGTGCTGTGGAGGCAAACGTTCACCGGGTCGCTCGGCCTGCAGCCACGATTTTGTCCTCAATCGCCGGACGGGCTTGCAGATACTGAGAACGAACCGGCCGCCGCCTCGAACGCCCCCCGCGCCAGCCGGTGCAGCAGCGCCGCCGTCGCCGTGCGGCCCGGGAGGGCGCCGGGGCGGCCCAGGTGCGGGGTCGAGTTGAGCAGGCCGAAGACCGCGTGGACGGTGGCGCGGGCCTCGCTCTCCGGGAGGAGCGGGTAGAGCGCGCGGACCACCTCGACCCACAGCTCCACGTACTGGCGCTGGAGCTGGCGCACGCGCTTGCGGTCGGTGTCCCGGAGGCGGTCCAGCTCGCGGTCGTGCAGGGTGATCAGGGGGCGGTCGTCCAGGGCGAAGTCGATGTGGCCCTCGATGAGCGCGTCCAGGAGGGCTTCCGGGGAGCCGTCGACGGAGCTCGCGTCCTCCGTGACGCGGAGCCTTCCGCCGGCCAGGAGGCGCTCGCTGATGCCGACCAGCAGCTCGGCGAGCATCGCGTCCTTGCCGGGGAAGTGGCGGTAGAGGCCGGGACCGCTGATCCCGACGGCTGCGCCTATCTCGTCGACGCCCACACCGTGGAAACCGCGCTCGGCGAAGAGGCGGGCAGCCTCCTTGAGGATCTGCTCGCGGCGCGTGGGAGCGTCCGTCCTGGTGGTCATGGATTCGATTCTAGACAGTGGCGTTAGCGAGCGTTAACCTGAAGGAAACGTGTTAACGCTCATTAACCGGATCGGCCGGACCGGTCGACCGGGCAAGGGGGCTCGACGGATGCAGCAGGCACCGGTGCTGGCGAGTGCGGCGGATCCCGCGTCTCAGGGCTGGCTGGCCAACGAGGAGGCGCACCGCGCGCTCGGCGACGAGCTGCGGGCGCGCCTGGCCGCGGCCAGGCTGGGCGGGGGTGAGAAGGCCCGCGCCCGGCATGTGGCGCGCGGGAAGCTGCTGCCCCGGGAGCGGGTGGACACCCTGCTCGACCCGGGGTCGCCCTTCCTGGAGCTGGCACCGCTCGCGGCCGAGGGGCTGTACGGGGGCGCTGCTCCGGCGGCCGGGGTGATCGCCGGGATCGGGCGGGTCAGCGGCCGGGAATGCGTGATCGTCGCCAATGACGCCACGGTCAAGGGCGGCACGTATTACCCCATGACGGTGAAGAAGCACCTGCGGGCGCAGGAGGTGGCGCTGGAGAACCGGCTGCCGTGCCTGTACCTCGTGGACTCCGGTGGCGCGTTTCTGCCGATGCAGGACGAGGTGTTTCCCGACCGGGAGCACTTCGGGCGGATCTTCTACAACCAGGCGCGGATGTCGGGGGCCGGGATTCCGCAGGTCGCGGCGGTGCTGGGGTCCTGTACGGCCGGTGGGGCGTACGTCCCCGCGATGAGCGACGAGGCCGTGATCGTGCGGAACCAGGGGACGATCTTCCTCGGCGGTCCGCCGCTGGTGAAGGCCGCGACCGGTGAGGTCGTCACGGCGGAGGAGCTGGGCGGCGGCGAGGTCCACTCCCGTACGTCGGGCGTCACCGACCATCTCGCGGAGGACGACGCGCACGCGCTGCGGATCGTCCGGAACATTGTGGCCACGCTGCCCGCGCGCGGGGCTCTGCCCTGGTCCGTGGAGGCCGTGGAGGAGCCGAAGGTCGATCCTGCCGGGCTGTACGGGGCCGTGCCGGTCGATTCGCGGACGCCGTACGACGTACGGGAGGTCATCGCGCGGGTCGTCGACGGGTCGCGGTTCGCCGAGTTCAAGGCGGAGTACGGGACGACGCTGGTCACCGGCTTCGCCCGGATCCACGGGCACCCGGTCGGCATCGTCGCCAACAACGGCATCCTGTTCTCCGAGTCCGCCCAGAAGGGTGCGCACTTCATCGAGCTCTGCGACCAGCGCGGCATCCCGCTGGTCTTCCTGCAGAACATCTCCGGGTTCATGGTCGGGCGCGACTACGAGGCCGGCGGCATCGCCAAGCACGGCGCCAAGATGGTCACGGCCGTCGCCTGCACCCGGGTCCCGAAGCTGACCGTCGTGGTCGGCGGGTCGTACGGGGCGGGGAACTACTCCATGTGCGGGCGGGCCTACTCGCCGCGCTTCCTGTGGATGTGGCCCAACGCCAAGATCTCCGTCATGGGCGGCGAGCAGGCCGCGTCCGTTCTCGCGACGGTCAAGCGCGACCAGCTGGGCGACGACTGGAGCGCCGACGACGAGGAAACCTTCAAGGCGCCGATCCGCGAGCAGTACGAGACGCAGGGCAACGCGTACTACGCCACCGCCCGGCTCTGGGACGACGGGGTCATCGACCCGCTGGAGACCCGGCAGGTGCTGGGGCTCGCTCTGACCGCGTGTGCCAACGCCCCGCTGGGTGAGCCCGGCTTCGGCGTCTTCCGGATGTGAGGGAACAGATGACGATGTTCGACACCGTTCTGGTCGCCAACCGCGGCGAGATCGCGGTCCGGGTGATCCGGACCCTGCGCGAGCTGGGTGTGCGGTCCGTCGCCGTCTTCAGCGACGCGGACGCCGACGCCCGGCATGTACGGGAGGCCGATACGGCGGTGCGGATCGGACCCGCACCCGCCGCCGAGAGCTATCTCAGCGTGCCCGCGCTGCTGGAGGCCGCCCGGCGCACCGGCGCGCAGGCCGTGCACCCGGGGTACGGGTTCCTCGCCGAGAACGCGGGGTTCGCGCAGGCGTGCGCGGACGCGGGGCTCGTCTTCATCGGGCCGCCCGCTTCCGCGATCTCGCTGATGGGCGACAAGATCCGGGCCAAGGAGACCGTCGCGGCGGCCGGGGTTCCGGTCGTGCCGGGGTCGTCCGGCAGCGGGCTCAGCGACACACAGCTCGCGGAGGCGGCGCGCGCGATCGGGATGCCGGTGCTGCTGAAGCCCTCGGCGGGCGGCGGCGGCAAGGGCATGCGGCTGGTGCGTGACGAGGCGCTGCTCGCCGACGAGATCGCCGCCGCCCGGCGCGAGGCGCGCGGCTCGTTCGGGGACGACACCCTGCTCGTGGAGCGGTGGATCGACCGGCCGCGCCACATCGAGATCCAGGTCCTGGCCGACGGTGACGGGAACGTGGTGCATCTCGGCGAGCGCGAGTGCTCGCTCCAGCGCCGCCACCAGAAGATCATCGAGGAGGCGCCGTCCGTCCTGCTCGACGAGGAGACCCGGGCGGCGATGGGCGAGGCGGCCGTCCAGGCGGCCCGCTCCTGCGGGTATGTCGGCGCGGGCACGGTGGAGTTCATCGTCCCGGGCAACGACCCCGCCTCGTACTACTTCATGGAGATGAACACCCGCCTCCAGGTCGAACACCCGGTCACCGAACTGATCACCGGCCTGGACCTGGTGGAGTGGCAGCTGCGGGTCGCCTCCGGCGAACAACTCCCGTACAAGCAGCCGGACATCACACTCACCGGACATGCGATCGAGGCCCGCATCTGCGCCGAGGACCCGGCCCGCGGATTTCTGCCGTCCGGCGGTACGGTGCTCTCCCTCGGCGAGCCGAACGGCCCGGGCGTACGGACCGACTCGGGTCTCGGTGAGGGGGTCGGGGTCGGCAGTCTGTACGACCCGATGCTCTCGAAGGTCATCGTCCACGGACCCGACCGGGCCACGGCGCTGCGGCGGTTGCGCACCGCCCTGTCGGAGCTGGTGATCCTGGGCGTACCGACCAACGCCGGGTTCCTGCGCAGGCTGCTCGCCCACCCGCAGGTGGTGGCGGGCGATCTCGACACCGGGCTGGTGGAGCGCGCGGTGGACGGGCTGGTGCCGGACGGGGTACCGGAGGAGGTGTACGCGGCGGCGGCGCTGCTGCGGCAGCCGGCCGCCGGGGGCACCTCGCCCGGGGGCAGCTCCGGTTGGGTCGACCCGTTCTCGGTGGCCGACGGCTGGCGGCTGGGCGGCGCCCCCGCCCGCACGGTCCGCCACTTCCGGCTGCCGGGCCACGACCCGGTACAGGTCGCCGTGCGCTCCTGCCCGGCGGGCACCGAGCTGACGTTCGGTCATGTCGGTGAGGGCGCACTGCCGCCGGCGCCCGCGACGGGCACCTGCGGCCCGCTGGCCCCACTGCCCGGCGGCACGGAGACAGCCAGGGTCATCGGCGTCTCCGCGCACCGCCTCACCTTCGAACTCGCCGGTGTCACCCACACGTTCACCCACGCCACCTCCCCGGAGGGGACCTGGCTGGGCCGCGACGGCGACACCTGGCACGTACAGGACCACGACCCCGTGGAGGCATCCCTCACCGGCACCGCACACGGCGGCGCGGACACGCTCGCCGCGCCCATGCCGGGGACGGTCACCGTCGTGAAGGTGGCCGTCGGGGACGAGGTCGTCGCCGGGCAGAGCCTGCTCGTCGTGGAGGCGATGAAGATGGAGCACGTCATCTCCGCCCCGCATGCCGGGACCGTCACCGAGCTCGATGTGACGGCCGGCGCCACCGTCGCCATGGACCAGGTGCTGGCCGTGGTGGTACCGAGCGAGGAGGAAGCATGACCGCCGGCAAGCTGCCCATGACCGTGCCCGCACCGGATCTGCCCGCCCGGGTACGCATCCACGAGGTCGGCGCCCGCGACGGGCTGCAGAACGAGAAGGCGGTCGTCCCGACCGAGGTGAAGGCGGAGTTCATCCACCGCCTCGCCGCGGCCGGCCTGACCACCATCGAGGCGACCAGCTTCGTCCACCCGAAGTGGGTACCCCAACTCGCCGACGGGGAAGACCTGTTCCCCCGCCTCCGGGACATCAAGGGGGTCGCGCTCCCCGTGCTCGTACCCAACGAACGCGGGCTGGACCGCGCCCTCGCTCTCGGTGCGCGCCGGATCGCCGTGTTCGGGTCGGCGACCGAGACCTTCGCCGCCCGCAATCTCAACCGCACGATCGCCGAGTCGCTCGCCATGTTCGAGCCCGTCGTCGCCCGCGCCAAGGCGGACAAGGTGCACGTCCGCGGCTATCTGTCGATGTGCTTCGGCGACCCGTGGGAGGGGCCGGTCCCCGTCCACCAGGTCGTGCGCGTCGCCAAGGCGCTGATGGACCTCGGCTGCGACGAGCTCTCCCTCGGCGACACCATCGGCGTCGCCACCCCCGGCCATGTGCAGGACCTGCTCTCCGAGCTGAACGAGGAGGGCGTGCACACCAACACCATCGGGGTGCACTTCCACGACACATACGGCCAGGCGCTCTCCAACACTCTCGCCGCGCTCCAGCACGGTGTCGCCACCGTGGACGCCTCTGCGGGCGGCCTCGGCGGCTGCCCGTACGCGAAGAGCGCCACCGGAAATCTCGCCACCGAAGACCTCGTGTGGATGCTCCACGGCCTCGGCATCGAAACCGGGGTCGACCTCGACGCGCTCACCGCCACCAGCGTGTGGCTCGCCGAACAACTGGGCCGGTCGAGCCCGTCCCGTACCGTCCGCGCGCTCTCGGTTCAATAAACACAGTCCCACAAGGAGTGACCCCCGCCATGTCCCTGGACCACCGGCTGACCGCCGAACACGAGGAACTGCGCCGCACCGTCGAGGAGTTCGCGCACGACGTGGTCGCCCCGAAGATCGGCGACTTCTACGAGCGCCATGAGTTCCCGTACGAGATCGTGCGCGAAATGGGGCGAATGGGCCTGTTCGGGCTGCCGTTCCCGGAGGAGTACGGCGGCATGGGCGGCGACTATCTCGCCCTCGGGATCGCCCTGGAGGAGCTGGCCCGCGTCGACTCGTCCGTGGCGATCACCCTGGAGGCCGGGGTCTCGCTCGGTGCCATGCCGGTCTACCGGTTCGGCACGGAGGAGCAGAAGCAGCAGTGGCTGCCGAGGCTCTGCTCGGGCGAGGCGATGGGTGCCTTCGGGCTGACCGAGCCGGACTGCGGGTCGGACGCGGGCGGCACCCGGACGACGGCCGTGCGCGACGGGGACGAGTGGGTGATCAACGGCTCCAAGTGCTTCATCACCAACTCCGGTACGGACATCACCGCGCTGGTCACGGTCACGGCGGTGACCGGACGCAGGGAGAACGGCGCCCCGCTCATCTCGTCGATCATCGTGCCGTCCGGCACCCCCGGCTTCACGGTCGCCGCGCCGTACTCCAAGGTCGGCTGGAACGCGTCGGACACCCGTGAGCTGTCCTTCTCCGACGTCCGGGTCCCGGCGGCGAACCTGCTGGGCGAGGAGGGGCGCGGGTACGCGCAGTTCCTGCGGATCCTCGACGAGGGACGGATCGCGATCTCGGCGCTGTCCACGGGTCTGGCGCAGGGCTGTGTGGACGAGTCGGTGAAGTACGCCAAGGAGCGGCACGCCTTCGGCCGGCCGATCGGCGCCAACCAGGCCATCCAGTTCAAGATCGCGGACATGGAGATGCGGGCGCACATGGCCCGGATCGGCTGGCGGGACGCGGCATCCAGGCTGCTGGCGGGCGAACCGTTCAAGAAGGAGGCGGCGGTCGCCAAGCTGTACTCGTCGACGGTGGCGGTGGACAACGCACGCGAGGCGACCCAGATTCACGGCGGCTACGGCTTCATGAACGAGTACCCGGTGGCGCGGATGTGGCGCGACTCCAAGATCCTGGAGATCGGCGAGGGAACGAGCGAGGTGCAGCGGATGCTGATCGCCCGGGAGCTGGGGCTGCCGGCCTGACGTTCATCGGGCGGTGACCGTCGGGCCGGGAGCTGGGGCTGCCGGCCCGACGGTCACCGGGCGGGGGCCGGGTCGGCGATCAGCTCGTCGTGCCCGGCCACTCCTCGCGGAGCATGCCGAACAGCACGGTGTCGTAGCGCTTGCCCGCCACCAGCACGGTGGCCCGGCGTCGGCCCTCCTCGCGGAAGCCCGCCCTGGTGAAGGCGCGGACGGCCCGCTCGTTGCCGCTCCAGGTGTCCAGTTCGATCCGGTGCAGCCCGAAGGCCCCGAACAGGTGCCCCACCAGCAGCCGCAGTGCGTCGGAGCCGTGGCCGCGGCCCCAGCGGTCCCGGGCGCCGATGGTGACGCCCACGGTGGCCAGCCCGGTGAACGGGTCCAGGTCCCGGTAGTCCGCCATGCCGATCACTGCGCCGTCGGCCAGGTCCTCGACCGTGAAGACGGCCGACTCCCTCGGGTTCAGCCGCAGCATCGTCTCGAAGCCGAGCTCGAGGGCCTCCGCCGTGACCGGGCCGAAGCACGGGTTGCCGCCGGTGGCCCAGTGCGCCACCTCCGGATCGTTGCGCCACCGGAGGTGATGCTCCGCATCCTCCGCGCGCAGTACGCGAAGCCTTACCAACTTGCCTTCGATCATGCGCAGATCATAGACCCGGGATGATCGGTGGCGATCTTGGAGCCGGGCACGCCATTCGCTCGACAGGGGCCGCGCCGTCCCGGCAGAGTCCGTACGAGGGCTACGTGGCCGAGCGGTTGGCCGACATCACCGCTGCGGCCCGGCGGGCCCAGGACGTCGGCGGCGGGGTGCTCGTCCGGTAGCCCGGCCGGCCGGGCAGGCCGCCCTCTGGACAGTTAGTGAGGTTAGGCTAACCTTCCTTTGATCTCGTCAGCGGGCGCCCACCGGCGCGTACGAAAGCAGACACACCCATGCCCAAGGTCCGGACCACCCCCCTCTCCCGTCGCGGCCTGCTGGCCGCCGGCGGCGCCGTCGGTCTCGGCTCCGCACTCGCAGCGTGCGGCGGCAGCGACTTGAAGGCCTCCGGCTCGGGTTCGAGTGCCGGGAAGTCCGGCCCGTGGACGTTCAAGGACGACCGCGGTCAGACCGTGAAGGCCGCGAAGGTCCCGAAGAACATCGTCGCCTTCACCGGTGTCGCCGCCGCCCTCCACGACTACGGCATCGAGGTCAAGGGCGTCTTCGGCCCGACGAAGACCAAGGACGGCAAGGCCGATGTGCAGGCCGGCGACCTCGACATCAGCAAGGTCGAGATCCTCGGCAACGTCTGGGGCGAGTTCAACGTCGAGAAGTACGCGGCGCTCGGCCCGGAGCTGCTCGTGACCGCCATGTGGGAGAAGGACGCCCTCTGGTACGTGCCGGACCAGTCCAAGGACAAGATCCTGAAGCTGGCCCCGAGCGTCGCCCTGTGGGCCGCGCAGACCACCATCCCCAAGGCGATCCAGCGCCACGAGGATCTCGCCGCCTCCCTCGGCGCCGACGTCAGGGCCGCCGCGGTGACCGACGCCAAGGCCCGGTTCGAGAAGGCCGCGGCCCGGCTGCGCGCCGCCGCCAAGGCCAAGCCGAACATCAAGGTCATGATCGGCTCGGCCAGCCAGGACCTCTTCTACGTCTCGCTCGCCAAGACGTCCGCGGACACCCTGTACTTCCAGGAGCTGGGTGTGAGGTTCGTCGGACCGAAGGTCAACGCCGCAGGCTTCTTCGAGGAGCTGAGCTGGGAGAACGTCGACAAGTACGACGCCGACATCATCATGATGGACAACCGCTCCTCGGCCCTGCAGCCCGACGCCCTGACGTCCAGGCCGACCTGGGCGCGGCTGCCCGCCGTCAAGGCGGGTCAGGTCATCCCGCGCACCACCGAGCCGATCTACTCCTACGACAAATGCGCGCCGATCCTCGAGGACCTCGCGAAGGCCATCGAGGGCGCCAAGAAGGTCAGCTGACCGAGCGCCAGGCGCCCCCGCCTCCGGCCCCGCCCGGGTTGTCCCCCGGCCGGGCCGGGCCGTTTTCCTTCGCTTCCCGGTTCCTGGAAGGAGCCCTCGTATGACGACCGCCGCCGCACCCCCCGCCGCACCCTTCCGGTTCTTCGGCCTGACGGTCACCCGGACCAGGCGGCTGGGGCCCTCCATGCTCCGGATCACCTTCGGCGGTCCGGGGCTCGACGGCTTCGCCGCCGGGGGCCGCGACCAGAGCCTGTCGTTGTTCCTGCCGCACCCCGGCCAGCCGGAACCAGTCGCTCCGGTCGACAAGGACGGCAACTGGCTCGCCACCTGGCGCGCCCTGCCCGAGGACATACGGGCCGTCATGCGCTCGTACACCGTCCGCGCGCAGCGCCGCGGCCCCGACGGATCGACCGAGATCGATATCGACTTCGCGCTGCACGAGGACGGCGGACCCGCCTGCCGCTGGGCCGCCACCGCCGCCCCCGGCGATCTCCTCAAGGCGCTCGGCCCGGCCGTCGAGGACAACACGGCCGTCCGCTTCCGGCCCCCGGAGGGCACCGACTGGGTGCTGATCTGGGCCGACGAGACGGCGCTTCCCGCCGCGTCGGCAGCCCTGGAGTGGCTGCCCGTCGGCATGCGGGCCCGCGTCTGGCTCGAGGTCCAGCACACCGAGGACCGCCAGGCGCTGGACACCGCGGCCCGCGCCCGGATCAGCTGGCTCGTCCGGGACGAGGGCGCACCGTCCGCCGTGGACGCCGTACGCGCCGCCGAGCTGCCCGAGGGGACCCCGTACGTCTGGATCGCGGGCGAGTCGTCGAATGTGCGGGCGCTGCGCCGCCATCTGGTCCAGGAGCGCGGGTTCGACCGCAGGCGGGTGACGTTCGTCGGCTACTGGCGCCGTGGGATGAGTGAGGAGCAGCTGCGCGCAGAAGCGGCCGCCGAGGACGCGTAATTGGCCGTCACCCCGGTCGGAACCGCCCCGGTCGCCGGGCAGGCCCGGAAGATCAGGCCCGCCCGGCCACCGGGGACCGGGCGTCAGCAGGACGCCCGGTCACCTCACTGCTCAGGCCACGGCACCTGCGCCGACCTGTAGTAGTCGATCCCCAGCGCCGAGAACCTCGGCCCCTGCACCGCGAGCCGCACCTTGTACGTGTCCCAGTCATGCGTGGACGCCGGCGACCAGCCGAGCTCCGCAACGCCCGGCAGCCGCGGGAACGCCATCTGCTCGACCTCGTCGCTGTTCGTCACCGTCTCCGACCAGATCGGCGCCTCGACCCCGAGGATCGCGTCCTCCGGGGCGCCTTCGAGGTACGTCGCCGGGTTCCAGTCGTACGAACGCTGCACCTCGACATAGCCGGCCCAGGCCAGACCCAGCCTGGTGTCCCTGTTGTACTTCATGTCGAGGTACGTACGGTCCGCGGGGGACAGCACCAGCTTCGTGCCGTTCTTCGCCGCGTCCGCCACCTGCTTGCGCTCGGCGGCGCCCGTCCGGTCGTAACCCCAGTACTGGGCGACCGCGCCCGCGACGGGCGTGGCCCCGGTCAGCTGATGCCAGCCGACCACGGTCTTGCCGTATGTACCAACGACGGCCTGCGCCCTGTTCATGAAGGTCACATAGTCGTCGTGGCTGGTGGAGTGCGCCTCGTCGCCGCCGATGTGGAGGTACTTGCCCGGCGTCAGCGCTGCCAGCTCACGGACCACGTCGTCCACGAACGTGTACGTGATCGCCTTCGGCACGCGCAGCGAGCTGAAACCGACGCTCGTGCCGGTGTAGAGCGGCGGTGCGACCCCGTCGCAGTTCAGCTCGGCGTACGAGGCGAGTGCCGCATTCGTGTGGCCCGGCAGGTCGATCTCCGGCACGACCTCCAGGTAGCGGGAGGAGGCGTACCGGACGATCTCCTGGTAGTCGCTCTTGGTGTAGTAGCCGCCGGCTCCCCCGCCGACCTCGGTCTGCCCGCCGTACGTGGCCAGCCGCGGCCAGGAATCGATGGCGATGCGCCAGCCCTGGTCGTCGGAGAGATGCAGATGGAGCTTGTTCATCTTGTAGAGGGCGAGCTGGTCGATGTAGCGCTTGACCTCGGCGACGGAGAAGAAGTGCCGGGAGACATCGAGCATCGCGCTGCGGTACGCGTAGCGCGGCGCGTCCGTGACCGTGCCGCCCGCGACCTGCCACGGCCCCGCCTGGCGGCTGTTCTTCTCCACGTCCGCCGGGAGCAACTGCCGGAGCGTCTGGACGCCGTGGAAGAGGCCCGCCGGGCCGCGCGCGGTGATGGTGACGGATCCGTGGCTCGACTTCAGCGTGTAGCCCTCCGCGCCCAGCTCGCTGTCGTCGGAGCCGAGCCGGAGCCGGATGCCGTCACCGCCGCCGCGGTCGGTGACCGGCAGGGCATACCCGGTGGAGGGGCGCAGCACGCCCGCCAGGTAGGTGCCGATCCTCCGGGCCTCGCCGGAGTCGTCGTCGATGCGGATCTTCGTTCCCGCGGTGATGGTGTACGGGGACCCGCCCGCCTTCACCTCGGCGGGGGCGGGCACGATCTGCCCGAGCGGACGGGGCGCGGCAGCGGGGGCCTGGCCGCTGTGCGCCGCGGCTCCTCCCGGAGTCGCGCCGGCACTGGAGATTCCGGCCGCCGTGACGAGCAGCAGCGAGCCGAGCAGGCGGGGAAGTGCGGTGCGCTGTGTCCTGTGCAGTCTCACAAGCCGGGTCCCTTTCGACGGGTTCACACCTGTGGGTCTCCTGAGCGACGAACCATCACCATGCGTATCGTGCGCCTCACGCGTGGTCAAGGTGTAGACCACTTCCCCGTTCTGCGGCCGCCGGAATCACCCGGCATGCGAGGCGCCGGCCGAGGTCGCCGTCCGCGCCGAAGCGCCGCCGGGTGACTCCCGGGCGATTCTGACCCCGACCCGGGCGCGAAGGAGAGCGTGATCACACTCACCCCTGCCCGATATCGGGCAGAATTGTTGCGTTGAAGCTCCATTCACCGCAATATCGACGAGTGCCTGAACGCCGCTCGTCGCACGACGACCTCATCGATCACCTGGTGCGCTCCACCGCGCTCCAGCGCGGCGAAGCCGCCCGGGTGATCCTCGACGTGCTGGCGTACTTCGACGAGACGACCGACGACTTCGTCCGCCGCCGCCACCGCGAACTGCAGTCCGGCGGCCTGGTGAACACGGAGATCTTCGAGCGCATCGCGGCCGAGCTGCCGCACCGGGCGGTCGCGCCGCCGGAGCTCTCGCTCCGCCAGCTGCGCCGCATCGTCTACGGCTGAGCACCAGGCACCACAACGACATCGATGGAGGGGCAGAGACTCTATGTGCGGAATCGTCGGATACATCGGAAAGCGTGATGTGGCACCGCTGCTGCTGGAGGGGCTGCAGCGGCTGGAGTACCGGGGGTACGACTCCGCGGGCATCGTCATCACCGGCAAGGCAGCGGCCGGAAAGCCCGCCGCGCTGAAGATGGTCAAGGCGAAGGGCCGGGTCCGCGAGCTGGAGGCCCGCGTCCCCAAGCGTTTCACCGGCACCACCGGCATCGCCCACACCCGCTGGGCCACCCACGGCGCCCCGAGCGACGAGAACGCCCACCCGCACCTGGACGCCGAGAACAAGGTCGCCGTCGTCCACAACGGCATCATCGACAACGCCTCCGAGCTCCGTGCGAAGCTCGTCGCCGACGGCATCGTCTTCCTCTCCGAGACCGACACCGAGGTGCTGGTCCACCTGATCGCCCGTGCGCAGGCGGACACCCTGGAGGAGAAGGTCCGCGAGGCGCTTCGCTCGGTCGAGGGCACGTACGGCATCGCCGTCATGCACGCCGACTTCAACGACCGCATCGTCGTCGCGCGCAACGGCTCCCCGGTCGTCCTCGGCATCGGCGAGAAGGAGATGTTCGTCGCCTCCGACGTCGCCGCGCTGGTCGCCCACACCCGTCAGGTCGTCACCCTCGACGACGGCGAGATGGCCACCCTCAAGGCCGACGACTTCCGTACGTACACGACGGAGGGCTCGTCCACGACGGCCACGCCGACCACCGTGGAGTGGGAGGCCGAGTCGTACGACATGGGCGGCCACGACACGTACATGCACAAGGAGATCTCCGAGCAGGCCGACGCCGTCGACCGGGTGCTGCGCGGCCGCATCGACGACCGGTTCTCCACCGTGCACCTGGGCGGTCTCAACCTGGACGCCCGTGAGGCACGCGGGGTCCGCCGGATCAAGATCCTGGGCTGCGGCACCTCGTACCACGCGGGCCAGATCGGCGCCCAGCTCATCGAGGAGCTGGCCCGCATCCCCGCGGACGCCGAGCCCGCCTCCGAGTTCCGCTACCGCAACCCGGTCGTCGACCCCGACACCCTGTACGTCGCGGTCTCCCAGTCCGGTGAGACGTACGACGTGCTGGCCGCCGTCCAGGAGCTCAAGCGCAAGGGCGCACGGGTCCTCGGTGTGGTCAACGTGGTCGGCTCGGCGATCGCCCGGGAGGCCGACGGCGGAACGTACGTCCACGCCGGCCCCGAGGTGTGCGTCGTCTCCACCAAGTGCTTCACCAACACGGTGGTCGCGTTCGCGCTGCTCGCCCTGCACCTGGGCCGCATCCGCGACCTGTCGGTCGCCGACGGCAAGCGGATCATCGAGGGGCTGCGCAGGCTGCCCGCGCAGATCACCGAGATCCTCGAGAACGAGGACGAGATCAAGAAGCTGGCCGCGGAGTACGCGGACGCCAAGTCGATGATGTTCATCGGCCGGGTGCGCGGCTACCCCGTTGCCCGTGAGGCCTCGCTGAAGCTCAAGGAGGTCTCGTACATCCACGCCGAGGCCTACCCGGCGTCCGAGCTGAAGCACGGCCCGCTGGCCCTGATCGAGCCCGCGATGCCGACGGTCGCGATCGTGCCGGACGACGACCTGCTGGAGAAGAACCGCGCCGCGATGGAGGAGATCAAGGCCCGCAGCGGCCGGATCCTCGCGGTCGCGCACCAGGTCCAGGAGAAGGCCGACCACACCATCGTGGTGCCGAAGAACGAGAACGAGCTGGACCCGATCCTGATGGGCATCCCGCTCCAGCTCTTCGCGTACCACACGGCGCTGGCGATGGGCCGCGACATCGACAAGCCGCGGAACCTCGCGAAGTCCGTCACCGTCGAGTAGCCCGCCACCCGTACGGCAGGAGAGCGGCCCCGCACCACGTCAGAGAAGGTGCGGGGCCGCTCTCTCCCGTTGGCCGGTGCCGCCCCAGGTCGCACCGGCCGGTGACTGCCTCAGCCGGCGGCCGTCACACCCCGGCCGGCAGCACGCCCCGGCAGCGCCGTCGGCCACTTGGCCAGCGCCGCCGTCGCTCCGTACCAGGCGGCGAGACCGGCCACCGCGGCCAGCCAGCCGCCGACCTTGCCGAGCCCGTCGCTGCCGGCGAACTGCCCGACGCCCAGGAGCAGAAGCCCCAGGAAGAGCAGTGCGTACGTCCCCTGCGCGAGCAGACCGCCGCCGGCCGCCCCGAGGGTGAGACTCAGCGCGAACAGCGCCCAGAGCAGCAGGAACAACCCCGCCGCATGACCGGAGACATGGGCATCGGCACCGGTGCCCCAGGTGAACCAGAAGGCGCCGAGCCCGACGAAGGCCGTGCCGGTGAAGGCGCTGCCGCCGCGGAACTCCAGCAGTCCGGCGACGAACAGGGCGATACCGCCGACATACAGTGCGAGCGAGACGGCGTCGGCCGCCGTCACCCCGTCGATGACCCGGGTGTGACCGATGCCGAACGCCAACAGGGTGAGACCCAGGGCGAGATGGCCGAGAGTGGAGGTGCTGCTGCTTCCCGCAGAGACGTCAGTGTCCACGGCGGGCTCCCTTCAAAGGCAGTGGTGCTGTTTCCCAGTGACCCTTACGTACCCTTCACAAGCGCACAATTCACCTTTACGGGTGAGTAGATTGCCTGTTTTCAAGGGTGAGTTGACGCCACGTCGGCCATCCGGCCAGGACGCCCCCGCGTCAGGAAGGAAGAGCCCTAGGGAATGACCACGACCGGGCGCTGGGCACGCCGCGCCAGCCGCCCCGCCACCGAGCCGAAGATCCGGCCGACGATGCCGTGCGTGGAGCCGACGACGATCGCGTCGGCCGAGTACTCCCGGCCGACCTCCTCCAGCTCGTGGCAGATGTCGCCGCCCCGCTCGACGAGCACCCACGGCACCTCGGAGAGGTAGTCCGCACAGGCGAGCTCAAGACCGAGGACCTCGGTGCGGTGATCGGGTACATCGACGAAGACGGGCGGCTCGCAGCCTGCCCAGACCGTGGTCGGAAGCCGATTGGCGACATGGACGATGATCAGGCCGGAACCCGATCTTCGGGCCATCCCGATGGCATAGGCGAGGGCTCGCTCACTGGACGTGGAGCCGTCGAAGCCGACCACGACCCCATGCCGGAAGGCGGGATCGCAGGAGTGGCGTGGTTCTTCGACCGCCAGGGGGTCCGACGATGGGTCGGCTACCTGCTTGCGGTCCGCGGGTTCGGGGATTTCGTGACCGGCCATCGGTGTCTCGGCGAAGAGAGTCCTCGTGAGGAGAGCGGCTTGGGGAAGGTGTGTCAGCGGGCGGTGTTGTGGTGTCCGGGAATCATCTTCCCAACCCCTTACCCCCAAGGGTACGGCGCCACTCCTCCACTGCCCAGACCCCCGCAAAGCGCGTGCGACGTTCCACGGAGCATGCCCGAGGCAGCCGCAGATGGCAATGCCGGCTGCGTGGCACACCGAGGCCGGCACCGGGTGGCCGGCCCCGGCGGACACCCGCCGGCGGCCGAGTCGCACCACAGAGTCACCACCCGCAGGGTGACCACCGCACCGCATCACCGCGCCGCACCGGGGAGCGGCGCCGCGCCCGCACGCCCCGCCCGACCGACCGCGCCCGTCACCACCGCCGACCGGTCCGCGACCGGCATGGTCCGCCGGGCGGTGTTCAGCCGCCCGCCCGAACCGGCCGCCCTCGTGGCGTACGGCGCATCCGCCGTCGATGCCGGCGCCCTCGCTCCCGGCCTCGCGGGGCGGCATCGCCGCCTGCCGCCCCCCGCCCCGCCGGCCCGAACGCGTGGCCGCCCACCGGACCGAGGGGGCGCACAGGAGCAGTCGCACGGAGGGGGTCGCGCGCCGGTCGAACGACTGAATCCGGCACACGCAACCGCATGTTTTCAGCCAACTTCTCACCCCTGTCGATTCCTTGGCGAATTGGCCGATCAACCCCCTTGCCACCAGGCAAGAAGAGACCACGCGGTACGCTTCCACCCGATAGGGACGGGCCACGAACGGGAGGCGCACTTCCCTGCACGGCCCAGGGGTGGAACGCTTCGTGATCGAATGCTTCCCGCCAAGTGGCCATGTCGACATAGCGCTGGTTGGTCAACTTGTCACGACGGCACCACGAGAAGCAGTAGATTCGATCTTGGGTGCCGAAGACTGGGGACTCGTGCAAGACCGAGGGGAAATGTGCAGGAGCGACAGGCCCGTAAGGACCAGGAAGACGCGAACACCGAGGGGGGCTTAGCGTCATGAGCCAGGACTCCGCCGCCGCAACGGAGGCTGTACGAAAGCTCGGCGGACGACGACGTCGCGAAGTCGTCGCCGTCCTGCTGTTCAGCGGCGGCCCCATCTTCGAGAGCTCCATCCCGCTCTCCGTGTTCGGGATCGACCGCCAGGACGCGGGAGTTCCGCGCTACCGACTCCTCGTCTGCGGCGGGGAGGAGGGGCCGCTGCGCACCACCGGCGGGCTCGAACTCACCGCGCCCTACGGGCTGGAGGCGATCAGCAGGGCAGGCACCGTCGTGGTGCCCGCCTGGCGTTCGATCACCTCGCCACCACCCGCCGAGGCGCTGGACGCGCTGCGCCGCGCCCATGAGGAAGGCGCCCGCATCGTCGGGCTGTGCACCGGCGCGTTCGTGCTCGCCGCCGCGGGGCTGCTGGACGGCCGTCCCGCGACCACGCACTGGATGTACGCACCGACGCTGGCCAAGCGCTACCCGTCGGTCCACGTCGACCCGCGCGAGCTGTTCGTCGACGACGGCGATGTGCTCACCTCCGCCGGGACAGCGGCAGGGATCGACCTCTGTCTGCACATAGTCCGCACGGACCACGGCACCGAGGCCGCCGGGGCACTGGCCCGCCGGCTCGTCGTGCCCCCGCGGCGCAGTGGCGGTCAGGAGCGCTACCTCGACAGGTCTTTACCCGAGGAGATCGGCTCCGACCCGCTCGCCGAGGTCGTGGCCTGGGCGCTGGAGCACCTCCACGAGCAGTTCGACGTGGAGACGCTCGCCGCGCGCGCCTACATGAGCAGGCGGACCTTCGACCGGAGGTTCCGTTCGCTGACCGGCAGCGCACCGCTCCAGTGGCTGATCACCCAGCGCGTGCTGCAGGCGCAGCGGCTGCTGGAGACGTCCGACTACTCGGTCGACGAGGTCGCGGGCCGCTGCGGCTTCCGCTCGCCGGTCGCGTTGCGCGGACACTTCCGGCGCCAGCTGGGCTCCTCCCCCGCCGCGTACCGGGCCGCGTACCGGGCCCGCCGTCCGCAGGGCGGATCCATGGAGCCGGTGGCGACGGCGATCGAGACGGTCGTGCCCGCACAGGGCACATCCGCGAGCCGGAGGGCCGGCCTGACGGCGTCCCCGTCGGGCCCTCCGGCCGAAGCCTCCACAGCGGCCGGGGCGGGGCAGCCGGAGCACGGGAAGCCGGGCTCCGACGCATACGCCACCGGACGCCCGACCCTGCCGGGGCAGCGCAGCGCCCCGTAGGGTGGGACGTATGAACGATCGCATGGTGTGGATCGACTGCGAGATGACCGGGCTCTCGTTGACGGAAGACGCACTCATCGAGGTGGCCGCACTGGTCACCGACTCGGAGTTGAACGTGCTCGGCGAAGGGGTGGACATCGTGATCCGCCCGCCGGACAGGGCCCTGGAGACGATGCCCGAGGTGGTGCGGCAGATGCACACCGCCTCGGGCCTCCTCGACGAGCTGGCCGACGGCACCACGCTCGTCGACGCCGAGGCCCAGGTGCTGGCCTATGTGCGCGAGCACGTGAAGGAGCCGGGCAAGGCACCGCTCTGCGGGAACTCGGTCGGTACCGACCGGGGATTCCTGGCCCGGGACATGGCGGCCCTGGAGAACTATCTGCACTACCGGATCGTCGATGTGTCCTCGGTCAAGGAGCTGGCCCGCCGCTGGTACCCGAAGGCGTACTTCAACAGTCCGGAGAAGAACGGCAACCACCGGGCGCTCGCGGACATCCGTGACTCCATCACGGAACTGCGGTACTACCGGGAGGCGATCTTCGTACCGCAACCCGGGCCGGACTCGGAGCAGGCCAAGGCCATCGCGACACGCCTGACGGCACCGCCGTCGTAGGACCTCGGGAAGCCGCTGGTCACGGGCATTTCAAGGTCCGGGATCAGCGGCTGAACAACTGGGGCGCGAGCACCCTCTCGGACCCTGTACACTTTTTCTCGGCCGGTCAGAAAAGACCGGACACGGTGGGTATAGCTCAGATGGTAGAGCACCTGGTTGTGGTCCAGGATGTCGCGGGTTCGAGTCCCGTTACTCACCCTGAAGGGAAGGGCCCCGGTCTTCGGACCGGGGCCCTTCCCCATGTGATGCCCCCTCACCGGGGGGACGGGTGACGGTCGTCACACCGGCACCCAACCGGCTGCGGGCGTCACGACGAGTCGCGGACGATCAGCTCGGTGGGGAGCACGATCTGCGGGCGTCCCAGGTCCCCGCCCGCGATCTCCTGGAGCAGCACCCGGGTCATCTCCCGGCCCATCTCCTCGATCGGCTGACGCACGCTGGTGAGCGCGGGGTCCATGTGGCGGGCCACGACCGAGTCGTCGAAGCCGACGAGCGCCACATCGTCCGGGATACGCCGGCCCGCCTCACGGAGCACCTGACGGGCGCCCGCGGCCATCACGTCGGAGGCGGCGAAGACCGCGTCGACATCGGGCCGGCGGGCCAGCAGGTCGCGCATGGCGCGGGCGCCGCCCTCCTCGGTGAAGTCGGCGGGGGCGATCAGCCGCTCGTCCGGGACGAGACCGGCCGAGGCGACGGCCTCGCGGTAGCCGTCGAGGCGCCGCTGCGCACCGTACACATCGAGGTGTCCGGTGATCGTGGCGATGGACCGGCGGCCCCGGGAGATCAGATGGTCGACGGCGCTGCGGGCGCCCTCGAAGTTGTCCGAGTCGACCGCGGCGAGCGGTTCGGAGGCGGATCTGCGGCCGCTCATCACGGCCGGCATCCCGAGCTGCTCCAGCAGGTCGGGCAGGGGGTCGTCGGCGTGCACGGAGACCAGCAGCACACCGTCGACTCGGTGCGCGGTCAGGTACTGGGCCAGCCGTCGACGCTCGCGGTCGCTGCCCGCCAGAGTGAGCAGCAGCTGCATGTCGGTGTCGGCGAGGGCCGCGCCGACACCCCGCACGATGTCGGAGAAGTACGGCTCGGCGAAGAAGCGGCTCTCCGACTCGGGCACGACAAGGGCGATGGCGTCCGTGCGGTTCCCGGCCAGGGCGCGGGCCGCGCGATTGGGCACGTAACCCAGCTCGGCGACCGCCGCCTCCACCGCCTCACGGGTGTGCGCGCTGACCCGTGGTGAACCGTTGATGACCCGCGAGGCGGTGCCGCGCCCCACCCCCGCTCGTGCCGCGACTTCTTCGAGCGTGGGCCGCCCACCGCTCCGTACTCGCGCTACCGTCATGGCCGCCTCCCGTTTCGCGGTCAATTTCTCACAGTCGGATAACCGAACCAAGTCCCGATGTGGGATCCCTTGACACTCCACCGGGCCGGCCGCCCGCACCGCAGCATCCTTTTGGGAGCGCTCCCACTCTACGCGCGTGGTCAAGGGCCGCGCAGTGTCGGGAGGGCCCGGAGAACCGACTGCCGCGTGGAAACGGCTGAGACCCGGCACAGGACCGGGTCTCAGGGGTCCGCGCGAGTCAGGACGCGTCGGCCGGGGGAAGCGCGTGGCGGCGGATCACATCCGCGTACCAGTGGGCGCTCGCCTTGGGGGTGCGGCGCTGGGACGCGTAGTCCACGTACACCGCGCCGAACCGCTTGGAGTACCCGTACGCCCACTCGAAGTTGTCCATCAGCGACCACAGGAAGTAGCCGCGGACGTCCGCGCCGTCGGCGACGGCACGCCGCACGGCGTCGAGATGCCCGCGCAGATACGCGATCCGCTCGGGGTCCTCGACCCGGCCCTCGGGCGAGAGGTAGTCGTCGAAGGCCGCGCCGTTCTCGGTGACCATCAGCGGCAGCCCGGGGTGGTCACGGGTGACGTCCAACAGCAGGTTGTACAGGCCGTCGGGGTCGATCGACCAGTTCATCGCGGTGCGCGGCTTCCCGTCGCAGAGGTGGAAGGCGACATGTTCGGAGCCGGGCCACGGGGAGTAGTCGCTGGCGCCGTGGCCGTCGTTGCGCGAGTCGCCGACGCCCTCGGCAGGCGCGGAAACCAGCGTCGGCGTGTAGTAGTTGACGCCCAGGAGGTCGACCGGACGGGAGATCGCGGCCAGGTCCCCGTCGCGGACCAACTGCGACCAGTCGACGATGTGCGAGGTGTCGGCGATCAGGTCCTCGGGGTACTCGCCGCGCAGCATCGGCCCGGTGAACACCCGGTTGCCCACCGCGTCGATCCGACGGGCGGCGTCCACGTCGGCCGCGCTGTCGGTCAGCGGGCGGACCTGGTGGAGATTGAGGGTGACCGAGGTCTGCGCGCCGGCGGGGAGTTGACCGCGCAGCACCTCGATCGCCCGGCCATGGGCGAGGTTGAGGTGGTGGGCCGCCCGCAGGGCGGACACGGCCTCGGTGCGGCCGGGAGCGTGCACACCGGAGCCGTAACCGAGGAAGGCCGAGCACCACGGCTCGTTGAACGTGGTCCACATGCCGACGCGGTCGCCGAGGGCGCCGGCCATGATGGCGGCGTAGTCGGTGAAACGCTCGGCGGTCACCCGCTGCGGCCAGCCGCCCGCGTCCTCCAGCTCCTGGGGAAGGTCCCAGTGGTAGAGCGTGGCGACGGGGGTGATGCCGGCTTCGAGCAGCTCGTCGACAAGCCGGCGGTAGAAGTCCAGGCCGCACTCGACGGCGGGGCCCCGGCCGGTGGGCTGCACCCGGGACCAGGAGATGGAGAAACGGTAGGCCTTCAGCCCCAGTTGCTTCATCAGCCGCACGTCGTCGCGGTAGCGGTGGTAGTGGTCGGCGGCGATGTCGCCGGTGTCACCGTTGCGGACCTTGCCCGGTGTGCGGCTGAAGGTGTCCCAGATGGAAGGGGTGCGGCCGCCCTCGGCGGCGGCCCCCTCGACCTGGTAGGCGGCGGTGGCGGCCCCCCAGACGAAACCGGTCGGGAAGTCCGTTGCCTCGGGTGCCCGCTGCGGGGCGATGTCGGGTCGTACGGCAGTCATGCGGGAGCGCTCCCAGAATGGACGAACAGAGTCAGGGAAAGAGTGGGACTCCGGGTCCCGTACGGCCTGCGGTCAGGCGCAGGCCGTACGGCACGCCAGGGAAGGGTCGGGTGACGTCACGTCAGCCCTTGACGGCGCCGGACATGATCCCCCCGACGATCTGCTTGCCGAAGATCACGAACACCACGAGCAGCGGCAGCGTGCTGATCAGCGCGCCGGCCATCACGATGCTCTGGTCGGGGGTGTACGAGGCACTCAGCTGGCCCAGGGCCACCTGGAGTGTGGGGTTCTGCTGGTTCAGCGCCAGGTAGGGCCAGAAGAAGTCGTTCCACGCCTGTACGAAGGTGAGCATCCCGAGCACCATCATCGCGGGACGGGCCACCGGGAGCACGACGCTCAGCACGATACGGAAGTTGTTCGCGCCGTCGACCTTGGCGGCCTCGATGAGCTCGTACGGCAGCGCCTCGGACAGGTACTGGCGCATGAAGAACACGCCGAACGCGCTCACCAGGGTCGGGAAGATCACCGACTCCAGATGTCCGCCCCAGCCGATGTCGGACATCATCATGAACAGCGGGACGACGCTGAGCTGCGGCGGGATCGTCAGAGTGGCGATGACCGCCGTCATCAGTCCGCTGCGGCCCCGGAACCGCATCTTGGAGAAGGCGTAGCCGGCCAGCGTGCAGAAGAAGAGCGTCGCTGCCGTGATGCAGCCGGAGACGATGACGCTGTTGACGATCGCCTTGCCCAGATGTGCCTGGTTCCAGGCCGCGTCCAGGTTGTGCATGAGCCGACCGCCCGGCAGGAAGGGCGGTGTGGAGGCCAGCACTTCGTCCTGCGTGTGGGAGGCGGCCACCAGGGTCCAGTACAGCGGCAGGATCGAGCCGATGCCGACGACGGCCAGGGCGATATAGGCGAACGGACCACCCTGCAACTGCTTGCCCGCGCCCGGCTTGAACCGGCTCGGGCGCCGAGGCGCCCGGTGGGCCGTGTGCGGGACGCCGGTCTCCGGGGCTTTGGTGGGGCTGGTCATGGTCATTGGATATCGCTCCCGGTCAGACCGCGGATGTGCGTACGAAGCGGCCGATGAGCCAGTTGACCGCGGCGATGATCAGCAGGAGGGCGAGCATCGCCCAGGCCACTGCTGCGGCAGGACCGAGATGCCCGAGGTTCCAGCCGTAGTTGTAGAGGTAGACGCTGAGCGTCTCGTACTGATTCTCGTTGCCGCCCGTGGCGCCGAGCGTGCCGCCCTCCAGCAGCAGGGGCTCACCGAACAGCTGCATGGAGCCGATGGTCGAGATGACGATCGTGAACAGGATCGTGGGCCGCAGCGAGGGGATGGTCACTTTGCGGAACTGCTGCCATCGCGAGGCACCGTCGAGCGAGGCGGCCTCGTACAGATCGCTCGGCACAGCCTGCATGGCGGCGAGGTAGATCAGCGTGTTGTAACCGGTCCAGCGCCAGATCACGATGACGGAGATCGCGATCTTGGACGTCCAGTGCCCGTTGGCCCAGTTGGTGTCGCCGAAGCCGACGAACTCCAGCGCCCAGTTCAGCAGACCGCCGTCGGCCCGGAAGACCAGGGCGAAGACCAGGGCCGCGGAGGCCACGGAGGTGGCGTACGGGGTGAGGATGACCGTCCGCCAGAAGGCGCTGGCGCGCAGCTTGTAGTTCAGCAGGTGGGCCAGGCCCAGCGCGACCAGCAGCTGCGGGACCGTCGACATGACGCCGATGAGGAAGGTGTTGGTGACGGCGGTCCAGAACTCGCTGTCATGCAGGATCTTGTCGAAGTTGTCCCAGCCGACCCACTCCATCCGGTCCAGGCCGGTCATCTCCACCCGGTGCAGGGCGATCCAGCCGGTATAGAGCAGCGGATAGAGCCCGAAGACGCCGAAGACGAGGAAGAAGGGGGCTATGTAGGCGTACGGCGACGCCTTGTCGTCGAACCGCCACAGCCGACGCCGCCACGCCTGCCGGCGGGGGTCGGCCTGCGGCTGCTGGGAGCCGCCGGGTGGCGGGGCATATGCGTCCCGGGTGGGAGTCGAGGTGGCCACGGGCGGGAGTCCTTCCCTGGTTGCTTGGGGTACCCGGGTACGGGGGCGCCCCGGTAGGGGCTGGAGTGTGGGTGGTTGCTCACGGTCGTGGATGTCCACGGGGTGGCCGGAGGTGCCTCGGGCCGGACCGGACGGGTCCACGGCGTGCCCGGGAGGTACCCCGTGGTGCGTCCGGGCACGCCCGTGGAGGGGCCGATGAGCACCCGGCACACCGGACAGCGGAGGCGGGCCGGGTGGCCGGGAGCGCGCAGGTGCGGGCGGCCCGGTGGCCGCCCGCTGCTGCGACGGTCAGCCGATCGCCTTGTCGATCGCGCCGGTCGCGGCCTTCCACGCGTCGTCCGGGCTGGTGCCGCGCTGCTCCATGTTGTTGATCTGGGTGGAGATGGTGTCCTTGATGACGCCGTCCTTCGGGCCGAGAACGGTCTCGGGGATCGACGTGGCCTCGCCGGCGTAGATCTGGCCGATCGGGGCGTCGTTGAAGTACGGCAGCGTCGCGTTCTTCACGTCCGGCAGCTCGTACGCGCCCTTGTTGGACGGGAAGCTGCCGATCGCCTTGAAAACGGCCGCCTGCTGCTCGGGGGCGGTCAGCCATGTGACGAGCTTGGTGGCCTCGTCGACGTTCTTGCCCGACTTGGGCACGGCGAGGAACGAGCCGCCCCAGTTGGCGGCGGTCGCACCGGGCGCGGTGGTGATGTTCCACTTGCCCTTGTTGCCGTCACCGGCGTTGATCGAGATCTGACCGGCCATCCATGCGGGGCAGGCCACGGTGGCGACGGTGCCCTTGCGCAGTGCGGCCTTCCACGGGTCGGTGAACTGGGCGAGGCCCTGGGTCAGCTTCTTCGACGCCGCCTCGGCCGCAAGGTCCCAGCCCTGCTTGACGCTGGGGCTCTCCTTGTAGATCGGCTTGCCGCTCTCGTCGTAGTACTGCTTCGCGTTGGAGCTCACCACGGCGTTGAACATCGCGCTCGCGGAGTCCATGAAGAAGGTGCCCTCGGGTGCCTTCTTCATGTACTCCTCACCGAGCTTGAGGTAGTCCTCCCAGCCGCCGGCGACCCTCTTGGCGACCTCCTCGCGGTCGGTCGGCAGACCGGCCTGCTTGAAGAGGTCGGTGTTGTAGCAGAGGGACATCGGACCGATGTCGGTGCCCGCGCCGATCACCGCGCCGTCTGCCGTGGTGGCCTGCTTCTCCTTCCAGGAGACCCAGTCGTCGACGTTGATCACCTTGCTGAGGTCGGCGAACGAGGACGCCTTGGTGTCGACGATCTCCTTGATCCGGCCGACCTCGATGCCCTGGACGTCCGCCAGACCGCTGCCCGAGTTCAGCTGCTGGAGCAACTTGGGGTAGTAGACCTTCTCATCGGAGGTGACGTCCTCCTTGACCGTGATGTTCGGGTGCAGCTCGTGGTACTTGGCGAAGAGACCGGCTTCCTTGTAGCCGAACTGCCCGAAGTCGGCAACGGTCAGCGTGATCTTCCCATTCGCGCCGGAGCCTGTGTTGTCCGATGAATCCGAGTCGCTGCTGCAGCCGGTCAGCAACAGGGCCGTGGCTGTCAGGCCCGTGGTGGCCAGAACCGCGGTTCTGCGGCTTCGACCGGCGACGGTGCGGGTGATGCGCATTCCACTACTCCTTGTTCCAGGGTGGGACTGGCGTTCTGACTGCGCGGCATACGCGCTGGCGTGTGCGGGTGCCGGGGGTGCAAGGGGGGAGGACACGGGCAGTGCCGTTCGCGCGAGAAAGCCTCAAGCGATGTGGGAGCGCTCCCATGCATCGATGCCGGAAGGTTCCTGCCTTGAAGGGGTGAGTGTCAAGAGTTGAAGACGCTTCCGTTGCCCGAGTGTGTCCGGCAAGTCACGCGACCGTGTCCCGTCGAAGGCTTGCCAAAGGAGGCGCACGCAATCCCCAGGCTGACAGGCTCTTGAATTCCCGCAGGTCAAAGGCTTGTTGCCGAACGATCACCGAATCGGCCGGCGGAAGCCCCCGCCGGCGCGCCACCGGCGCCCCGGCTCCGGGAAACGGTTCCCGTTCCACCTCGTTCGCACGGGAGGGCCCGCCGGAAGGTGAACGATGGGCGGCGTCCGAGGGCGGCTCCGGTCCGCCTGCGCGTTCTTTCCCCGAAGCCGACACCCGGGACATCGCCCGGCGGTACGCGAGGGATGGCGGTCTCAGGTGCGCAGAGAGCTGACCCTCGTGCCCACGGGCAGGTCGAATTCGAGCGTCCGGTCCGACCGCGTGGTGCGACGCGGAGTCACTGGAACGCGGAGGACGGCGGTGCCGGTGACGGACGGGCGTCCGCATCGCGCACCGCAACCGCGCCGCCGGTGAAGTCAGCGAGTTCCCGGCCGTGTTCGACGCGTCCTGGGTGCGGGTCGGTGGCGACCCTCCGGGTCAGTTCGGCGACCTTGAGCGGCAGCCCGGAGGCGAGCAGCACGGCGTTGCCGAAGCGCCGGCCGCGCAGCACCGCCGGGTCGGCGGCGAGGGCCAGTTCGGGGAAGACGGCGGCGGCGGTGGCGATCTGGCCGCGGAGATGGGCCAGCGGCGGGCCGTCGGTGAGATTGGCCACGTACTGCCCGGTGGACTTCAGCACCCGGCGTACGTCGGTGAGGAACTCGGTGCTGTTGAGGTGGGCGGGGGTGCGGGATCCGCTGAACGCGTCGGCGATGACGAGGTCCGCCCAGTCGTCGGGGATCTTCCCGAGCCCGGCGCGGGCGTCAGTGGAGCGGACCCGGATCCGGGCCTGCGGGTCCAGGGGCAGCTCCCGGCGGACCAGTTGGACGAGCGCCGCGTCCAGCTCGACGATCTGCTGGGTGGAGCGGGGGCGGGTCGCGGCGATGTAGCGGGCGAGGGTGAAGGCGCCGCCGCCCAGGTGCACGACGTGCAGGGGCTGCTGCGCGGGAGCGACGAGGTCCGCGATGTGGCCGATCCGGCGCTGGTAGGAGAAGGAGAGGTGCGAGGGGTCGTCGAGGTCGACATGGGACTGAGGGGCGCCGTCGAGGTTCAGCGTCCAGGCACGCGGGCGCTCCCGGTCGGGTATCAGCTCGGCGAGACCGCCGTCGACCGCCTCGGCGAGGGTCTCCGGCCTGCGGTCGGAACGCCTCCGGGCGTTCTCGCCACCGCTGGATGCTCCTCGACGTGCCACCGCTGTTTCCCCTGCTCGCTGCTGATCGCTCCGGTGCCGGACCGGCACCGGTGGGGAACACGCCCCCGGCCATTATGAGCTCAGCAGCAGTTGTCGGCTGCCTCGATCAGCCGGGCCGCCTGGTCGAGGGCGGCCCGCAGCGCGGCAGGGTCGGTGACCGGGGCGTCGGCGGCGGGCGGCAGCAGCCAGCCGCTGCCGGAGACCGGCGGCTCGGCGGGAATGCGGAGCCCACGGCCGCCCGTCTGCGTACAGGCACTGCCCGGTACGTCCCAGGCCTCGGCGGTGCCCGGCGGCACCAGGAAGCCGAGGGTGTCGCAGGTGCCGTCGTGCAGGACCGGGCCGACTGCCTCCTGATCGGCGCCGCGGCGCAGGATGTCGACGGCCTCGAGGCCCTGGCGGGCGGGGACGGTCACCAGCTCGCAGGGCCCGGGGGCGGGGAACGGCATGTGCTCCGCCACGGCGGGCTCGGAGGCCGGGGGTTGGGGTGTGGCGGGTTCGGGGGTGGCGGGTTCACGCTCCGCAGCCCCGGAACCGGTCGTCGTCGCAGTCGTACGCGAGCCGGTCTCCGTGCCGAGATGCAACAAGGGACCTCTCCTCTCATCGCCGGGCGGAGCCAGACTCCGTCTCCACATGAACCAACGCGTCGACTACGTCAAGGGCTACGGTGCCACGCCGCCGCAAAGGATGGCAGTTCATGGCAAATCACGGGCGAGATATCCGTTTTATGGGCAAACACTGCGTGTGCGGTCCGTCACAGCAGGTACCTTCTTGCTCCGCCGGGACACCGGAAACAGGCCCGGCTTGCACCAGAGAGGGCCCAGCCATGGTGTCGACAGGGGCAGTTCCCAACCTCGCCTTCCGGCGGCTGCGCGGACCGCGCTCCGCCGGGGAGTTCGCTGCCGCGGTGCGCAGATCCGCCCGCGAGATCGGCGAGCAGGTCGCGTGCGACGCCCGGTACATCGGACGCGTGGAGTCCGGCGAGATCCGCTGCCCCAACTACGCGTACGAACGAGTCTTCCTGCACATGTTCCCCGGGGCGACCCTGGCGGACCTGGGCTTCTCGTCGCGCGAGACCGTACGCGGCCGAGGGGCGCGCGCCACCGCCGAGATCCCCGACACCCCACTGCCCCCCACACTCCACAGCGACACCGACGAGGAGAGCGACGTGCTGCGTCGCGTATTCATGACCAGCGGCACCGCCGCGATGGCGGCCGCATCCCTGGGCTTCGGCCTCGGCACCGCCGCCACTGCCGTACCGGCACAGCGCCCCGCACAGCGACGGGTCGGCGAGGCCGAGGTGACCGCCGTCGAGAAGGCGGTACGGCAGATCAGACTGCTGGACGACCGGCACGGCGGCGACGGCCTCTACCGGCGGGCCGCGCAGCCGCTGAGGGCGGCGTACGCGCTGCTGGACGAGGGGACGACCACCCGCCGCTCCACGTCCGACCGGCTGCATGCCGGGGCGGGTGAGCTGGCCATCTCGGTGGGGTGGCTGGCGCACGACTCGGGACGTTTCGAGGACGCCCGCTCGCACTACGCGGAGGCGCTGGCGACGGCACGGCTGGCCGGTGACGCGGCGCTGGAGGCGCATGCGTTCTGCAACGCGTCGTTCCTGGCGAGGGACACGGGGCGGCCGCGGGAGTCGGTACGGGTGGCGGAGGCCGGGCAGCGGGCGGCGACGCCGCTGGGCTCACCGCGACTGCTGGCGCTGCTCGCACTGCGGGAGGCGGGGGGCCGGGCGGGGCTCGGTGATCGCAGCGGCTGCGAGCGGGCGCTGGGGCGGGCGCACGAGGCCTTCGGACGGGGGACGCGCGATGCCGACCCGGAGTGGATGACGTTCTTCCGGGAGGCGGAGCTGGAGATGCTGGAGGCGCAGTGCTGGTCGGCGCTGGGTGACTGGCCGCGGGCGGCACGTCATGCACGACGGGCCACACAGCTGCAGGACCCGCACTTCACCCGGAACCTGGCCCTGTACCGGGCCGAGCTGACGACGGACCTGGCGCATGCCGGGGCCGCGGCGGAGGCGGCCGCGACGGGGCACCAGGTGCTGGACCTGCTCGACCGGGTGCAGTCGTCCCGGATCCGGGCGATGCTGTCGGGGGCGGTGCGGGTGTTGGGTGCACAGCGCGGGTCACCGGAGGTGGCGGGGCTGCTGGAGCGGTGCGGAGAGATGGGGGTGCAGGGGCACACGGCGGGGTGAGGGCGCCCCTCACCCCGCCGACGTTTCCGTCCTCACACGCAGGACGGGCTGGAATTCTCCGGCGCCGCCCCACGCGAAGCGCCCCCGCCCCGGGCGACCGGTTCCGTCCTCGAACGCCGGACAGGCTGGGTTTCCCGCAGCTCGTCCCCGTTGCATGGCCGGGTGCTGAGCCCGTCGAGGGTTCCCCGCATACCTGTGAGGCCTCGGGAAGATCGAGGACACCGCACCTCCGGGCAGCGGCGGGACCTACCGGTCCAGGTGGCCCGTGTCGTTCCAGCGTTCCAGCGCCGGCGCCCCGTACGCCCACCCCAGGACCGACAGCGACGTCGGGTCCAGCCGGATGCGGGACGCGAACGACACGTCCTCGCCCAGCCACCGCGCCCCCAGCGCCCGCAGGATGTGGCCGTGCGCGAAGACCAGCACGTCGCGGTCGGCCGAGCGCGCCCAGGCCACGATCTCGTCCGCACGGGCGGACAGCTCGGAGAGGGTCTCGCCCTCCGGCACCCCGTCGCGCCAGATGAACCAGCCCGGCCGGATTGCCTGGATCTCGGCCGGGGTCATGCCCTCGTACGCCCCGTAGTCCCACTCCATGAGCGCGTCCCACGGCTGCGCCCGGTCCGCGAAGCCGGCTATCTCGCAGGTCTCCCTGGCGCGGACGAGCGGGCTGGTCCGGACCTCGAGGCCCGGCAGGTCCGCCCACGGTTTCCGGTGCAGCCGCTCGCCCAGCAGCTTGGCGCCCTCGCGGCCCGCGTCGAGCAGAGGGATGTCCGTCCTGCCGGTGTGATTGCCCTTGACGGACCATTCCGTCTGGCCGTGCCGGGCGAGCAGGATACGCGGTGCCATGACGGCTCCCCCTGAGATGTGGATCGGAGAAAACGACAACAGGAACGGGTCATCCGCCTTTGTCCATCATCGCTCACGTGCCCGGGAGGCAACCTCCGGGGCCGCATCGGCGTCCCTTCCCCCGCGGAGAAGGCTCCGCACGCACGGGGCATCCACAGGGGACCCCCCGGGGGATTCGCCACCGACCCGCACCGTACGGTTGAACGCCCGCCGCCTGACGCATGAACACATGATGGAGAGCATCCGGATGTCGCTTGCCACCGCCGCGCCCGCGTCCCGGCACCGGCCTCGATGGTGGGCCGAGCTGCCGCTGATCGCGATCGTGTACGCGATCTACTCGGTGGGCCGGCTGCTGGTCCGCAGCGATGTGTCGACCGCCGTCGACCACGGGCTGCGCATACTTCATCTGGAGAAGACGCTCTTCCTCAACGCCGAGCACCCGCTCAACCGCTTGATGACGGCCCATCCGGTGCTAGGCATACCCTCCGACTTCATATACGCCTCACTGCATTACGTGGTCACCCCGGCTGTCCTGGTCTGGATCTACCGGCGGCGCGCGGCCGCGTACCGCGCCGCCCGCACCTGGCTGATGACGTCCACACTGCTCGGCCTGATCGGTTTCGCGCTGATGCCGACCTGCCCGCCGCGGCTGCTCCACGCCACACACGGATTCGTCGACACCATGGCCCAGTACAGCTCGTACGGCTGGTGGGGCGCCGAGGCGAGTGCGCCGCGCGGCATGGGCTGGATGACCAACCAGTACGCGGCGATGCCGAGCCTGCACGTCGGCTGGGCGCTGTGGTGCGGCATCCTGCTGTGGCGCCACGGCAGGCATCCGCTGCTCCGGGCCGCAGGTGTCGTGTACCCGCTCCTCACCACGTTCGTCGTGATGGGCACGGCCAACCACTACTTCCTCGACGCTGTCGCGGGCGCCGCGGTGATGGGCGTCGGGGCGCTGCTCGCCACGCCGGTGATGCGGCTCGTCGACCGGATCAGGGCAGCGGTAGGGGGCCGCACCACTGCGGCCGTCCCGGTCACGAAGTCCCCTGTTGTCAGTGCCGGATGCAAGACTTCCACGGGTGAGCGAATCCCCGGCCAGCGGACCTCCTCCGCAGACTCCATCGATGTCGCAGCATCGGCCGACCCAGCAGGCGACGACACTCCGGCAGCGGCTCGCTGAACTGCGCGGTCCCGCCGTCGCACCGCATCCGCTCGATGCCCGCGCGCTGGCCGCCCTCGCCGCCAACCCCGGCTGCAAGCGGCGCGCCCTGCTGGACGGCGCCGGGGTGGACAAGGCCGCGCTGGCGGCCGCGCTCGGCTCTCCCGCCGCGTTCGGTCAGTCGCAGTTCGCTTTCATGCGGGGCAACGCGTTCGAGGCGAGGGTCAAGGCCGACGGCGGCACGGAGCTGATGCGCCTGCTGTACGAGCGACTCGGCGGGGGCGGCGAGGCGCCGCGCGAGGTCCGGCTGCCGGATCTCGCGGCGGCGGGTCCCGAGGGCCGTGCGGCGCGTACGGCACTGGCGCTGCGGGAGGCGACCGAGGCGGGTGGTTGGGCTCTGCTCGATCACCCGATGCTGGCCCTGGAGGTGGCGGGCTCGCCCGCCTATCTGGAGCCGGACGCGGTGGTGGTGCACCCCGACGGCCGGTGGACGGTCGTGGAGATCAAGTCGTTTCCCATGATCGACAGTTCGGCGGACGCGGCGAAGGTCGGTGCGGCGGCCCGGCAGTCGGCGGTGTATGTGCTGGCGCTGGAGCACGTCGCGGCGGTCACGGCGGGGGCTGAGGTCGGCCACCGGGTGCTGCTGGTCTGCCCGAAGGACTTCTCCAACCTGCCGACGGCGTCGGTCGTCGACGTGCGCAAGCAGCGCGCGGTCACCCGCCGCCAGCTGACCCGGCTGACCCGGGTCGAGGACATCGCGACCGCCCTGCCCGAAGGCACCACCTTCGACCCGGAGTGCTCCGCGCAGGAGCTGACGGCCGCGGTCGACGCGGTCACGGCGGCGTACGCACCGGAGTGCCTGGCCGCGTGCGAACTGGCCTTCCACTGCCGGGCGAAGGCGCGTGCGGCCGGTGCGGTGGAGGCGCTGGGGCGGAGCGTACGGGGTGAGCTCGGCGGTCTGACGACGGTGGGCGCGGTACTGGCCGCGGCGGCGGGCAAGGAAGGCGATCCGGCCGACCCCACGGTCGCCGCCCTGCGCCGCGCCGCGGCCCTGCGCGCGGAGGCGCTGGAGCACCTGGGCGCGCCCCTGGAAGGAAGCCCGGCATGTCGCTGATCAGCACCCTGGCTCGGCTGGAGGCCGTGGAGAGCGGGCGGGCACAGCCGATGGCCACTGTCCGGCACCGTCATCTCACCGGTGCGCCGCTCGTTCTCGTACCGCTGACCACCGCCGGTGAGGCGGGCGCCCCGCTCGGCGCCCTCGTCGGAACGGACCGGGACGCGCCCCGGCTGCTCGCCGTGGCCCAGCCGCGCGACCGCGACCTGCGGTTCGCTTTCCTCGCCGAGCTGGCCGAGGTGGTCCTGCCGCACATCGAGACGTACACGGACGTGGTCGAGCCCGCCGAACGCAACGAGACCGATCCCGAGACCGGAAAGAAGGTCAAGGTCGAGGTCGAGTTGTGCACGGACGCGCCGCAGTTGATCGTGCCGAGCCGGGCGGGTCTCGACTTCGTACGGCTGCTGGGCCGGTCCATGCGGTTCCGGCGCACCGCCGAGGACGACCCGGACACTCCGTACCCGGCGCCGGCCAGGGTCCCGCTGCTGGGCCGCTGGCTCACGCATTACGGGGAGCGGGCCCGGGTGCCCGGTTCCTCGCTGCTCCTCGCCATGACCGATCTGCTGAACCGGCACTGGGCGACCGGGCAGTCCACGCTGGAGGACCAGCATCTGGGGGCGCTGCTCGCCTGGATCGACCCTGCGGTGGGCGAGTCCGGTGCCCAGGCCGCGCTCCGGGCGGAGCTGCAGCGGGACGCCGGTGGCCAGCTGCTCTGCCCGCCCGCCGGTCCGGCGACGGACCCGGCGTTCGACAACCGGCTGCTCGCGCCCGCGATCGAGAGGTACGACCGGGCGCGCACGTCGCTCGCGGCGGCCGAGGACGGTCTCGTGGCCGATGCCCGGCTCGCCGGACTGACCGCCGCCGAGCGGGAGATCAGGTCGCTGCTGGCCGGGGTGACGCGGCCGACCTGGGACGCGGTGTGGCGGGGGCTCGATCTGATGCGGCAGCTGCCGGCCGGGTCCAGGACCGAGGACCGGTGGACCCGGGACCGGTGGTCGTTCACCGGCCACCGGGACCGGGTGCGGGCCGGGGAGCCGCCGCAGCCGCGCCGGGACGACGCGGTGACGGCAGCGGCGAAGCTGGCTTCGCGGGAGACGGCGCAGGCGCAGTTGGAGGCGCAGGAGGCACTGGACGACCCGCTGGTGCTCGCCGGGCGCCGGCTGGCCGGTGAGGCGTTCGTCGGGGAGGTGGCCGAGGTGGTGATGGCGTACAGCGAGTCGAAGCGGCCCTCGCCGCGTCCGCTGGTCACGGTCCGGACGGGCGAGCGCCCTCATCTCGGTGAGCGCACGAAGGTGTACCGCACGCTGGACGGCAAGCCGCAGACCGCCGAGTTCGTGGCGTACGCCTGCGAGGATCTCCCGGACGCGGAGGAGCGGCTGCTGGTGCTGCGGATCACCGACCGGATGGGCCGGAGCAGGGAACCGGCCCCGGGGTCGCTGCCGGAGCCGGGCGACCGGATCGTCTGGACCCTGTTCGAGCACGACCAGCGCAGCGGCCCGAAGCTGCCGGACCCGGAGGAGACGCCGTGGACGCACGGCGGCCCGCCGGGCGCCGCCGGACATTCCGAGAACCCCGACCCCGTGACCCCGGAGGACCTGTTGTGACGGCCGTATCCGATCCGGGCGCCGAGGCGGGGCGGGCCACCGCCCAGATCCTGGACGACACGCTGAACGGCACGGCCCGCGGCATCGTGGTGGACTCCCCGCCGGGTGCGGGAAAGTCGACGCTGGTGGTGCGCGCCGCGCTCGAACTCGCCTCGGCAGGGCGCCCGTTGATGGTGGTCGCGCAGACCAACGCCCAGGTCGACGACCTGGTGGTGCGGCTGGCCGAGAAGGACCCGGGGCTGCCGGTCGGGCGATTGCACAGCAACGACGCGGACCCGTACGACAAGGTGCTGGACGGCCTGGTCAACGTACGGAAGTCGGCGAAGGCCGGAGATCTGGCCGGACTTGATGTCGTCATCTCGACGGCCGCCAAGTGGGCTCATGTGAAGAACGTCGAGCCGTGGGGGCACGCGATCGTCGACGAGGCGTACCAGATGCGCTCGGACGCGCTGCTGGCCGTCGCGGGGCTCTTCGAAAGGGCGCTGTTCGTCGGCGATCCGGGCCAGCTGGACCCGTTCTCGATCGTCGGCGCGGACCAGTGGGCGGGGCTGTCGTACGACCCGTCGGCGAGCGCGGTCTCGACACTGCTGGCGCACAACCCCGAGCTGCCGCAGCGCCGGCTTCCGGTGTCGTGGCGGCTGCCCGCGTCGGCCGCGCGGCTGGTCTCGGACGCGTTCTACCCGTACACCCCGTTCCGCAGCGGTACGGATCACGGCGACCGGCGGCTGGCGTTCGGGGTCCCGTCGGACGGCTCCGCCCCGGACCGGGTGCTGGACGAGGCCGCGGAGTCCGGCTGGGGCCTGCTCGAACTCCCGGCCCGGCACACCCCGCGCACGGACCCGGAGGCGGTGCGGGCGGTGGCCCTGGTGGTCCGCCGGCTGCTGGACCGGGGCGGCGCGGCGACGAGCGAGCGCTCCCCCGACCCGGCCCCGGTGACGGCGGACCGGGTCGCGGTCGGCACGGCCCACCGGGACCAGGCGGCGGCGGTGCGGGCGGCGCTCGCCGAGCTCGGTGTGACGGGTGTGGCGGTGGACACGGCGAACCGGCTCCAAGGCCGCGAGTTCGATGTGACGGTGGTCCTGCACCCACTGTCCGGCCGCCCGGACGCCACGGCGTTCCATCTGGAGACGGGCCGGCTGTGCGTCCTGGCGTCGCGCCACCGTCACGCCTGCATCGTGGTCTGCCGCGCCGGCGTCGCGGACCTGCTGGACGAGCACCCGTCGACGGAACCGGTCCAGCTCGGCGTCACGGTCAAGTTTCCCGACGGCTGGGAGGCGAACCACGCGGTCCTGGCCCACCTCGCGGAACACCGCGTCCGGTGGCGCCCGTAACGGCCTCCCCCGCGGTAGGGAGTGGATCAGCGAGCGGCGTCCTGCGGCTTCGACGGCAAGGCGGAGGACGGAGTCGACGCACAGGGGGTCCCACCATGCCTTTCGCGCTATGGGGGAGTCGGTGACCGACGACAACGCCGAAGGGGCCCCTCCCTGCTCGAGCGAAGCCGAGAGCTTGGGGGAGGAGCCGCAGGGCGTCGGGAGCCCACTCCCTACCCCGGGGGAGGCCGTAACACTGCCGAATCACGGGCGATGGGCCGTCGGGGGGCGTGCGCCGTGCCGGGCGGTGACCCGGCGCGCCCCGCGCACCGCCACCGAAGCCCACTTGCGGGCGGTTGGACAATGGAGGGTGGCCGTCGGGCCCACCGAAGGAGGAAACACCACATGGCACAACCCGAGCGGAAGGAGCAGCAGCGGCTGCGCCCCGCGCCCCTGCTCTTCGAGCCGACGGAGGCGGTCGCCGACCCCGAGCACTTCTTCGACCTGGAGTCGATGGACGACCCTGAGGAGCTGCTGGCCCGCGCCACCGAGCTGACGCTGGCCTTCCGCGCCGCGACCGACCGGGCGGCCGAGTACCAGGCGATCGCCGCCGCGCAGCTGGCCGATCCGCGCCGGTTCGACCGGCTCACCACGGCGGACATCGCACAGCGCGCGGAGTGGACCGAGGACTACGCGAGGAAGATGGTCGAGTTCGGCTGGAGTCTGCTGGGCGGCGCGCGGCCGTGACGCCGGAGCGTCCGGCCCCTGGCCGCCTCCGCTTCCGACTCCGAATCCGACGACGGGGACTCCGGGTCCGGCACCGGCTCTCGCTCCGGATCTGACTCCGGGCACAACCGGTGGCATATGCCCGCGGGCAAGATACTCCTCCTCACCCCACCCTGTCCGGATTTCCGACAACTCTTGCAATCCACAGCGTCACCACCGGTAAACCGGTAGTCATGAGCGCATGGCTGCCAGACGAGACCACCCTGCATCCCGGCACCGGAACCTGCGCCGGGCCCCGCGCCGGCACCCGCCACGGTGCCGATGTCTTCGCGGTCCTGCGGGACCGAGCCGGTGACCAGACCGCTCAGGTCACCGCGGCCGGAGCGGCCTGGCTGGCCGGTGCCGCCGCGTATCCGCGCTCCACGCTCGCCCAGTGGCAGGCCCACCCCGGCTCCCCCGGCGTGCTGCCGTGCGGATCGGCGTTCGACGTGGTCAATGTGCCGACGCTCTTCGGGCGGCGGATGCTGGAACACCTGTGGGCCGACGGCCCGGGTTCCGGCCCGGTCGCCACGCACTGCGGGCGGATGCTGCTGTTCGCCGCCCCCGGCACCGCCCAGCGGCTGCCGTCGCTGCTCGACTGGGAGGAGTGGGGCACCAGCCACGAGCAGGCGGGCCGGCACGGCCGCGAGGCGCTCCGGGAGAGGGAGGACCGCGAGTGCAGGGTCCCGCCGCTGCTCTGCCACGGCACCGGTGACGCGGTGACCGTCCCGCCCCTGGCCTGCGACTCCTCCTCGTCAGGGCCCCGCTGGGTGGTCGCCCCCGACACCCGTACCCCTTGGCTGCCGGGCCCCGACGTACTGCTCTGGGCCTGTGTGCGCGTGGCCCGCTCCGCGCCCACCGGGTCGGCTCGGATTTCGATTTTTCCTCCCGCCGATCAGGGTGCTAATGTCTACGACGTCAGCAGGCGCCGCTAGCTCAGTTGGTTAGAGCAGCTGACTCTTAATCAGCGGGTCCGGGGTTCGAGTCCCTGGCGGCGCACAGACGGAAGAAGCCCCTCGCGGAAGCGAGGGGCTTCTTCGTTTACCGTCACGGCAGCGTTACGTGCCCGTGGCGATACGGACTGTCCACGCACCCGACGGCGTCCGGTCCGCGACCTCGATCCGGGTGTGCTCACCGGGGACGGAGTACGTCTCGCCGACCCGCAGCGGGGCGTCCGCGAGCGGCGGGTAGACCGACCGGTCCCAGCAGGCGTCGGTATGGGGGTGGGTGTCGATGACCTGGATCGGCCCGCCGCCGGACGGTGTCTCGTTGCGGACCCGGTAGATCAGCACCCCCTCGCTGCACGTCGCCCGGTCGTTGCCGGTGGCACTGCGGGCCTCCAGCGCCACGGCACTGCCCTCACCGGTCCTGATCACCGCGAGCCGCGTGCCGATGGACGCGCCGGGCACCGGTACGGCGGCCATCGGCTCCAGGGTGATGTCCTGGTTGTGCTGGATACACGCCACTTGCCTGCGGTCCAGCCAGCCCAGCTTCCACTTGTGCCAGCCGAACAGGTCCGGCGAGAGACCGAACTGGCTGCCCATCACGTCCCAGTCGCCGACGTACGTGTCCCAGTCGCCCTTGCCGTCCGACGGCCGGTGATAGAGGTCCGGCAGGTCGAAGAGGTGCCCGGTCTCGTGGGCCAGCACGTTCCGGTCCGGCGGATGCTGCTCGAAGACGGTGACGACACGCCTGATGTCCGTGCCGTCGGCGTGCAGCGGCTGGTCGAAGTTGACGACCTTGGTGGCGTCGGAGTCGACGCCGGGCGCGTCCGGGTCGGCGACCAGATAGACGATGTCGTACTTCGAGAAGTCGACCTGGTCGTCGGCCGCGGCGATCGCGTCGCGCAGATAGGAACTGCGCTGCTTGTCGCCCCAGTCGCGCTTCATGCCGTACGACGTGGAGCTGTGGGGCATCTGGACCCACTGGTGCTGCGGGTGCGGGCGCAGGGTGAACTTCCCGTACGAGGCGCGCCGGAAGAACTGCGTGGTGGCGGGGAAGTAGTCGGCGGCGAGCTCGGCGGGGGTGGTGACGGGGCGGGCGTCGGGGAACGAGAGAAAGATCATGACCGCGTCGAGGGCGTGGTCGGGGCGCGGGTATGCGCCGTCCCATTCGTCCAGGCCGAGCGAGTGGTGTGCCCCCGTCCTGGGCAGGGCGCAGGGCCCGGCTTCACCCGTGGCCGCCACGGCCGGACCCGCAACGAGGGAGGTGGAGGCGAGCGCCAGGAAAGAGATCAGACCGGCCACCACACCACGCGGGCTCGGTCTCTCCCATCCCCCGAGCCTGCGCTGAGGCGGCACATCGACCTCCGGGTGCGGGATGCGGATACACGCAATCCACCCTGTGCCGGTTCGGGGGTATTCGCCCTGTTGTGCTGCCCCACTCGGGTCAGCGGTCAGCCTCTCGGAGCCCTTTCACGGACAGTCACAAATGATCACTGCGGCAACGTGAAGGAGACTCAAGATCGACGTGAGGGAACAGAGCCGAGCAGAAATAATCAATCACGGGCAAACCGGAAAGACGCGCGAATGACCCATGCGGGGTGCTCCCCGGGGTCACAACGGACGGGAAGCTGGAACGGGCCAGACAACAGCATCTATGCTTCACCACGCTTTCCTGCGCGGTTCCCGCCTCAGACGACGGCGCTCCGCGCGGCGGGCCAGTCCGACCACAACTGTTCAGGACAGAACTGCACGGCGGGAGCGAGCGGTGAGCGGAACCTCCGAAGGGCCGAGGCCCGCGGCAGGCACAGCGCCCCCTACCGTGCGACCGTCCATCACGGAGCGTCACATGGAACCGGTCGGCCCGGGAGCCGTCGACTCCCGTCCGGCCGATTACCGGGCCGCCTTCCGGGGCGCCATGCTGCCGATGGCCGTCGTCGACCACGAGGGCCTGGTCCTGTGCGCCAACGACGCTCTCGGCGGGCTGCTCGGCGCCGACGCAGCGGCGCTGACCGCCCAGTCCGCGTCCGATCTGCTCGACCTCTCCGCCGACGTCCGGACCTGGCATGCGTACCGCGAGGTGCTGCGCGGCCGGCGATCCCGGTTCCGCTGCACCCGCAGGCTCAAGCACCCCGACGGACGCTCGTTGTGGGCCGAGATCACCGTCGTGCCGATGCCGGAGGCCGGGGCGACAGGCGCGAAGACGGGCGCAGGGACAGAGCCGGGGGCCGGGACGGGCGCGCAGACCGGGACGGGCGCGGCAACCGGGACGAGGATCACTCCGGGCGCCTCCCCCGTGCTGCTCTCCGTCGCCGACATCAGCGATCGCCGCGAGCTGCAGAAGCGGCTGCGCCACCTCCAGACGCACGACCCGGTGACCCGGCTGCCCAACCGGACACTGTTCTTCGAGCGGCTCTCCGCCGCCCTGGAGACTCCGCCGTACCAGGACGACAGCCTCCCGCGGCACGGCCGGATCGGGCTCTGCTACCTCGACCTGGACGGCTTCAAGGCCGTCAACGACACGATGGGGCACCGGATCGGCGACCGGCTGCTCGCCGCCGTCGCCGCCCGGCTCACCGACTGCGCCGAGCAGGAGAGCCTGCACCGCACCGGCGGCACACTCGTGGCGCGCCTCGGCGGCGACGAGTTCGCGATCCTGGTCGAGGAGTCCGCCGGGACGCAGCAACTCACCGATCTCGCCCGCGCGGTGCTCGCCGCCCTCCAGAAGCCGTTCGACCTGGCCGGGACACGGCTGGCCGTGTCGGCGTCGATCGGGGTGGTGGAGCGGGGCGTCGCCGGGACCTCGGCCACCGGTCTGATGCAGGCCGCCGACACCACGCTGTACTGGGCGAAGGCGGACGGCAAGGCACGCTGGACCCTCTTCGACCCCGAGCGCAACGCGCACCGGATGACACGGCAGGCGCTCTCCTCCACGCTCCGGCCCGCCGTCGAGCGCGGCGAGTTCACCATCGAGTACCAGCCGCTTGTCGGGATGGCCGACGGAGTCGTACGAGGGGTGGAGGCTCTGGTCCGCTGGAACCACCCGCAGTTCGGCATGCTCTCACCGAATCGGTTCGTCGCGATCGCCGAGGAGGACGGCTCGATCGTCCAGCTCGGCCGCTGGGTGCTCCGGTCGGCCTGCCGTCAGGCCCGGCGCTGGCAGCTGGACCATCCGGCCGAGCCGCCGCTCTTCATCAGCGTCAATGTCGCCGTACGGCAGGTCTGGGACTCCGACCTGGTCACCGATGTCGCCGAGATCCTCGCCGAGACCGGCCTGGCCCCCGGACTGCTGCAACTGGAACTGACCGAGTCAGCGGTGATGGGCTCGGCGGGCCGCCCGCTGGAGGCGCTCCAGACGCTCAGCGACATGGGCGTCCGGATCGCCATCGACGACTTCGGGACCGGCTACTCGAACCTCGCCTATCTGAGCCGGCTGCCGGTCTCCGTACTGAAGCTGGACGGATCGTTCGTACGCGGCTTCCGGTACGAGGACGGGGCGCACCCCAGCCCGGCCGACGAGACGATCGTCGAGGCGATGGTGCAGCTGGCGCACCGGCTGGGGCTGACCGTCACCGCGGAGTGCGTGGAGACCGTGAGCCAGGCGGAACGGCTGCGGCGGATCGGCTGCGACACGGGGCAGGGCTGGCTCTACTCCCGGGCGGTGGCCCCGGAGCGCATCGCAGAACTCATCGGGACGAGCCCCCTGGGGCTCTGAGAGAGCCACGCCCCGGAACCCGGAGCCGACTCCGTGCCCTCGAGCGCCGGGCGGGCCGGTGTTCAGGCCCGCCCGGCGCTCGAGGGCAGAACGGTCAGCACCGACCGGCCCGCACGGACCTCAGCCACGCAGCCCGTACGCGTCCGCGATCAGGTCGTAGCTGCGCAGCCGCGCCTCCCCGCCATGCGCATTCGCCGTGATCATCAGCTCGTCCGCCCCGGTCCGCTTGGCCAGGTCGTCCAGACCGCTGCGCACCTCGTCCGCCGTCCCGTGGATGACGTTGCCGAGCCAGCTGTCGACGAACTCCCGCTCCATCGGGCTGAAGACATAGGCCTCCGCCTCCTCCGGCGTCGGGATCAGACCGGGCCGGCCGGTGCGCAGGCGGACCATCGACAGGGCACCGGTCAGGACCTGGCGGCGGGCCTCGCGCTCCTCGTCGGCTGCCAGCGCCGAGACGCCGATCAAGGCGTACGGGGCGTCCAGCACCGCGGACGGCTTGAACGAGTCCCGGTACAGGTCGAGCGCCGGAATCGTGTTCTGCGCCGAGAAGTGGTGGGCGAAGGCGAACGGCAGACCCAGGACCCCGGCCAGCCGGGCGCTGAAGCCGGAGGAGCCGAGCAGCCAGATCGGCGGGCGGCCCGCGGGACCCTGCACCGGGCCCGGAACCGCGTGGATCCGGGCGTACGGGTGGCCGTCCGGGAAGTCGTCGTCCAGGAACCGGGTCAGCTCGGCGAGCTGCTGCGGGAAGTCTTCGGCGCCCTCGCCCAGCCGGTCCGTGCGGCGCAGCGCGGCGGCGGTCGCACCGTCCGTGCCGGGAGCCCGCCCGAGGCCGAGGTCGATGCGGCCGGGGGCCATGGCCTCCAGCGTGCCGAACTGTTCGGCGATGACCAGCGGGGCGTGGTTGGGCAGCATGACCCCGCCGGAGCCGAGCCGGATCCGCTCGGTGCGGGCGGCGAGGTGGGCCAGGATCACGGCCGGGGACGACGAGGCGACGCCGGGCATGGAGTGGTGTTCGGCGACCCAGAGGCGGTGGTAGCCGCAGCGCTCGGCGAGCTGGGCGATGTCCACGCTGGTGCGCAGCGCCTGGGTCGCGGTGCGGCCCTGGCCGACGGTCACCAGGTCGAGCACCGACAACGGCACCGAGGCCGTTCCCTCGGCCCTGCCCCGAATGCCGTCGCCGCGACTCTCGTCGCCTCGGTTCTCGTCGCCTCGGTTCTCGTCGCCTCGGTTCTCGTCCACGTGAAGGCCTCTCCAGTGATGCTCGTGCGTCCGGGGAGACCTAACAGGAGGTTGTCTCCGTTTATTCCCGGCCGGTCACGGCCTACCGCGGGGGAGGCCGTCACCTCCCGACCGGTGCGGGCGGCGCCTCCCGGGTGGCGAACAGCGTGCCGAGCTGGGGCGCCCAGGTGCGGCGCCGGGCCAGCCGCAGAGCCTCGTACACCGCCACCTGGTTCGCGGTGAGGACCGGCTTGGCGAGGAGTTCCTCCAGGTCACGGACGTGCGCGGCGGTGTGCACGGCGTTGTCCGGCAGCAGTACCGCCTCCGCGTCCGGCCGGTCCGCGGCAACCGCGAGCTCCTTCAGCCGGTCCAGCCCCCACCCCGCGGCCGCGGCCGCGGAGGTGACGCCACCGCCGCGCACGGCGACCACCTCGACGCCCGCGGCGGCCAGGAAGTCGCCGAAGAGCCCGGCGATCTCCTCGGCGTACGGAGCGGCGACCGCGACACGCGCGGCGCCCAGCGCCCGTACCGCGTGGACGAAGGCGAGCGACGTACTCGACGCGGGCAGCCCCGCCGCCCTGGCCAGAGCGGTGCTCTGCTGATGGGCGCCCTCCCACCCGTACACGAGACTCCCGCCGGTGCTGGCCCAGACCACCGACTCGGCACCGGCGCGCCGCAGCTCCTCGACTCCTGCGGCGAGGCGTTCGGGTGCGCCCCGCTGCCGCAGAGTCTCGGTGCGGCGGTCGTCCTCGCCCGGCTCCGTGCGGTTGACGACGAGCCTGATGGTGGTGTCGAGGATGACCTCCGTGCGTGGGAAGTCGTCGTCCGCGAAGTGGCCCGGGTAGAGGAAACCGACGGTCGTCATATTCACGCTCCTGCACTGCTGGACCGGTGCACTGCCGCTGCCCTCCCCACTGCCCAGTATTCCTCCGGCGCCCGCACCCCTGCCGACCTTGGCGTTGACGGGCGCGGCCCCGGGTGCAAGCGTGGTCAATCCGCACATCTCAGACGTTGACGAGGTGACCACTCCCTGATGTCAGAGCCCACCCTCCTCGTACTCGACGCCGCCCCGTCGCCGCGCCTCGGCCGGCTGACCGGCCGGGTCCGGATCCGCTACGTGGACGAGGCCGGCCTCGCCGGGGAGCTGCCGCACGCCGACGCCCTGCTGGTGTGGGACTTCACCTCCGACGCGGTACGCGCCGCCTGGCCCGGCGACGGACCGCGGCCCCGGTGGGTGCACATGGCCAGCGCGGGAGTGGACCGGCTGCTCTGCCCGGAGCTGGCCGGGTCCGACACCGTGCTGACCAACGCGCGGGGCATCTTCGAGCGGCCGATCGCCGAATACGTGCTGGTCCTGGTGCTCGCGTTCGCCAAGGACGTCCCCGGCACGCTGGAGCTGCAGCGCCGGCGGCGCTGGCGCCACCGTGAGTCGCAGCAGCTCGCGGGCACCCGAGCGGTCGTCGTCGGGGCCGGGCCGATCGGCCGGGAGATCACCCGGCTGCTCAACGCGCTGGGCGTCCAGGTGGCGCTCGTGGGGCGTACGGCGCGGCGCACCATCCATGGCGCCGAGGATCTGGACCGGCTGGCGGCGCTCGCCGACTGGGTGATCTGCGCGGCGCCCCTGACGGAACAGACGCGCGGGATGTTCGACGCGCGGTTCTTCGGGCTGATGCAGCCTTCGGCCCGCTTCATCAATGTGGGGCGAGGCCCGATGGTCGTCGAGGACGATCTCGCCGACGCGCTGCGCCGACGGTGGATCGCGGGCGCGGCGCTCGACGTCTTCCAGCACGAGCCGCTCGCTCCGGGCAGTGGACTGTGGGACGTACCGGGGCTGATCGTCTCCCCGCACATGAGCGGCGACACCATGGGCTGGCGGGACCGGCTGGGCGAGCAGTTCGTGGAGATGTACGAACGGTGGGCGGCCGGGGAGCCGTTGCCGAACGTGGTCGACATGCGGCGCGGATACGTTCCCTCCCCGGATGTCCCCGACGCCCCGAACGGCGTTGGCATGTCTCCGAGTTGAGAGGCGGAGAGGCCACCTTCCGGACACGAACGTACGCGCGAGCTCCTCGACGCGGTGCCGTGACCTCGCCGTCCGTCGATCATCATTGACTCTGACATATGCCAATCGGGTGCACTCCTGCTGACAGCGCCGGGGCACACCGAGAACTCATCAACAGGCCCCCATCAAAAGCCTCTTGGCGGCTATCGTGGTACCAAAGCTTGCGGTCACAACCTGGTGGGGGAAACCGTGACGTTGAAGCCCGAACCGACCGCACCGTGCCACTCGGTGCAGTACGCCTTTCGTGTTCTCGAAACGGTCTCCAAGCACGGCGCCGGCGTGACGGACACCCAGATCTCCCGGGAGACGGGACTGCCGGTGGAGCATCTCGCCCCACTGCTGCTGACGCTGCGCCGCGAGGGCTACGTCGTGCAGGTGTCCGACGGCGCCTATGTGATCGGCGCCTCACTCCTGCTGCTCGGCTCCGGGGCCGCCCGCAGGCAGGCGCTGGAGAACAAGCTCCAGCAGATCCTGGACCAGCTGCGCGATTCGGTCGGCGCCGCGGTGTACATAAGCCGGTACGTCGACGGCGAGGTCCGGGTCACGCAGTACGCCGACGGTCCGCGCACCCCCGCGGTCAACGAGTGGGTGGACTTCCGGTCCGCCGCGCACGCCAGCGCGATCGGCAAGTGCCTGCTGACCCAGCTCGACCAGAACGGCCGCCGCGACCATCTCGCGCGCCACAAGATCGCCCGGCTCACCTCGCGGACCATCACCAGCGAGAAGGTCCTCTTCTCCAAGCTGGACAGCCAGCCGGCGACGGTCCCGGTGCTCGACCTCCAGGAGTACGCGATGGGCACCGTCTGCGCGGCCGTGCCACTCACGGCGGGCTCCTCGGCGGGCTGCCTGGCACTGTCGCTGCCGATCGAGCACGCGCACCGGCTGCGCTCGGCGGCGGACACGCTGAACCGGCGGGCGGTTCCGGTCCTGCTGTCACTGGCCCTCTAGGGCCTCGGTCGGCACGTGTCATCAGCACCCCTGAGGACCAGGTATTATTTTCGAGTCAGCAGGCGCCGCTAGCTCAGTTGGTTAGAGCAGCTGACTCTTAATCAGCGGGTCCGGGGTTCGAGTCCCTGGCGGCGCACAGACAACGCCCAGGGCGGTTCACGTACACACGTGGACCGCCCTGGGCGCTTTTCGCCGGACGACACCAGGTGGGCGCGCCCGTGCGCCTCGTAGGAGCCGAGCAGGGCAGCCAGGTCCTCGCTGTCGGCTCGCAGCCGGTCGTCCGTCCGGCCCACGCAGTAGAGGAAGCCGGCCGCGGGATTGATGCGGTCCGCCATGTTTAGCCTTCATGAACAAGACTTCAACTGATTCCTTTAATCTTCATGCAATATAAGGTCAAATTACTATTTATTGCCCATAGGGCCCCTGGCGCCCGTTGAAGGTTTAGGTATGCTTCCGCGGATCGGCCTTTTGTTCGACATGGGGTGGCCGGGGCAAGGTGGCGGTATTGCGGCCATTCGGGCCGGGGGGTTTTATGATGAGTTCAGTCGAGCATGCCCGCGCGGGCAGGCACAGGGGGCGACAGCCCGGCCAGGACGGAGGGCGCGGCGGGGCCACGCTGGGGTTGCTTCCCAAGCCGCCGTCGGACACGGAGAAATACGCGTACGCCAGACGGCACCTGTGGATCCTGACCATCAGCTCGCTGGTCAGCTTCTGCTGTCTGACCGTCAGCCAGTTCAAGCTGGCGCAGTCCACACCACTGCTGTGGATCTATACGCCCCTGCTGGTTTTCACGGTCATTTACTATCTGGTGTCGCTGCGGGTCAACGCGTTCACGCGGGACTTCGACATCAAGCACCACCGCAAGCTCGTACTCGGCTGGCGGCCCGAGGTCTATCCGTCCGTGGACGTCTTCCTCCCTGTGTGCGGTGAGCCCATCGAGGTGCTGCACAACACCTGGAGCCATGTTCGTGCGCTGGCCGACAGGTATCCGGGCGTCTGTGTACCGTTCGTCCTGGACGACGGGGCCAGTCCCGAACTGGAGGCCATGGCCGCCGACTTCGGGTTCCGTTACGGCACCCGCCCCAACCGCGGCTGGTACAAGAAGGCCGGCAATCTGCACTTCGGCTTCGGCCAGTCCGACGGGAAGTACGTCCTCATCCTCGACGCCGACTTCACCCCGCGCGCCGATCTGCTGGAGGAACTACTGCCGTACATGGAGGCGGACGACCGGATCGGTATCGTCCAGTCCCCCCAGTACTTCCGCGTCCTCGACTCACAGAACTGGATCGAGCGCGGCGCCGGCGCCGTACAGGAGCTGTTCTACCGCTCCGTGCAGGTCTCCCGCCAGGGCAGCGACGGCGCGATCTGCGTCGGAAGCTGCGCCGTCTACCGGCGTGTCGCGCTGGAGACCAACGGCGGTACGACGCTGATCGAGCACTCCGAGGACGTCCACACCGGATTCGACCTCCGCGGTCTGGGCTGGGACCTGCGCTATGTGCCGGTCGCGGTTTCGACCGGGGTGTGCCCGGACAGCGCGGGGGCCTTCTTCAACCAGCAGTACCGCTGGTGCTCCGGCTCTATGAGCCTGATGGGCAGCGCGAAGTTCTGGAAGGCCAAGATTCGGATGTCCAGCCGACTTTGCTATATGTCCGGCTTCTTCTACTACATCCACACGGCGCTGTTCACCTTCGCCGCCCCGGTGATCCCGATCGTGCTGCTGCTGACCATGCCGGAGAAGCTCAAGGTCGAGCATCTGCTGCTGGTGCTGCCCAGCATCGTGTACACCACCATCATCTTCCCCATGTGGCACAAGGCGCCCTACCGCCTGGAGGCCTGGGCAACCCGCATGATGTACGGCTGGGCCCATGTCTTCGCCATCTGGGACATCCTCCGCAAAAACCGTATGGGCTGGCAGCCCACCGGATCCTCCGGCGCCAAGAAGAACAAGACCCGCCGCTTCTGGATCGGGATGTGGGTGTGGAGCGGCGGGACCGCACTGGTCTGGGTCTGTGCGTCGGTCTGGCGGATGTTCTCCATGAACGCCCCGGACTTCGCCCTGATCCTGTCCTCCGGTCTCTTCTACGCACTGGTCGTCGGCCGGGTACTCGTACAGCCCCGAGTGGAGAGCGCTGCCTGATGACACGTTCCGGAATCACCCTTGCCGGCTGCTCACTGCTCGCCGCCGCCCTGCTTGCTCTCACCGGGTGTTCGTCCTCGGGCGACACCCCCGGTACGGGCCATCAGCCGGCCCAGGGCACGACTGCGCCGCAGGCCGGCGAGGCAGACCTCCCGTTCGACGTCCGTCCGCTGCTTGCCCCGAAGAAGAAGTACTTCGGCGTCGCACGCGAAGGGGCGCCGAACTCGATGGCGCCGATCGACGAGTACCGCACGATGGTCGGCAAGCAGCCGAATCTGATCGAGTACTACGCGGCCTTCGGCGACGGCTTCGATGCCAAGGGCGTACGCAATGCCTGGAACGCCGGCGCGCTCACTGTCATGTCGTGGGAACCGTTCGACGCCCCGCTCGCCGACATCGCCGACGGCAAGTCCGACGCGTACCTGAAGAAGTACGCGGCCTCTGTGCAGAAGCTGAATCTTCCGGTGGCGATCAGCTTCGCGGACGAGATGAACGGCCAGTGGGAGAAGTGGGGTACGAAGTACGCCACTCCCGACGACTACGTCCGTGCCTGGCGCCATATTCACAACCTCTTCATCGAGGCCGGTGCCGCGAACGCGATCTGGGTCTGGTCGCCCAACATCATCAATCCCGTCAAGTCCGTGGACGTGGAGAAGTACTACCCGGGCGACGCGTATGTCGACTGGGTCGGCATGGTCGGCTACTTCACACTGCCGGAGGACAACGCCTTCGACAGTGTCTTCGGGCCGACGATCGAAAAGATCCGCAGCTTCTCGAAGAAGCCGATCCTGATCCTGGAGACCGCCGCCGAACCCGGCCAGCGCCGCCGCGAGGACATCCACCAGCTCTACACCGGTGTCAAGGACGACGACGGGATCATCGGTTTCGTCTGGTTCGATTACCGCAAGCGAGGCGACTGGCGGCTTTCTGCCAGTCCGCTGGCACTGGCCGAGTTCAAGAAGCTGGCCGCCGACGGCCAGTTCGGTTTCGACGTCCGAGAGCCGTGATGACTTCTCCGTACGACTCGCACAACGCGCAGAACGCGCAAGACCCGCACGATCCGCGTAACGAGGAGGAAGCCTTCACCTGGTTCAACACCAACGACCAGCCGCCCACGATGTCCACGCCGGTCGTCCCCGAGGAGTACTACCCGGGTCAGCGCGGCGAGAAACCGGCCGTCCCCGACCAGCGCGGCCAGGACCCGCACGGGCAGGACCGGCGCGCCGGGTGGCACTATGCCCAGCCTCGTTACGACCAGGGCCGGTACGGCTCGGACCAGGGCGCCCATCAGCAGATCTCAGGCGCCCTCGTCCCCGCACAGCGTGACCAGGAGACCCACGCGCTGCGCACCGTGGCAGAGCCGGTAGCGGCCGGACCGGCCACTGCGGAGCCGGCAGCGGCCGAGGCCGCGTACCACATCCCGGAGACCCCGGAAGCGGGCTGGGACATGGGCGCCAGCTCCCGTCGAAGCTGGGTCAGCCGGTGCATCCTGCTCTGCGTCCTCGCCATTCAGGCCGTGCTCTCGCTCCGTCTGTCCAACACGGCCTTCCAGGACGAGGCGCTGTATTTGAGTGCGGGGCACGCCGAGTTGGCGCACCTCCTGCACGGGGTGCCACTGCCCGTGGACTACGGCAGCTACTTCTCGGGGGCACCTCAGCTGTATCCGGTGGCCGCGGCGCTGGCAGACGACAGGTTCGGGCTGACCGGGGCGCGGGTTCTGAGCCTCGTGTGCATGCTCGGGACGACGGGACTGCTGTATTCGTTCGCGCGCCGCCTGTTCAACGAGCGGGCCGCCCTCGCCGCCGCGGCGCTGTTCGGGGTGACCCAGTCGACGATTGTCCTCGGCTATTTCGCCACGTACGACGCCCCGGCCGTACTGCTGCTCGCCTTTGCCGCCTGGCTCGTCGTCCGCCTGGACCGGGCCCCGATCGTCGCGGTGCTGCTGGCCGCGCCGCCTGCCGTCCTCGCGGTCGGTGTCAAGTACGCCTCCGCGTTGTATCTGCCGAGCCTGGTGGGGATCGCCCTCCTCGTGGCCTGGCCGCACCGGGGCAAGGCTGCGTTCGGTCGGGCGGTGCTGCTCGCGCTCGGCATGGGCGCGCTGCTCGGATGCGGCCTGTACTTCACCGACGTATTGGACGGTGTACGGGCCACGACCACCGCGCGTGAGCACGGCACCGACTCTGCGGCCGAACTGCTCAGGTCGTCGGCGCTGTGGAGCGGCCTCGTGGTCGCCACGGCGGTCGGGGGCGCCATCTCCTACGTCCGGCGCGGCCGCATGTTCGAGTCGCCGCTCTCGCACAATCTCGCCGGGCCCGGCTGGCGCTGGCGCCTGCTGGTGGGCCTGTTGCTGTGTGGCACAGCCCTGCTCGCCCCTGCCTACCAGATCCATCTGTCCACGTCGGTCGCGCTCTACAAGCACCTCGGCTTCGGTCTGCTCTTTGCGGCACCGATGGCGGGCGTCGGTGTGACCCGGCTCATGGGCGCGCACTTCCGATACCCCCAGTTGGGCATCATGCTCTGGGTCGCCACGCTGTGCCTGGGTATTTCGCAGTCGCAGGAGCGCTTCTCGTCCTGGGCGCCGCAGCCGGACGCGTACACCCAGTTGCTGCGCAACCTCGTCAAGCCGGACAAGGGCCGCTATCTCGCCTCCACGCCGAACGTCCCGGTGTACTACCTGAGTGACATCACGGACCAGTCGCACTGGACCTCGCTGTACGGCATCGGCTACAAGGACGTCAAGGGCGTGACGCACCGCGGCAACGACGGATACCGCACGGCGATCAAGGACGGCTGGTTCGACCTCGTCGTCCTCGACGGAGTGGCCACACCCGAGGAGGACAAGGTGGTCGCCGCCGCACTGAAGGCCAGCGGTCGCTACCGGCTGATGGGCACCGTCCCGTTCACCGCGGGCGGGATGCCCGGCGAGTACCGGGTCTGGTCCAAGACCGGCTGAGCTCTCGTCCCTGCCACCGGCGCCGTACCGCATCGGTGTCCGACCGGGGCGCCCCTTTCCTTTCCTTACCTCTCTCCTCCTCTCTTCTCCTGTGTCTTCTTCCGTTCTGGGCACCGCTGCTGGAGGCATTCCCATGAGACTCACCGTCATCGGCACCGGCTATCTCGGTGCCACCCACGCCGCCTGCATGGCGGAGCTCGGCCACGAGGTGATCGGTGTCGATGTCGACGCCGACAAGATCGCGGCGCTGAGCTCGGGGCGTATCCCTTTCCACGAACCGGGACTTGAGAAGCTGCTCGGCAAGCACCTCGCGTCGGGGCGACTGCGCTTCACCACGTCGTACGAGGAGGCGGCGGCTTTCGGGCAGGTGCACTTCGTGTGCGTCGGCACGCCACAGAGCTACCGGTCCGACGCCGCCGATGTGCGGTACGTCGACGCGGCGTTCGCCGAGCTCGCCCGGCACGCGGCGCCCGACGCAATACTCGTCGGCAAATCGACCGTGCCGGTGGGGACTGCGCGACGACTCGCGGACGCGCACGCCGTAGAGGTGGCCTGGAACCCGGAGTTCCTGCGCGAGGGCTTCGCCGTGCAGGACACACTGCGGCCCGACCGCCTGGTGTTCGGGGTGGAGTCCGAGCGCGCAGGCGCGCTGCTGCGCGAGGTGTACGCGCTGGTACTCGCGGCCGGGACGCCGCTGGTCAGCGTAGACTTCCCGACCGCGGAGCTGGTGAAGACGGCCGCCAATGCCTTCCTCGCCACGAAGATCTCCTTCATCAACGCAATGGCGGAGGTGTGCGAGGCGGCCGGTGGCGACATCGGCAAGCTGGCCGAGGCGATCGGGCACGACGACCGCATCGGCGCCAAGTTCCTGCGCGCGGGTGTCGGCTTCGGCGGCGGCTGTCTGCCCAAGGACATCCGCGCTTTCGCGCACCGCGCCGAGGAGTTGGGGGTGTCGCTCGGCTTCCTGCGGGAAGTCGACGCGATCAACATGCGTCGCCGCGACCGGGTCGTGGAGCTGACCCGCGAGCTGTGCGGGGGCTCGGTCATGGGGGCCAGGGTCAGCGTGCTCGGCGCCGCGTTCAAGCCGGACTCGGACGACATACGCGACTCGCCCGCGCTGAACGTGGCCGCGCGCCTCCAGCTCGACGGCGCCGACGTCACGGTCCACGACCCGGTGGCGATGGACAACGCCCGCAAGGCGTTTCCGCTGCTGGGCTACGCCCTGTCGGCCGAGGAAGCGATCCGTGGCGCGGATGCCGTACTGCATCTGACCGAGTGGGCGCAGTACGGGGAGCTGGATCCGGTCCGGCTGACAGGGCTCGCCCGCACCCCGCGGCTCGTGGACGGCAGAGGCACGCTCGACGGTGCCCGTTGGACCGCCGCCGGATGGGACTTCCGCGCGCCGGGCCGACCGGCCCACCCCCACGCCGCGGTGATCAAGGAGAGATGATGGACCGTCACATGCCCACGGTGTGGGGGGGCACGCCGCTCACTGTGGTCATGCCGACCTACAACGAGGCCGCCAATCTGCCGCGCATGGCGGAGCTGGTCATGTCACTTGCGCTGCCGGGGCTCCACCTCAAGATCGTGGACGACTCCAGCCCCGACGGCACCGGCCGGATCGCTGAGGAACTGGCCGAGAAGTACAACGCCGACGGGCAGCGCCGGATGAGTGTGCTGCACCGCACCGCGAAGGACGGACTGGGCAGGGCATACGTGGCCGGGATGACCGCGGCCCTGGACGAGGGCGCCGCGTTCGTGATGCAGATGGACGCCGACGGCAGCCACCCGGTGGAAGCGGTGCCGCGGATGCTCGACACGGCGCTGGCCACCGGCGCGGGGTTCGTGGTCGGCAGCCGCTATGTCGAGGGCGGCTCGCTCGCCGAGGACTGGCCGTGGCACCGGCAGTTGCTGTCGCGGTTCGCGAACCGGTACGCCCGTACGATCCTGGGCGTCAAGATCCGGGACATCACGGCGGGGTTCAATCTCTGGAACGCGCGGACCCTGCGCAAGCTGGACATGGCGGTGATGGACAGTGCCGGTTACAGCTTCCAGGTGGAGTTGAAGTACCGGGCGGTACGGGCCGGTCACCGCGGCGTCGAGATCCCGATCCGGTTCGAGGAGCGCACCGAGGGTGTCTCGAAGATGAGTCTCTCGACGCAGTTCGAGTCCGCGCTGGTGCCGCTCAGATTGCGGCTGCGGCTGCGCAACCGCTGACCGGACGGGACCGGTGGCGGGGAGCCCGGAGTTATCGGGGCTGGGCTTCCCGCTGTCCGGCCGGCCGGACCCGGGGCACTGTACGGAGGGCGAGGGTTTCCACTTCCTCGAAGACACCGTGTGCTACATCGGTGAACACGCCGTGGACCGCGCCCGCGAGTACGGGAGTGGTCACGGCGGCCGCCTGGAAGATCCATGTCCGGTAGGACCAGAAGCGAAAGAGCGTCGCGACGCCGATGCCCACGAACTTGAAGAAGTTGTTCAGCAGCGGGCTGTCCAGCCCCAGGCCGTACGTCGCGGCGAAGAGCACCCCGTTCTCGATCAGCAGACCGATCGCGCTGAAGAGAAGGAACAGGGTCAGCTCGCGCCGCCGGCTGCTGTGGACACGGTCACGGTAGGTGAAATACCGGAAGCCGATGTAATTGCCCAGAATCGCGGCCCCGGTGGCTATGACGCTCGCCCTGACGGTCTGTACGTCCGTGGTGGCCCGGACGAGATTGAACACCGCGATGTTCACCACGATGCCGGAAAGGCCCACCAACCCGAATTTCGCCACCTCGCGATAGAGCTTCCCCAGCTGCGAAGGCAGCGCATGCCGACCACCTATTCCTGCTGCCCCACCCCTGGAGTCCGCACGCACGTGTGTACGCCTATAGGCGTATCGCATGGATGCTACGGCTTACGGCTGGGCTTGTGGTCGGGCTTTCGACCGGACTCACGGTCGGGCCTTCGGCGGCGCGGCGGTACGGGGTATACCTGCTGTGCTCGCGCGGCCGACGGCCTGGCCCTGGCCTTCACCGACGGTTTCGGCAGCATGGATTCAGGCCCCGTCCCCACCACCGCGCCCGGTGTAGAAGGCCACCGTCAAGTCCTTGACCAGCGCGTTCCGTTCGTAATCGTCGAGCTCCACGAGGCCGCGGGCGGTCAGTCGGCTGACCGTGTCGTCCACCGCGTCGACCACCGAAGTCAGCACACTGTCGCGGTGTCGGGCGTCAATGGCGGCAATCCTGCGACGCTGCATCGCGGCGGCGAGCTCCGGTGCGTACTCGATGCCGGTCGGCTGCGCTGAGTACACCTCGATGCCCACCGGCTCGCACTCCGCCTTCAGCATCCCGGTCAGCGCGTCACCGACCGCCTCCGCGTTGCGCAGCGTGTGGGCGTCCTCGTGGAACGCGTCGGCGGGGAGCTGCGAGAAGACCCGAGCCATCGCCGCCTCGACCTGCTCGCGCAGATACTTCTCGTGGTCCGCCACCCCGAGCATCGCCCGCACGGTGTCCTTGATCCGCCACACGACGAGGACGACGACGCGCAGCGCCGTACCGTTCGCATCCACCGCGGGCAGCGGTTCACTGCGCCAGTGCCGGAGCCGTACGTCGACCCGGCGACGCCGCAGCAGCGGGCTGACCCATACGAGCCCCGTCCGCCGCACGGTCCCCCGGTAGTCGCCGAAGAGCGTCATCACCCATGCGTGCCCGACGCGGCCGCGAGTCAGACCGCCGAGCGCGAAGAACACCACGGTCACCAGGGCGGCGAGCGACGCCCATGCCCCGATGCCGATGCCGTCGTGCGCGTGCGAGCCGATCCCGAGCCGGGCGAGCACCCCGGCGGGCAGTGCGCCGGCCCACCACAGCACCGCCCCGCCGCCGGCGATCCCGGCCAGCCCGGCGAGCACCCCCGCCCACCCGGGCAGCGCGGTCCACGGCTTCTCGGTCAGCCGCGGATCGCCCACCGGCGCGGGCCTGGTGGGCGCCTGCATCCGCGCCTCGTGCGCCACGGGCACCCGCCGCGGGCCCGCCACCTGCTCGCCGGCACCGGCCCCCAGGGCGAGATCGGAGGCGAGAGCGGCGGCGCCGGCGTGCTCGGACGCGCCACGGAAGGGGAGGTGCAGGGGGGTGGTGTGCTTATGGGCGATGACGATGCGCCGCCGCCCGGTCACGGCGTCGTCGGGTTCCGGCACCGACACGGGGGCCGATTCGGATTCCTGTACGAGGATGGCTTCGGCGGCCGAGGCGGGCGCCGGCTCCGTGGGGGGCGGTGTGCCGTGCGGCGCGTCGGGGCCGGGTTCGGTCCGAGCCAGCTCCGCGGTGTCGGACAGGGCGTCCAGGAGCGGGCGGGCCGGCGGGCCCGAGTCCGGGTCGAGGGCCGGCGCCGAAGCCGCGGCCGGAACCGACACCGAGGCCGTACCGAGGGCGGGGTCCGTCGCGTCAGCCGGGAGCAGGTCGAGCACGAGGTCGAGGGCAGCATCCGAGCCGGCTCGCGCCTCCGCCCCCGCACCGGAGCCGCCCCCAGCCTCCCTACCCGCAACCGATGCCGGACCGGAGCCCGGCCACACATCCGCACCCGCCTCCGAGCCGGCCTTCGCCTCCGTCCCCGTACCCGAGCCGCTCCCGGCATCCGTGCCCGGGACCGATCCCGGGTCGGCGCACGGCCGGGCGGCACCCGCCTCCCAGTCGGCCCCGGCGCCTCCGGCACCCTCCGTGTCGCCCAGTACGCCGCTCATCGGCTCCCGTTCCTTTCTGTCCTCCGGGTCTCCGGAGCTGTCCGCCACCGTGGATCGCATTCCCGCCTCCGTCATGTCCGTGTTCTCACGCGAAGAGTCGCCGCCAGGTCTCCGGGCCGGGGTAACCGTCGGCCTCGGTGCCCCGCCAGCCCTGGGCCCGTTGGAAGGCCTCGACGTTGCGCCGGTCCGCCTCGGTCCACCGGGGTCCGGGGCCCGACGTGTAGTACGTGCCGTATCCCTTCTTCACCAACTGCCTGCCGAGCCTGTCGACATGGCTGTTGGACCGACCCGGCCGGAAATGGACCCGGCCCGGGAAGGCCGGGGCCGCATGCGAACCGCCCCCCTGACTGCCGCCGCCCGTGCTTCCGCTTCCGCTCACCGGAATGTCGCGGCCGGTCCCGTTCATCAGCAGGCGCCAGGTGTGCGGGCCGGGGATGCCGTCGGCCTCCTTGCCCTTCCAGCCCTGCGCTCTCTGGAACGCCCGGGTCGCACGCCGGTCGGCGTCGCCCCAGCCCGGCCCGGGTCCGACCTTGTAGAAGCGCCTTCCGCCGCGGTCCACGAGCATCCGCCCGAGCTGGGTGACGTACGTGTTGCTGACGCCCGGACCGAATGTCCTGGTGCCCGGGAACGCCGACGCCGACCCGCCGCCTCCCGCTCCGGTTCCGCTGCCCTCCGCTACGGTTCCGGTGGTCAGCCCCTTGTAGCGGTACGGGACGTACTTGCCCGAGTTGGTCCAGTAGGCCATGGGCGTCGTCTGCTTGCGCGTGTGCGCGGGAGTCTGTTCGTAAGCCGTGTAATGGATGTGCGTGTAGTCGGTCCAGCCTCCGAAGATCGTGACGTGCGAGCCCTTCGAAGGGTTGGCCAGGTTGTGGAAGAGCAACATGTCGCCGGGCTGCAGCTCCGCGCGCGCGATCCGGGTCCCGTACTCGGCGAGGCTGCCGGTCCACTCGTTGCGCTTCAGTTTCCAGGCCATCGACAGATAGCCGGAGCAGTCCTGCCGATACCCGTCGGACCAGTATTTCGCCACGTCGTACGGGACCTTCGCGCTCACCCACTTCTTGGCCCGGTTGATGATGTCCGCCCGGGTCACCTTGCTCAGTGCCGGTTTCGAACCGCCGGACGACGGCGGTCCCGGGCTCCCGGCACCGCTCAGCGGACCGGGCACGCCCTGCGGATTACCCACATCCGGATCGGCCGGACCCGGATCGCCCACATCGCCCGGATCCGTCGTCCCATCCGTCGAGGCGGACCCGGGCGCGAGCCCGGCCACCGCGCTCACCGACTCGGCCGCGCCGGCGCTCAGCACCACGCCGGCCGCCGCGGCCAGCACCAGCGCGCGCCGCGCACCATGCGCCGCGGGGTGCCCTCCGAACCGCGTGGGCAGGGCGCGAGCGGCGGCGCGCCGCCCGGCGGCGCACCCCGCGCAGGAGCAGTCGACGGCGGGCGCGTACTCCTCGAAGGCCGGCACGGTCATGCGTATCCCCTCCGCACTCGTCAAGATCTTTGGGCGCATCTGTACGGGCGTCAGTGTCCAACTCTCCTGACATATTGCATTTTGACTTATAAAACAGACAAAACGACCATCCGACAGGCCGTGACGGTCCGGAAATGGTCAGGAGCACCCCTTGGATCGGGTAGAGTTATCCAGGTCAGCAGGCGCCGCTAGCTCAGTTGGTTAGAGCAGCTGACTCTTAATCAGCGGGTCCGGGGTTCGAGTCCCTGGCGGCGCACGCAGAGTCAAGGCCCTCTCACTTCACGTGAGGGGGCCTTGTTCGTACGCCATCACCCCACCCGCGTCCGGCGGGCGACCCCCGAGCCGTCTCCCGAGGGTCGAAAAGCTCCCCCATGCACCCCCATGCGCCCCCTCCGCTAGAGGCACCCAAATCGCACATATGATCGACAACTAGCCCATTTCACCCTTGCGATCACGACCTGGGTCATACAACCTGTCATGGGGTCATCAGCCGCAACCGAGCTGATGACGCCCGCAGTTGGGGGCAGCAACAGGGGGAAGTTCCGGTTTGCGCGTACCGCGGGATGGGGGTCCCGCTCATGGACGGATGCCGAAGGGGCACCGGGCGACCGGAAGGCCGCCTTCCCGCGAGGGGAAGGCGGCCGCCAGAGAGGTCGTCCGCCGCGATCGAGGGGATGCGCGGCGGACGAGACGACCGACCGCGCAGCCGGCATGCGCGCAGGGGGATGACCCATGACGTCGACGCCGACAGGCGCCCGGCAGGACAACGACCCTTCCCGGACCACGCAGCTGCGGATACTCCCGCAGCCCCGGACCGGGGGCCGGCGCCACCCGAAGACGGCGCTGCCCCGCTACGACTACGAGCACTACAGCCGGCTCGCCGGGCCACTGACCCAGCCCGATCCGAGCAGACCGTACTCCGTACCGCTCGCTGCTCTCGCAGGAACCGCACAGACTCCGCGCGGCGCTCCTGCTCGGCGCCGCACCGCTCGTCTCGCTCGGCCTGTTCGCCTGGCTGATGCAGCCCGAACACTGGACCCAGCGCGATCCGAACCTCAAGAACGACACGCTGCTGATCCTCGACATCGTCATGCTCGTCTCGATCGGTCTGATCGAGCAGCAGTTCCTCTTCCACGCGCTGATCCAGCGCGCGGGCAACCGCTACGGCGCCCCGATGTTCGTCGGGACCAGCAACGCCGTGCGGATCTCCGCCCTCAAACAGATCGGCGGTCTGTACGACTCGATCACCGAGGACATGGCGACCGGCTTCGAGATGCACCGCGCGCGCAACCCGCACACCGGCCGGAAGTGGCGCTCGGTCCACACCCCGGACGTGCTGGCCGTCGGCGAGGGCCCGACCGCGTGGACGGACTTCTTCACCCAGCAGCTGCGCTGGTCACGGGGGACGTACGAGACGATCCTCAAGCAGTACTGGAGAGGGATCGGGACGCGTTGACCGCGAAGCCGTCCGCGTCCGCGATGCCCGCCTGCCGGAGCGGCCGGAAGAGCGCGTCCGGAGTGTGCCAGCCCGCGTTGCCCGCGTCCATGTACACGCGTGTGTGCGGCAGTCGCTTCAGCCGTTGCACGGCACCCCCCAGCAGGTCGTACCGCTCCTCGTGGAACTCCTTCGGGGTACAGCCGTCGATCAGGTGCAGCAGCGCGTCCGGCTCCAGGATCACCGTGGTGCGGCGGTCGCCGATGCCCTTCGCCACGCCCTCCAGCCAGGCACGGTACGCGTCGCCGTCCGCGGCTCCGCCCTTCGAGAACTGGCCGCAGTCACGGTGCGGGATGTTGTAGAGAACCAGCAGCGCCTCCCGGTCGGCCTTCCGGGCCGCCTCGGTGAAGCCCAGGTGCACCTCATCCACCGGACGGTCCGCTACGCGGACTTGCCCACGGACGGCTTCTCGCCGGTCAGGTACGCCGAGACGACCACATTGGCGTTGTACTCGTGCGACGCGCGGTCGAACGTGCCGCCGCAGGTGATCAGCCGCAGCTCCGCCCGGCCGTCCTTGTGGGGCCCGTAGGCCTTGTGGGCGTCGAAGCGTTCCCGGGTGAAGACCTGGACGTCGTCGATGGTGAATTCGGCGACCGAGCCGTCCGTCCGGACGACCCGGATCTTCGCGCCGGGGCGGGCCGCGCTCAGTCCGTAGAAGACGGCCGGTTTGGTCTCGGTGTCGACGTGGCCGACCAGAAGCGCGGCGCCCGCCGCACCGGGTCGGGTGCCGCTGCCGTACCAGCCGACGGTCTGCGGTTTCGCGAACGGTGGCGGGTCGATCGCTCCCGCCTTGTCCAGGCCGCGGGCGACGACGGGGGCCCGGACTCCTATCGAGGGAATCTCGATGCGTTCCGGCGCCGCACCCTTGATCGGGGCGTGCGCCGCGGGCAGCGGTACACCGTGGGGGCGCCCGACCGCCGCGATGTCACCGGTGGTCGGGGCGGAGCTCGCGCCGGAGCCGTCGGCGATGCCGCGGCCCCAGAGACACAGGCCCAGCAGCAGGATGGCCCAGGCCACTCCGGTGAGCAGCCGGCCGGTCCCTGCCGGGCGGTCCGAGGCGGTCATCTCGCTCGGTCCGCGGCCGGGCGGCGGCGGGCGCTGCGGAGGGCCACGGCGACGGCCGCGACAGCGGCCAGGGCCAGCCCGAGCACGGCGTGCGCGGTACCGGGGCCGCCCTGCTCGGCCGTCTGGTCGGAGACGGCGGTGCCTCCGCCACCGGCCCGGACCGGGGCGATCGGGGCGAGCGGTCCGGAAGGGTCGCCTGCGGCGACGGTGACGGTTCCGGACACCCTGGTGGCGTTGTCGCCGTCACAGGTCACCCAGATGTCGTACGCGCCGGGCGTGGCGTCGGAGCGGATCCTGGCCCGGGTGGAGAACCCGCCGCGGTCGTCGGCCGTGAGGCGCGCATCGGAGGCGAAGGCGTCGGAGACCCCTTTGGCCTCCTTGCCCTTGCAGCCGTCGACCTGCAGGTCCACGTCGTCGCCGGGGGCGAGGGAGGACGGGGTCACCGAGAGGGTGGCGTGGGACTTCGAGTCCTTCTCGGAGCCGGAGCCGGAGCCGGAGTCGGAGCCGGCCAGTGCGGCGGAAGCGGGTATCAGGGTCGCCGCGATCACCGCGGCCCCACAGAACGTGAGGGGTATGGAACGCATCGTGAACCTCCTGATGGCAGGTTCACGCGTCCGGCGGCTTTTCGCATCCGCAGGGGTGAGGGAATGGGCCGTGCGGGTGCAGGGCCTGCCCTTCGGATCCGGCCTGAATCCGAAGGGGAGGCCCTGGGCGGTGCCGGGAACGAGCGGGGCGGGGAAGGCGCGCAGACGGTCTTCCCCGCACGGCACTCAGCCCACGTCGACGAGGTCGACCAGATCGGCGATGGAATCGACGACCGTGGACGGCCGGAAGGGGTATTTGTCGATGTCGGCCACTGTGGTGAGACCGGTGAGGACCAGGAACGTCTGCATCCCCGCCTCCAGGCCGGCCAGCACATCGGTGTCCATCCGGTCGCCGATCATGGCGCTGGACTCGGAGTGGGCGCCGATCGCGTTGAGCCCGGTGCGCATCATCAGCGGGTTGGGCTTGCCCGCGAAGTACGGGGCCTTGCCGGTGGCCTTGGTGATGAGGGCAGCGACGGACCCGGTGGCGGGCAGGGGGCCCTCGGCGGACGGGCCGGTCTCGTCCGGGTTGGTGCAGATGAAGCGGGCGCCGCCGTTGATCAGCCTTATCGCCTTGGTGAGCGCCTCGAAGCTGTACGTACGGGTCTCGCCGAGGACCACGTAGTCCGGCTCGTGGTCGGTGAGGACGTAGCCGATGTCGTGCAGAGCGGTGGTGAGCCCGGCCTCTCCGATGACGTACGCCGTGCCGCCGGGCCGCTGGTCGTCCAGGAACTGGGCGGTGGCCAGGGCGGAGGTCCAGATGTTCTCCACGGGCACGTCGAGACCCATGCGGTCCAGGCGGGCGTGGAGGTCGCGGGCGGTGTAGATCGAGTTGTTCGTGAGGACCAGGAAGGGCATCCCCGAGTCCCGCAACCGCTTGATGAAGGCATCCGCCCCAGGGATCGGCGTCCCCTCGTGGATCAGGACTCCGTCCATGTCGGTGAGCCAGGATGAGATCGGCTTGCGCTCTGCCATGCGGGACTCCTGCCGTACGCCGTGTGCGGGGACGCCGGCGGCACCGCGTTGTGCAGCGCCGACATCCCCGATTTTAGGCCGCCCGTTCAACCAGCCGATACGGCCGGAACGCCCGGTACCGAATCACCCGGTGCCGGATCACCGGTGCCTGGACCGTCCGGTGCCGCCCTCGGGACGGTCCAGACCCGTTACCTTTGCGCGATGATCCGTCCAAGTCCCTTTCCCTCAAGGTGAATCGCCGGCCGGCGGTCAGCTGCCGGTGGCCGACTTCCAGGCTTCGACATACGTGTCCAGGTTGGCGCCGAGGTCCGACCAGTCGGGCTCGAAGACCTCCACCCCGTTCATCAGCTTGCTGAGCGCGATGGCGTTCGCGTCGGTGGCCTCGACGTCCTTGCGGGCGGAGAAACCGCCGCCGACCGCGCTGACGTCCTTCTGTGCCTGCTCGGAGAGCATGAAGTCGAGCAGCTTCTTGCCGTTGGCGCTGTGCGGGGCCTTGTTGACCAGGCCGGCCGCGTACGGCAGAGCGAAGGTGGTGGGCTTGCCGCCCTCCTTCGCGGGGAACCAGATGCCGAGGTTCGGCATGTCCTTGGACTGTGCGTAGTTCATCTGGACGTCACCGTTGGCGGCGAGCAGTTCGCCCTTGTCGACCTTGGGGGCGAGCTTGCCGGTGGAGGCGGACGGGCCGACGTTGTTGGCCTGGAGCTTCTTCAGGTACTCCATCGCCGGCTCCTTGCCGCCGAAGTCGTGCATGGCCTTGATCAGTACGGCCGTGCCGTCACCGGCGACTCCGGGAGTGGAGTACTGGATCTTGTTCTTGAACTTTCCGTCGAGCAGCTCCTCCCAGGTGGTGGGCGCCGACTTCAGCTCCTTCTTGTCGTAGATGAAGCCGAAGTAGTTGTTGACGACGGAGGTCCACTTGGAGTCGGACGCCTTGTCGGCGCCGTCGACCTTGTCGGAGCCGGCCGGCGCGTACGCCGTCAGGAGGCCCTTGCTGTCGGCCTGCTGGATGAACGGCGGCAGGGTGACAAGCACATCGGCCTGGGTGTTGGACTTCTCGCGGACGACGCGCTGCACCATCTCGCCGGAGCCGCCCTCCACGTACTTGACCTTGATGCCGGTCTTCTTCTCGAAGTCCTTGAAGACCTTGTCGTACCAGCCGTCGCCGTTCTCACCCTTGAGGCCGTCCGCGCTGTAGACGGTGACGACCTTCTCGTCGGAGGCGGCCGAGGAGCCACCGCAGGCGGAGAGGGTGGCGGCGAGGGCGAAGCAGCCGGTGACGGCGGCTACGGGCTTGAGGTGGTTCTTGCGCATGGCAGTCGTATCTCCTGGATGTCGGCCGGAAGCCGGCCGGAGTCAGTACGGGGGTATCGGCCGATCCGCGGATCGGCCGATCAGCGGTACGAAGCCCTGGTGCGGATGCGGGCGACGCCGAACAGCACGAGCAGCGTCGTTCCCATCAGGACCACGGCGACGGCCGCTCCGGTGAACAGCGAGCCACGGTCGGTCGCCGAGAAGATCTGCACCGGAAGCGGTGTCCAGTCGGGCGGGTAGAGCATCATCGTGGCGCTCAACTCACCCATGGACAGGGCGAAGCAGAGCCCTGCGGCCGCTGTGAGGGCGGGCAGCAGGAGCGGCAGTCTGATCCGCCACAGGACATAGGACGGGCGGGCGCCGAGACTGGCTGCCGCCTGTTCGTACATCGGGTCAAGACGCACTATTGCGGCTGAAACCGACTGATAGGCAAACGCTGTGACAAGAATGGTGTGCGCCAGGATCACGATCCAGCGTGTTCCGTTGAGCAGCATCGGCGGCTTGCTGAACGCGACGAGCACGGAGAGACCGACGACGACGGACGGCACGGCGACCGGCAGCATGAACAGCCCGTCCAGGAAGCGGCGTCCGCGCCTTCGCAGCGAGGCGGCGGCGAGCGCGGCCCAGGTGCCCACGGTGAGGGCGAGCAGGCTGGCGCTGACGGCGGTGATCAGGCTGGTGGTGAGGGCCTGGAGCGATTCGCCGCTGGTGGCGGCCCTGTAGTGCTCGGTGGTCGGCCCCGACGGGAAGGCGCCGGACCAGTTGGTGGTGAACGACGCGGCGACGATCACCAGCAACGGCACCGCGAACAGCGGGACGAAGAGCAGGAAGAACACGGCCCAGGTGGCCCACTTCCCGGTACGGCTATGCACCAACACGGCGGCTCACCATCCGATACAGGCTGTAGAGACCGACGGAGATCGCGATGTTGACGACGGCGACGACGCAGGCGGCCGGGTAGTCGGACTCCAGGATCGCTTTGCCGTAGACCAGCATCGGCAGGGTCGTGACGCCTTTCGCGCCGGTGAACAGCACGATGCCGAACTCGTTGAGGCACATCACGAGGACGAGGGAGCCGCCCGCGGCGAGCGCCGGGAGCGCCTCCGGGAGGATCACCTGCCGCACGATCCGGGCCGGCCTCGCGCCCAGGGAGGACGCCACCTCCAGTTGTGCGGTGTCGAGCTGGGAGAACGCGGCGAGCAGCGGCCGCATCACGAACGGGGTGAAGTACGTGATCTCGGCGAGGAGAACACCCCACGGGGTGGTGAGGAAGTGGAAGGGCCCGTCCGCCGCCCCGGTGACATCCGTCCAGACGCCGTTGGCCATGCCGACGGTGCCGTAGATGAACAGCAGGGCGAGCGTGATCAGGAAGGACGGGAAGGAGAGGAAGACGTCGATGAACTTGGCGACCGCCCGGCCGCCGGGAAACGGCACGAAGGCGATCACCAGCGCGAGGACGAAGCCCAGCACCAGACAGCCGGCCGTCGAGCCGACGGCGAGCCAGACGGTGGTGGTCAGTGCCGAGCGGAACGACGCGGAGGCGAAGACGTCGCTGTACGGGGCGAGCGAGGTGCCGCCCGCGTCCGGGCTGACGGACTGCTGGACGACGAGGGCCAGCGGGTAGAGGAAGACGAGGGCGAGGACGGCGACGGGCGGGAGCGCCCAGACGAGATTGCTGGGGCCCGTCGAGGGGGTCCCTCCCATGCCCTTGGGGCTATGGGGGAGATTGAGGACAGGGCGGCTGCCGGACGCACCCGAGGACACGTCTCCGGCTACGGCGCTAGCCATGAACCCCTCCCCCGAAGCCGGCGCCCGCCGGCAGCAGCACCGCGTCCTCGGCGGCGAAGTGCACGGTGACCTTGTCGCCGAGCACCGGGGTCTCGCGCAGCTCGGGCAGGTCGGCCTTGATCCGGTGGCCGTGAATGTCGACGTACAGCCGGTGGGTGGAGCCGCGCCACTGGACCTCGGCGAGAGTGCCGGTCAGCGCGTTGGGGCCGTCGCCGAGTCCGACCAGGTGGGGCCGGACGCAGAGGGTCGCGGTGACGCCGCCCGCCACCTCGCCGGTCGGTACGGCGAGTGCGTGCCCGGCGAAGTCCACGGCGCCGGTGGTGCCTGCGACGGTGACCGGCAGCAGGTTGGCGTTGCCGACGAACGACGCGGTGAACTCCGTACGCGGGCGGCGGTACAGCTCCTGCGGGGTGCCGCAGTCCTGGAGCCGCGCCTTGTCCATGACCGCGATCCGGTCGGCGAGGGTCAGCGCCTCGACCTGGTCGTGCGTGACGTACAGGATGGAGACGTCCGGCAACTCCCGGTGCAGCCGCGCCAGTTCGGCGAGCATCCCGGAGCGCAGCTGGGCGTCGAGCGCGGAGAGCGGTTCGTCGAGCAGGAGCACGCCGGGGCGGATGGCGAGCGCGCGGGCGATGGCGACGCGCTGCTGCTGTCCGCCGGAGAGCTCGCGCGGGTAGCGCGTGGCGTACGCGGTCATGCCGACGAGTTCGAGGGCTTCGGCGACCCGCTCGGGGATCTCCGCCTTCGCGACCTTGCGGGCCTTGAGGCCGAAGGCGACGTTGTCCCGGACCCGCATGTGCGGGAACAGGGCGTACTGCTGGACGACCATGCCGATGCCGCGCTTGTGCGGCGGCAGGCCGGTGACGTCCCGGTCGCCGAGCCGGACCCGCCCGGAGACGGGCTGGACGAAGCCGGCGACGGCCCGCAGGGCCGTGGTCTTGCCGGACCCGGAGGGCCCGAGCAGGGCCATGACCTCGCCGGGTTCCACTGTCAGGTCGAGCCGGTCGAGGACGATGTTCCCGCCGTACGCGACGCTGACCTGGTCGAACCGGATGCCGCTGCCCGCGGTGTCCCCGCCGGTCATGCTTCCGCCCGGGCGATGAGGTCCGGCAGCTCGGCGACCGAGCCGAGTACGTGCGTGGCGCCGTTGCGCCGCAGCTGTTCCTTGTCGTGTGCGCCGGTCAGCACGCCGGCGACGATCCCGGCTCCGGAGCGTACGCCACTGAGCATGTCGTACGAGGTGTCCCCCGCGACAACGATCTGCTGGACGCCGTCCACGGCCCCGGTGCGCAGGAACGCGGCGAGGACCATGTCCGGGTAGGGGCGTCCGCGGCCGCCCGCGTCGGCCGGGCAGAGGGTCAGGGCGACCAGGTCCTGCCAGCCGAGCGCGGTGAGGATCGCGTCCTGGGTGGTGCGGGCGAAACCGGTGGACAGGACCACGGTCCGCCCTTCGCCCGTGAGCCGCTCGATGGCTGCGCGGGCACCCGGGACCGGCGCGATGCGGCCGCCGTCGACCAGTTCCCCGTAGGCCTCCTCGAAGGCGAGGTTGGCCCGCTGGGCCTTGCTCTCGTCGCCGAAGAGGTACCGGAAGACGGAGATCTTGGACTTGCCCATGGTGGCGCGCACGTAGGCGAGCTTCTCGGCGTGGTCGGCGGAGCCGGGCGTCACGCCGAGGCGCCGGGCGGCGGCGCCGAAGGCCTGCTCGACGAGACCGCCGTCGGCGACGGTGGTCCCGGCCATGTCGAGGACGACGAGATTCAGCTTGTCGGTGTTGCTCAACTTCTTCACCAGCCCAGTTCGTTGGCGGTTGTTTCGGCGATGGCGGGCGAGCAGGTCATGCCGCGGCCGCCCGGCCCGGTGACCAGCCAGACGCCGTCCCGCACCTGCTGGCGGTGGACGACCCGGCTGGTGTCGGTGCACTGGGCGTAGACCCCGGCCCAGCGGTGGCGGATCCTCGGCAGCGGGCGGCCGAGGAAGGACTCGACGACCCGGGTGAGGTGCTCGTACGGCTCCTCGACGACGTCGAACGCGAACGGGTGCTCGTACTCGTGGGTGTCGCCGATGGTCAGTCCGCCGTCCCGGCGCTGCACCATCAGCAGTTGCATCCCGTGCTCGGCCGCGGTCGGCGCCTGGGCCTGGCCGGCGTTGAGGGCGTCGAGCGCCTCGCTCCGGTACGCCGGGTAGTAACGGAAACTGTCGGCGTCGGCGACGGACGTGGTGAGCGTTTCGCCCAGCGGATCGGTCTGCATCATCTGGAGGCGGACGCGGCGGACGGGCAGCTCGGGTCCGGCCAGCTCGCGGACGAGGCCGCCGAGCCAGGCGCCGGTGCACAGGATGACGGCGTCACCGGTGTGCACGTCGCCGTGGTCGTCGCGGACGGAGGCGGTACCGACGACCTCGCGGACCTCGCGGCCGCCGAGGAACGTGTACCGGCCGGACGCCATCAGCTTCTGCTTCAGCGCCAGTTGCGCAGTGCGCGGCTCGACGGCGGCGTCCCGCTCGCACCACAGGGCGGCGACGAAGTCACCGCGGAGCGCGGGATTGATCGCGCGGGCCTCGTCGGCCGTCAGCAGCTTGTAGCCGCGGGCCGCGGCGTCGGGGCGGGCGACGGCCGCCTCGGCGACGGCGATCTCCAGCTCGGTGCGGAGCGGGGTCAGCGAACCACAGGGCCGGAAGCCCAGGCCGGGCACCTGCTCCCCGATGCCCTCCCACAGTTCGCGGGCGCGCAGCGCGGTCTCCAGCTCTTCGCCGCCGGCCCGGCCGCTGACCCATATCTGTCCGAAATTGCGGAGTGATGCTCCGCGCGCCTCGCTCTCGCGCTCGATCTGTACGACCTCGTGGCCGCGGTTGACTGCGTGCCAGGCGTGCATGGTTCCCACCACGCCGGCTCCTACGACGATGACTCTCACGACGGCAACGCTCCTGGCGGCGAATGACTCGCACGGATCGGCCGGGCGACGGGAGGGTGAACCAGGACCTAATGTTGGCCTAGACCCGTTACATTTTCGTGATCAATGCGCGTCGATTGCCGCGCGGTGTCGCTCAGCCCTGGCGGCCCAGGTGTGCGGTGAAGGAGAACCGGTCGCCGCGGAAGAGCGTGCGCACCCGCTCCAGCGGCTGCCCGCTCGCGTCCCGCGAGATGCGGTGGAGCAGCAGCATGGGCAGGGCGGGCGGCGTACCGATCAGCAGCGCCTCGCGCGGGGTGGCGAGCACGGTCTCGATCCGCTCGTCCGCGTCGCCGAAAGCGATCCCGAGCCGGTCGTGGAGGTAGGCGTAGAAGGACGAGTCGGGGTCGAACTCCGTGTCCAGGTCCGGTACGCGGGCGACGGAGACGTATGTGCTCTCCAGGCCGACCCGGTCGTCGTCGGCGAGCAGCACACGTTCCAGGTGCCAGACCGGTTCGCCCCGCTCGACGCCGGTCTCGGCGGCGAGTGCGGCGGGACAGGGGAACTGCTCCAGGCCGATGAGGTGGCGGCCCGGTGTCCGCCCCTGGCGGCGTACGCCCTCCGTGTAGCTCGCGAGGGAGAGCGGCTGCTCCAGTTTGGGCCCCGCGACGACGGTGCCGCGGCCCTGACGGGCGAGGCGGCCCTCCAGCAGGAGTTCGCGCAGCGCCTGCCGCACGGTCTCGCGCGACACCTCGTAGCGAACCGCGAGATCACGCTCGGTGGGCAGCATGCCGCCCTCACCCAACTCCTCTATGAGGACGGAGACATGGGCCTTCACGGCGTAGTACTTGGGGATACGGCCGTGCTCCGGGATGCCGGAACGGATCGGTGCGCCAGGTGCCTGGTCGTGCAGGTAGTCCACTTCCCGATGGTGGCAGACGGACATGAACGACGGTGAACGTTTCGGGGCCCGCAGGTCAACGACGGGTGCGGCGGAGCCGCCGCGTCCCTCTCAGGGCAGCCACACCGCCGGCCAGACAGAGCCCGGCGGCGAGACCCTCGGTCCAGATGACGGCCCCCGCTCCGGTCCTGGCGAGCTCGGGCGGGCCCTGCGGATCCCGGGCGGTGAGCGGCGCCTCTCCGGAGGCGCTGAGGCTGGGCGTGTCACCGGTTCCGCCGATGCCGTCGCCGCCGTCGACCCCACCCGCGTCACGGGTTCCACCGACACCACCACCGCCACCGACGACACCGACGCCGTCGACCCCACCCGCCTCGCCGGTACCCGGAGTGGCGCTGTCGAGCGGCGGTTCGGACAGCACGCCCCCGTCTCGGCTGATGCCGCCGACGTCACCCGTACCTCCCGTGTCTTCCTCACCGGTATCGCCACCACCGGTGTCGCCACCGTCGCCCTCGTCCTCGACCACGCCGAAGACGTAGTCGTCGGACTCACCGACCCAGTCCCCGTCGTCACCCGCCGGCGTCTTCTTGGCGCCGTCGTCACCCGCGGCCTGCTTGCGCTGGACGATCGCGGCCTTGGCGGTGATCCGATTGGGGTCGGTGTCGGAGGTGAACGCCATCCGGACCAGGACGGTGACGGTGCGCCCCGCAGGGACGGTGAAGCCGCCGAAGGTGTCGGCGCCGTCGCCGCCGAAGACGCCGATGTGCTCGTCGCGGTCGGTCGTCTCCCAGGTGACGCGGTGCGGGAGATCGTCGGGGCGGTCCGGGTCGGAGAACTCCAGCTGGATCTGGTCGGAGGTCAGCTTCCGGTCCTCGTCGGTGAGGACCAGAACCGGGTGGATGGAGTCGCAGGGCTTCGAGGTCGTATTGGTCAGATCCAGGAACCAGGTGCCGTATCCCCCGCCGGACCCATACGTCTGCGGGCCGCCGTGGATCCGGGTCGTGATCGGGAAGTCGACCGCCGTCGGGTCACCGCAGGTGGGCTGCTGGTCGGCGGTGACGGCGACGGGCACCGCAGCGGCGGCGGATGCGGCGGGCGCGCCGCCGAGCACGACGGCGGGGACGACGGACGCCGCGGCCAGTCCGAGGGCGACTCCGTGGCGCGGCCGGAGAGGAGGAGGCGTGGGAGGCATTGGGGGGACACCCTTTGCTGCTCGCGAAACGGCCGGATCGCCCCGTGCCCGGAGTTCACCGGTTGTGGGCGGCGACGCTGCCACACGCGCGCGACCCGGAGGGCGCCGACATGCCCGGGGGCCGCCCGGTCGGGTGACCCGAACCGCTCGAACAGCCCTACGCCCCGGCGCCGCCGAGTCGCCCGAACAGCGGGGCGAGGACGAGCTGGGCGGCCCCCTCGGCGACCGGCCGGTCCCCGCCCGCGGTCATGACGAGCGGCACGGCCGCACCGATGCCGTCACGCCGGACGCGCTCACCGATCACGGCCCGGACCCCACGGACGTACGTATCGGGGTCGGCGTCGACGGTGCGGCCGCCCAGCACCACCCGGTCGATGTCGAGCAGCCCGACAAGGTTGGCGGCGCCGGTCCCGAGTACCCGCGCGGCCTCCGCGGCATCGCCGCCCGAGACGGCGGCGAGGCAGAGCGCCTCGATACAGCCGCGCCCGCCGCAGCTGCACAGGGGCCCGTCCAGCAGCACGGTCTGATGCCCGAACTCACCGGCCCCGGTGCGAGCCCCGCGGTGCACGGCCCCACCGAGCACGAGCCCGGCACCGAGCCCGGTCCCGAGGTGCAGATACGCGAAGTCCCCCGGCCCGTCGGCCCGCAGGGCGAGCCCGAGAGCGGCGGCGTTGGTGTCCTTGTCGACGACGACGGGCAACCCGGTGCGCGCGGTGAGAGCGTCCCGGAGCGGAAACCCGTCCCACTGCGGAAACCCGGTGACGCGATGCAGCACACCCCCCCGGTGATCAAGCGGCCCGGGCACGGCAACACCCAGCCCGAGCACGGTGGACGGCGGAGCCACGGGGGAGGCCGCGTGCGGTCCGGAGCCGGTCCCGTCGGGGGCGGTGGGCGCGGAGCCGCCCGGCCCCGCTTCCGCGGCCCCGCCCGAGCCCGACCCGCCCGGCCCGCCGAGCACCAGCCCCACCTGCCGCGCCGCGGCGGCGACCACCTCGCCCGCCGGTGCGCCGAAGTCCAGCGGCGCCCTGCGGCTCGCCACGACCGTGCCCGCGAGGTCGACCAGGACCACCGTCAGTTCGTCCCGGTCCAGGTGCAGCCCCACCGCGTGTCCCGCGTCCGGAACCAGGCGCAGCACCGTGCGCGGTTTGCCGCCCGTGGAGGCGCGGTGGCCCGCCTCCGTCGCCAGCCCTTCCGCCCGCAGCCGGGCGGTGATCTTGCTGACGGCCTGCGGGGTGAGCCCCGTCCGTTCCGCCAGCTCCAGCCGGCTGATCCCGCGCTCGCCCGCGACACGCAGCAGGTCCAGCACGAGCGCCGCGTTGTGGCTGCGCAGTGTCGGTAGGTTCGCCCCGGCGTTACTCCTGTTCACTGCCCCATTGTCTCCCTCGCTTGCACTTTGGCAACAGCGTTGCTTAAGTGGATTGCATGACTGGCATCACGACACCCGGCAGGCCCGGCTCCCCCCTTCGCGTCGGACTCGTCGGCTACGGCCTGGCGGGCTCCGTCTTCCACGCCCCGCTGATCGCCGCGACCGAGGGACTGGCCCTCGACACGGTCGTCACGTCGAACGAGGAGCGTCGGGCCCAGGTCCGCGCCGAGTTCCCGGACGTCCGGTTCGCCGCGTCGCCCGACGAGCTGTGGGCGCGCGCCGACGAGCTGGACCTGATCGTGATCGCCTCCCCCAACAGGACCCACGTCCCGATCGCGACCGCCGCGCTCGAAGCCGGTCTGCCGGTCGTCGTGGACAAGCCGATCGCCGGCACGGCCGCCGAGGCGCGCGAGCTCGCCGCGCTGGCGCAGGAGCGCGGGCTGCTGCTGTCCGTCTTCCAGAACCGCCGCTGGGACAACGATTTCCTGACGCTCTCCCAGCTGATCGCGGACGGCGAGCTCGGTGACGTACAGCGCTTCGAGTCCCGTTTCGAGCGGTGGCGCCCGCAGCTCAAGGGCGGCTGGCGCGAGTCCGGCGACCCGGAGGAGATCGGCGGGCTGCTGTACGACCTGGGCAGCCACGTCGTCGACCAGGCGCTCGTGCTGTTCGGCCCGGCGGTGCGGGTGTACGCGGAGTCCGATGTACGCCGACCCGGCGCCGTCACCGACGACGACACGTTCATCGCGATCACCCATGCGAACGGGGTCCGCTCGCATCTGTACGTCAGCGCCACCACCGCTCAGCTCGGGCCGCGCTTCCGCGTGCTCGGTTCGCGGGCCGGTTACGTGAAGTACGGTCTCGACCCGCAGGAGGCCGCCCTGCGTGAGGGCCACCGCCCGTCCGCCGCCGCTTCCGGCTGGGGCGAGGAGCCCGAGGCGCTGTGGGGCCGGACCGGTTCGGGCGAGTCGCCGCTGACCGGTGGCGGCATCCCGGTCCGCACCCTGCCGGGCGACTACCCGGCGTACTACGCGGCGGTCGCCGACGCGGTGCGCGGAAAGGGCGAGAATCCGGTGACGGCGCTGCAGGCCGCCGCGGCCCTGGACGTCCTGGAGGCCGCCCGCCGCTCGGCCCGCGAGGGCGTCACCGTAACCCTGTCCACCGCTTCCGAGGAGCAGCCCGCATGAACCCCACCGCTCCGACCATCTCCGAGCTCATCGCGCAGGAGCGCCGACTGACACTGCCGCATTTCAGTTACGACGACGCGTACGCGCTCGGCGGGCTGCTCGTCTCCATGGCCCGGGAGCGCCACGCGCCGGTCGCGATCGACATCCGGCGCGGTGCCCAGCAGCTGTTCCATGCCGCGCTGCCCGGTTCGAGCGCGGACAACGACGCGTGGATCGACCGCAAGCGCAAGGTCGTCGAGCGGTACGGCGAGAGCTCGTATCTGGTCGGGACCCGGTTCCGGGCGAAGGGGACGACGTTCGAGGACTCCTCGCGGCTGGACCCGGGCACGTACGCCGCGCACGGCGGTTCGTTCCCGATCGCGGTCGAGGGCGCGGGCGTGATCGGCTCGGTCACGGTGTCCGGGCTGCCGCAGGCGGAGGACCACGCGCTGGTCGTCGAGGCGCTGGAACAGTTCGCCACCACGATGTCCGACTGAGACGGCTGAGGCGACTGAGGCGACTGAGACGACGGAGGGGTGGCTCGCCGCACCAGCGACAACCACCCCTCCGACCTTTACGTGACGGCTACGCGTCCTTCAGCTCCTGCCGCTGCCGCCCCAGCCCCTCGATCTCCAGCTCGACGACATCCCCCGCCCGCAGATACGGCTTGGGATCCGGCTGCCCCATCGCCACGCCCGCGGGCGTACCGGTGTTGATGACATCGCCCGGGTACAGCGTCATGAACCGGCTGAGGTAGCGGACCACCTCGCCCACCGGGAAGATCTGGTCGGCGGTGGTGCCGTCCTGCTTCAGCTCGCCGTTGACCCAGAGCTTCAGCGGCAGCGCCTGCGGGTCGGCGACCTCGTCGGCCGTCACGAGCCACGGCCCCAGCGGGTTGAACGTCTCGCAGTTCTTTCCCTTGTCCCAGGTGCCGCCGCGCTCGATCTGGAACTCGCGCTCGGACACGTCGTGCGCGACCGCGTACCCGGCGACGTGGCCGAGCGCCTCCTCGGCGGAGTCCAGGTAACGGGCGGTGCGGCCGATGACGACGGCGAGCTCGACCTCCCAGTCGGTCTTGACGCTGCCGCGCGGCACCAGCACCGTGTCCTCGGGTCCGACGACGGTGTCCGGCGCCTTGAAGAAGAGGATCGGTTCGGCCGGAATCGCCGCTCCGGTCTCGGTGGCGTGGTCGTGGTAGTTCAGCCCGATGCACACGATCTTGCCGATGCGGGCGAGCGGCGGCCCGACCCGCAGCCCCTCGGCGTCGAGTGCGGGCAGCTCGCCGGGCGCGGCCGCGGCGGCCCGTACCCGCGCCAGCGCGGACTCGTCGGCGAGCAGGGTGCTGTCGATGTCGGTGACGATTCCCGACAGGTCACGCAGGGTTCCGTCCCGGTCCAGCAGCGCCGGCCGTTCCGCACCTGCCGTACCCACACGAAGCAGCTTCAACGGTCTTTCTCCCCTTGGTCGAGATCGGGCCCGTCGGATGGGTGGCGGCCATCGCAGGCCTGGCCGATCCTCCAAGACATCGGATCACTCTGCAAGGCCCTGTTCACCCACTGGACCGGCGCACTCGCCCCGCCGGTTACGGCCGGGGGAGGCCGTTACGCCACGGTGGCCACGGCGGCGCCCGCGGCCGGCATGTCGCGGTAGAGAACGGTGCGCTCGACCGCGGTCCAGGTGGTGCTCGTGACGATGTAGAGCGCGGCGGCGAGCGGCACGTACGCCACCGAGATGAGCGTGAAGAAGGACATCAGCGGCATCAGCTTCGTCATCGCGCCCATGCCCGGCACCGGCTGTCCGTCGGGACCGGTGGCGGGGGTGGCCGGGGCGGCCGCGAGCTGGCGCTTCGTACGGCGGTAGTTGAACGTGGCGACGACGGCGACGATCGCGAAGAGGCTGAGATAGACGACGCCCTGGGTGCCGAACGGTCCGCCGGCCGCGAGCGCGTCGTGCCAGTGCTCGCCGAGCGGGGCGCCGAAGAGATCGTGGCTGAGCAGTTCGTTGGAGTTGCCACCGATCGTCGGACTGGAGAAGACGTGATACAGCAGGAAGAAGGCGGGCATCTGCATGAGGCTGGGCAGGCAGCCGGACAGCGGCGAGACGTTCTCCTCCCGGTGCAGCTCCATGAGCGCCTTCTGCATGCGCTCGGGGTTCTTGGCGTGTTTCTTGCGCAACTCGGCGATCTGCGGCTGGAGCTTGGTGCGGGCCTTCTGCCCACGCGCCGCGGCCCGCGAGAGGGGGTGCACGGCGAGTCGCACGAGCGCGGTGAGGAGGACGATCGCGGCGGCGGTGGCCGCGCCCTGGAAGAGCGGGTGCAGCAGGTCGGCGAAGGAGCCGACCAGGGCGGCGAAAGCGGACATGATCGTGGGCATGAACGTGGACATGGGTGAGCCCTCCGGGGGTCTCGTCGTGCCGGGAGAAGGACGATCTGGCTCGGCATGACGACCCGCGTGGGGCATGCCCGAGCACACGTACTGGTGCTCGGGCGGAGAGGGTGCGAAGTCCCTACGCGGCCGTCAGGAGGGCACGGCCGGGGGCTCGGGGCCGCCTGCGCCCCTTGGCGTCGGGATCGCGCTGCGGCAGGAACGCGGTGCGTTTCTCGCGGTCGCGCATGGCGGTACGGACCCGGGTGCGGGGCACCGGGGCGGCGCAGCGGGCGCTCATGACCGAACAGGCGACGAGCGCGGAACCGGCGGCGGCGGTGGCGGCGAGCGCGACCGCCGCGGAGAGGCTGCCGCTTTCGGCGAGGAGGACCTCGGTGAGCAGGACGAGCAGGATTGCGACGGGCCGGGGCAGGCGGGCGATGCCACCGCGCAGGCGGTTGTCGATACTGCCGCTCATCGATCCCTCCCCCGCTCGGTCCGGTGGGCTCGCTTGTTCGGCCCTCCATTTTTTATACACGATGGCTCCGGGAGCCGGTCGGAGTCAGACGGTGGGCCTACCGCGCCCTGGCTCCCGTCAGCCTCCCCCACACGACGAGCCGGTACCGGGAGGTGAACTCGGGCGTGCACGTGGTCAGCGTCACGTAGGCACCGGGCTCGCTGTACCCGGCGTGGGGCCGCACATTGCTGCGTGGAACGGCGGCGATCACCCCGCTGTCCCGCGGCGACGTCCGGGACAGCGTCTTGTCGACGACGTACGTGTACACCCGCTCCCGGGTCTCGACGGTGATCCGGTCACCCCGGCGCAGCCGGTTGATGTACCGGAACGGTTCGCCGTGCGTGTTGCGGTGCCCGGCGAGCGCGAAGTTCCCGACGCCGCCGGGCTGCGCGGTGCGCGGGTAGTGCCCGACGTACCCCTTGTCGAGGACGCCGCTCTTGCTGATGCCCTGGGCGACGGGGGCGGTGAGCCCGAGGCGCGGGATGCGGATGACGGCGTACGCCTGATACCGGCGAGGCGCGCGCGCCGCAGCCGTCGTACGCCCAGCTCGCGCCACCACCACCCCGCGACACCGGGGCCGAGCCGTCGTCCCCGTCCCCGCCCTCCGAGGGCGCCACCGGCTGTCCGCCCCCGTCCGTGCCCCGGCCCCACTCCTGCTCCAGGGCCCGCACCTGATCCTCGGCTCCCGCCCGGGCCTGCCGATTGGTCCACCACAGCTGATGGACGACGAGAAGCAGCAGCACGACACCCAGGGTCATGACCGCCTCGGCGCCGGTCCACAGCGCACGGGCGGCGACGCGCCGCCCACGCGGGTTCCGATGCACCGCGACCGGTATCCGCTCCCTCACGGCCCGCACGATAAGGGCACGACCCGTAACTCACCAGGGCCGGATCAACCCTCCGCCCCGTAGCCGTACAGCAGTACGGTGTGGTTCATGCGCCCCGACACGCCTGCTGACCACATCGCCGAAGCCGAGCGCCTGCTGCGCACCGCGGCGCAGTACCCCGACGACCGGGAGCCGCTGCTCCTGCGCGCCGCGGCCCACCTGGAGCTCGCCGACCAGCGCCCCCGCGCCACCACCCTCTACGACGAACTGCTCGTCGCGGATCCCGCCGACCCGTACCTGATCAAGGCCCTCAAGGCAGCGAATCTCTGGGAATACGGTCACGAGGCCGAGGCCCGCGCGATCATCGACGGCCTCCGCGCGGCGGGACCGCGCGAAGCGGCCCCCTGGAGGATCGCGGCCGAGACCCTCGAATCGCACGACGAGCTGGAGTCGGCGCACGACTTCTTCTCGGCCGCGCTGACCCTGCTCCTGGCTCCGGGCGAGGAGGTCCCGTACGCCACGCAGTCCCTGCTGTTCGGCCGCCACCGCGTACGACGTCTGATGGGCCTCGGCCACGACGCCTGGGACGAGCTCGCCGACACCCTCCACAGCGCCACGGTCCCGCTGGACGAGCTCCACGACCCGAAGCGCCTGTGGGCGCTGGGCTCGTCCGACCCGGACGAGCTCCAGGCCGAGATCACCCGCCTCCGCGCGGAACTGGGCACCTACCGCACGGCGCTGTCCCGCCCGTTCCCGGTGGCGGTCCTGCACTGGACGGCGGCGGAACTCGACGAGCTCCTGACCGCGTACCCGGCCCTGCGCGCCGAGTACCCGTCCCACCCCGAGCACCTGACCCGCCTGGAAGCCTCTCTCCGAGACCTGCACGCGGCAGGGACCCCGAACCTCGGCATCGTCACCGGCACGGTTCCGTCGTACGAGGCCTTCGCCGCCTCGGAGGCCGCGTCGCCGTCCGACCCGGCCCTCCTCCCCCAGTACGCCACCACCCTCGCGGCCCGCGGCCGCGCGGTCCCGTGGCCGCCGGCCCGGAGCGCGGCGTGCTGGTGCGGGTCGGGGCGGGCGTACCGGGAGTGCCACGGGGCGGCGTGAACGACCGTGCCCCGCACGGGTTCGGCGTAACCCCGGGTCCGGCCCCGTCCCGGTCCGCATCGACAGCAGCCGGGGCGGGGCCATGCCGCAGGTCAGAACTTCCAGGCGGGGTCGTTCGCGATCTTCAGCATTGCGGTGGTGCCCAACTGCGGCTGTGACCGCGTGTTGCGTGTCCCCTTCGCGTCCGGACGGCCGGCCCACTGCTGAAGGGTCACCGTTCGGCCGTCCTTGCGCAGCACCCGGACGTACCAGGACGGCTGTCCGTCCCGGGGCAACCGCAGCGTGACGGCCTCCGCCCGTGCGCCGTCGGCGAGTTCGACCACCTGGCAGTTGCTCGCCGGGGCGGTGTCGCGCGGAGCCGGTGCGCCCGGCCGGGGTGCGACCTTCGGCATCGTGATGCTCGCGCAGAGCGGCACCTTCGGGCCCTTGGCCGTGTATTCCGCTCCGCCGACGAACTCCACCGGGCCGGTGCCGCTGTCCCACTGCACGCGGTAGGTCCGGCCGGGGAAGTCTCCCTCCCGGACGGTCGCCTTCCCCGGCGGGAGCAGCCTGACCAGAGTGCCGGCGAGCTGCTCGCTGCTCCACCGGGTCGTGTGCTCGGTTCCCGGCCCGAAGGCGTCGGGCCGCACGGTCTGCGGCGCCGCGCTGCCGGCCGCGGCGGGCACCAGCGGGCCGACGAGCGGGTCGGCCGCGGCCGACGGGGTCGCACCCGGACCGGCGCCGGGCGTGACCAGCGCCAGGGCTGCCACCGCCGCCCCCGCGGTCAGGCCCGCTCCGGCAAGTGCTCCGCGGCGGCGGACACGGCTGCGCCGTCCGGCCGCGACCACCGTGTCCACGCTGGTCCGCAGAGGCGGCTCGTCACGAAGCCCGGCCTCCAGAAGGGTCTTGACATCGTGGTTGTTCATCGCAGTGCGACCTTCCTTCGAGTGGAATCGGCTGGAGGGGCGAACGCCCCGAACGTGTCGGAGTCGGCGTTTTCTCCCAGGAGGGAGCGCAGGCGGACCAGTGCCCGCGCGGTATGGCTCTTCACGGTGCCGGTGGAGCAGCCCATGGCCGCGGCGGTCGCGGCGATGTCCAGATCGGCCCAGTAGCGCAGCACCACCACCGCCCGCTGCCGCGGCGGCAGGACGGCCAGCGCGGCGCGTACCTGGAGCCCCAGTGCCGGGTCCTCACAGGGTTCGGCGCGGTCGGGCAGTACGCAGGAGGGCTGTTCGCGACGCCAGCGCCGCCGCATGTGGTCGACGCAGGCCCGGGTCAGTACGCGGTGGGCGTACGCCTCCAGGTTCCGTATCTGGCGCCGCCGCCCCCACACGGAGTACAGCTTCGCCAGTGCCGTCTGCGTGATGTCCTCGGCGTGGTGCCAGTCGCCGCACATCAGGTAGGCGGCGCGGCGCAGGTGCACCAGCCGCTCCCGGGCGAAGCTGCGGAATTCCTCCAGGTCACCGGTACGCAATGCGTGCCTCCGTTCGTCTCTGCCCCCTTCGACGGAGTGGACGGGGTGCGGGGATGTCACGGGCCGTCAGTTCTCTCCGAATATTTTTTCTGACGCCCATGGCCCCCGACGCCGAACTGCTGGTCGGCAAGGTGCTGGACGACAAAAGCGGCGCACGTCGCCGGCGCCGCCGCGCTGCTCGCCCAGGCCCACCCGGACTGGAAGGGGCCGCAGCTCAAGGCCGCACTGACCTCCTCGGCGAAGCCGATCGCCGGGCAGGGAGCCTACGAGCAGGGCGCCGGACGCCTGGACGTGGCGCGGGCCACCGCCCAGAGCGTGTTCGCCGCCGCCGAGGACCCCGGCGTGTACTTCACCGACCCGAAGGCCACCTAGCCGGTCACCCGCACCGTCACGTACCACAATGAGCATCGCCGAACCGGACTTTGCGCTGCCCGCGGCACGCACCGAGTACATGACCGTGCGCTGCCAGCAGCGCGAGACGTACTTCAGCCAACAGGTCGGCGAGGGTGGCGAGTTCGTGCCGCTGCCCGTCACCCAGACCGGCATCGTCTCGTGCACGGCCGGCAGCACCTGCGCCGACCGGTGGAACGCCTCGGTCATCGGCCCGGGCCTGGCGCCTGTCAAGAACGACGCGCCGTCGATCGGCCGCGCCAGTGACGGCACCATCAGCGCGGAACCGCAGCTGTTCAGCGATGCGGCCCCCAGGCACTACGGCGGCCCGATGCCCGACTGGCAGCAGGACACCGTGCACATCACCCTGGCGAAGGACGGGCAGAAGCTCGGCTCCAGCGACTCTCCCAGGGCCACCTTCGCCGTCCCCGAGGACGCGGCCACCTATCGGCTGACCGCCCGGGGCAACACACCTTCCACTCTCCGAGCCGCCCCGGCGGACCCTGACGCTGCCGGCGAATTCAGCCGGATCTCGGCGTGAGCGTGTGCTCACGCCGAGATCCGGCTGTTCCGCGCGCAACAGGCCCGGTTGGCCATCCGATATCGGCCGGCCTGTTCACGACCACGCGTGCTGGGCGGTGCGACGGGCAAAGCTTGCCGAGAGGGGCACTAGCTTTCGGGTCCCTCGGCCGGACGGACCGCGACCGCGTCGATCTCGAAGAGCATCCCGGGCAGCGCGAGCGAGGCGACCCCACTGAGCGTCTGGGCGGGCAGCCGGTCGGCCCAGGCGCCGTGCAACGCCTTGCCGAGGATCTCCAGCTTCTCCAGGTCATGGTCGACGATGTACGTGCCGAGCCGTACGACATGTTCGAAGCCAAGACCGACACCGGCGAGCGCGATGCGCAGGTTCCCGAAGGACCGCTCGACCTGTGCGGCAAAGTCGCCGGGCACGACCTGGCCGGTGTCGTCGGAGGCGTACTGCCCACCGATGAACACCAGCTCGCCGGGTGTGGAAGCGGCATGGCTGTAACCGAACGGGGTGGGGTCGTGCAGCCCGGCAGAGTTGGTGATGGTGCGGCTGTCGCTCATGTGGCGAGTCCTTCAAGTGTGGTGTTTCCACCCGGTGAAGCTCCCCCCAGCGGAGTGGACACTCGATCTCTGCGCTGCGAGGGCGTTGTCGTGACTCTACTTGAGGCGCTTCGTGCGGGTTTCGGCAGCCGAGCGTGGAGTGCAGCCGTCGGCGGTTGCAGTGCACTGCGACGAAGCGGAAGACGTCGGCCCGAGCCGATTCCCGGCCGTCCAGAAGGGGGTCGAATCCTTCAGCTGATATCGCCCTCGCGCCGGCCTGGATCGCACTGCCGATTCTGCTGATCGTCCGCCCCCGACCAGCCGGAATACCTAGCCTGGTTCGAGCGGCGACCCCTCCAACTCCCGGCAGGAGTTTCGTCAACAGGATTCCCCTCTGCCACACCTTTGCAATACCATCACATTTCAACTACCCATCTCAGGGCCACACCTCCGCACGCGAGTCTCAGCTCTGTGTGCGCGAGGACGTTCTTATGCCGCCTTATCAGCCGTCCGCCGACTGGCAGTTCGAGATCCCGACTTCCGGCAGCAAGCGGCTCCCGCCCGCTGCCCGCTACGTCGAATCGCTGACACACCAGGGCTACGGTTTCGAGGCGGCCATCGCGGATCTCGTCGACAACTCCGTCGACGCGGGCGCCCGCAACGTCGTGGTGAGCTTCCTTCGGGACGAGGACCGGCTCGTCAGCCTGCTCGTCATCGACGACGGATGCGGCATGAACGACGAGTCCCTGGACACCGCCATGACAGTCGGCGGCCGCGAGGTGTACTCCGAAACGGCACTCGGTCACTTCGGTGCGGGTCTCAAGGCCGCGTCCCTCTCCCATGCCGACTCACTCACCGTCATCAGCCGTACCAAGCGCAGCCCATCGACCGGCCGCCGCTGGCTGACGGTGCGCGCCCAGGCCGACTTCACCTGCGACGTCGTCGACCCCCGCTATTGCCAGGACCTCGTCGACCGCTACGACGGACTGATCGAATGGCACGGCACGATCGTCCGCTGGGACCGGGTCCGCGCCTTCGACACCGTCACCACCGGTCAGGCCGACCGTTTCCTCAACGACGCGATCGAGAAGCTGGAGACCCATCTCGGGCTCTATCTGCACCGCTTCCTCGCCCGCGAGGACTTCAACATCGACATCGTCGTCGAGGACGTGCGGACCAAGGAGGAGCTCGACCACCGCGGCGTCGAACCGCTCGACCCGTTCGGCTACCGGGTGCCGGGCCGAGCCGGCTACCCCCGTACGTACACCGCACCGATCGAGGGCGTCGGCGAGCTCGCCCTGACCGCGCACATCTGGCCGCCGAAGTCACCACTGGTCAGCTTCCGCGGCATCGGTCCGCTCGCCGAACGCCAGGGCTTCTACATCTACCGCAACGACCGGCTCGTCCAGGCGGGCGGCTGGAACAGCACCCGCAGCGCCGAGGGCCACCTCGCCCTGGCCCGGATCGCCGTCGACCTGCCGACCGAACCGAACGACGTCTTCAGCCTCACGGTGAAGAAGGACGGCGTGACGGTCACGCCCGCCTTCGCCCGCGGTCTCGAACAGGCCACCGACGACACGGGCCATACATTCGCCGCGTACCTCCAGGAAGCGGAGACGACGTATCGGGAGGCGGCCCGCCGCTCCACCGAACCGACCCGCAAGGCCGTCATCCCGGCCGGCAAGGGCCTGGACCCGAAGCTGAAGCGGGCCCTGCGGGACGAACTGCCGGAACTGGACGGCGAGGACCCGATCACCTTCCGCTGGGACACGCTGCCGTCGGAGGTCTTCTTCGAACTCGACCGGGAGGAGCGGGAGGTCAGGCTCAACAAGGAGTACCGGCTGGCCTTCAACGGAGGCCGCCGCGGCGGCCTGAACGACGCCCCGGTCGTCAAGAGCATGCTCTACCTCATGGTCAACGAGATCTTCCAGAAGGAACGGGTGCGGGCCGTCCACACCGACAACGTGGCGCTGTGGAACAGCGTCCTGGTGACCGCCGCGCGCTGCGAACTCTCCCGCTGACCCGCTGAAAAGAGCCCTTACGCCATGACCGACGCTGCCGATCACCTCTACAACCTGCACGGCGATGTCCTGGCCGCGATGCGCCGCGGCCCCAAGCCCTTCGCCAAGCTGACGTTCGTCCTGTCCGAGGCCGAGGAACCCGCCGACACCGACTTCGGGCACTTCCGGGACCGTATCGTCGCCGCGGGCCCCGGCGACGAACTCACCGCGCTCTGGCACCGCACACTGACCACCTGGGACCTCGCGGAACACGCGGACTGGTCGACCGCCGCCGCCCGCACCGACGAGCGCCGCGCGGACACCTACGCCTGCCTCGGCTTCGGACCCGACCTGCGCAAGGCACTGGACCAGGCGGTCCCGGTGTTCAAGGAGCCCGGCGCGACGGTCATCAGCAAGGACTTCACGTCCTGGTACTCGCGCGACGCCGCCGCCGCCCGCTCCTTCTACTGGAACTCGTACGAGCAACTCCTGCGCCGCAAGGGCTGGTCGGACGCGGCCGTCTCCAGCCTCGACGAGGCGAGCCACGCCGTGGTCGAGCGCCTCTCCGACCCCACCCGCACCGAGGCGTACGGCGCCCGCGGCCTGGTCGTGGGCTACGTCCAGTCGGGCAAGACCGCCAACTTCACCGGAGTCACGGCAAAAGCCATCGACGCCGGCTACCGCCTTGTCATCGTCCTCGGCGGCACCCTGAACCTCCTCCGGGGCCAGACCCAGCGCCGCCTGGACATGGAACTGATCGGCCAGGAGAACATCCTGCGCGGCGCCGACCCTTCGGACCTGGACGCCCTGGTCGGCATCGACTACCAGGACGACGAGGACTGGCCGGAGAAGTTCGTCAGCCACGGCCACCGACCGTTCAACATCGAGCGGCTCACCACTCGGGACAACGACTACCGCAGCCTTCTGCAGGGCATCCGCGCCCTGGAGATCGAAAAGCGCGAACCGCACCTCCCGCTGTACGTCCCCGAGAACCTGCATCGCGCGTCCGCCCGCGTCATGGTCGTCAAGAAGAACAAGTCCGTCCTGACGAACCTGGTCAAGGACCTCAAGAAGATCGGTCCGATCCTCCGCGAGATCCCCACCCTGATCATTGACGACGAGTCCGACCAGGCATCCGTGAACACGTCCGACCCGAAGAAGTGGGAGTCGTCCCAGACGCAGCGCACGGCCATCAACGGCCTGATCTCCCAGCTCCTGAGCTTGCTCCCGCGTGCCCAGTACGTCGGCTACACCGCCACCCCGTTCGCGAACGTCTTCATCGACCCGAGCGACGGCGAGGATATCTTCCCGCGCGACTTCCTCATCTCCCTGCCACGACCGGTCGGTTACATGGGCGTGCAGGACTTCCACGACCTGAACGGCGAGGGCGCGGCGGAGGAGACCCACGTACGCGGCATCTACGAGGACACGGGCGACCGCCTCCAGGAGGCGATGGACGCGTTTGCCCTCACGGGCGCCCTGAAGCTGTACCGCGCCGATCACGGGGTTCCAGCGGCCCCGTTCCGCCACCACACGATGCTGGTGCACGAGTCGGTGAAGATGGACGACCACGCGGATCTCGCCGAGCGCATCAAGACGATGTGGGACAACGCCGACTTCAAGTCCCGCCGTGGACACGCCCGGTTGGAGGCCTTGTTCGCCTCCGACTTCCAGAAGTACGCAGCCGATGGTCTTCCCACGCCCGATTCATACGACGCACTCAAGCCGTACATCTCCGCCACGCAGCAGCACGTGTCGTCGGGCGGGTCCCCCGTCATCGTCGTCAACGGCGACACGGACCGCTACTTCTCGCAGATCGACCTGGACTTCGACCGCACGCCGAACGTCTGGAAGATCCTGGTCGGCGGAACGAAGCTGTCCCGCGGTTTCACCGTCGAGGGCCTCACGGTCACCTACTACCGCCGCACCACCCGCCAGGCCGACACCCTGATGCAGATGGGCCGCTGGTTCGGCTTCCGCCCCGGCTATCGCGACCTGGTCCGCCTCTACATCGGCCGCGAGGAGCCGCTGACCAAGACGCAGACGGTCGACCTGTACGAGGCCTTCGAGGCGATCTGCCGCGACGAGGAAACCTTCCGCTCCCAACTGTCGCGCTACGCCGAACTGGTCGACGGCAAGCCGCACGTGACCCCAGCCCAGATCCCGCCGCTGGTGTCCCAGCACCTGCCGTGGATCAAGCCGAGCGGTCGCAACAAGATGTTCAACGCGGAGCTGGTGGAGATCCGGTCTCCGGGGCAGTGGGTCGAGCCGACGGCGTATCCGACGGAGGCCGCGGACCTGCGGCACAACACGGAGGTCTGGCTGCCCGCCCTTGAGTCGCTGAGGATGAACCCGGCCGTCTTCGTCACCCTCCCTGAAGGAGACCGGGGAAGCTACACCCGATACCCCGCGAAGACCGTGGTCCTCCCCCACAATCAGCTGCTGAACATCATGAGCAGCCTTACCTGGGGTCGCCCCGACCTCTTCGCGCCGCACCTCGCGTATCTCAAGGACCCCAGTGACACCGGGTGTGCCACCGACGACTGGCTCCTCGTTCTGCCGCAGACCTCCGGCCGTACAAGCGTGGAAGCACGGATCCTTGGATCTGATCCGCTCGCTCTTGTCCAGCGCAAACGCAGCGCCCGCGGCGTCTTCAACCGCATCTCCGGTATGGCGCACCGTCAGTCTGCGGAACGCATCGTCGGCCTGCATCCCCTGAGCGAGGACGATCCCTTCGCCACTCAGTTCCACAAGCCACAGCGGGGGGTCGTGCTGCTCTACCCGGTCATTGCTCCCGAGCTTGGCCCACTGGCCGATGTCGTGTCAGGCGGTCATATCGATCCGGCCAAGGTCGTGTTGGCCGCAGCCTTCATCCCGGCCGCCAGCCCAACAACCAAGCAGGTACCCTTCGTTCGTTTCCGCACCATCGACTCATCGCGCGATGGGGAGGCGATCGTCAGCGCCCCTTGATGTCGATCTGCGCGGCAGGGATTCGGACCAGAGAGCGGGAGCTTGCGAGTGGGACGACTTGTTCTTCAAAAGCCCGGGGAAATCTGCACGAACGCGGATACGGCTCCAGAACACCTACTTCGCATGCCAGAGGATGACCTCGGCCTGCAGGCCGTGCGGGGCTGGTTCAGCGACCAGCCCATTGGGCAGCTCTACACCGAGGCGATCCGTAACTCGATCGACTATGTCCTTGATGGCGGCAGAACAGGCCGGTTTGATCTGCTGTCGCCCGACGTGCATCCAGGCGAGCGGGCCTCCGTTGGCGCAAAGCTGGAGTATGAGGTTCTGCGGATCTTCAACCTGCCGAAGACCAAGCCTCTGGATACGCTGATCGCCGGCGCCCCGGTGGACATCAAGGCGACGGTCGGGGACAACTGGGCTATTCCAACAGAAGCACACTGCCAACTGTGTATCTGCACCCAGATTCAGCTGAAGAAGAATCGCCATAGATCCTGGCTCGTCCGGGCGCATCGGTCTTGGCTGTACCGAGGCAAGGGCAATAAGGACGGCAAACGCGGACTGGCTGTTGACGCTCGCACCAATTGGAGCGTCCCGCTTTACGACTGGGAAGACCTGCCCATCAACCCTCTGCGGTACTTGTCTGAAGAACAAGCTGCCCAGGTTCTGGCGAAGAAGCCGGGACAGGTGAAGCGACTGCTGATGATGTTCCGATTCCTGGAGGGTCGCATCATTCCCCGGAACGTCATCCTCACTGTTGGAGCGGGCAAGGACGACCCTATGCGCCGAGCCCGGCAAGCCCGGGATGCGGCAGCCAAGGAAGGTCTGACACTTCTGTGCGGCGACTGGGTTGAATCCCGCGAACAGGCTGCGGCACAAAGCATCGCCCTCGGCGCTGGCGAGTGGATTGCGCTGCGGAATGGTGTCGCAAGCTCGGTCAGCTAGACCGTCGCCATCCACGTGCCACACTGCAGATAACGCACCAGATGCCAAGGTTGGATATCAGTGCCTGAACCCGAAGCCTGGACGCCGCCTGAAGGATCCTGGGCATCCTCAGCCGCGCGGCGGAAGAACATGCAGGCCATCCGGAGCCGCGACACGAAGCCCGAACGGCTGATCCGTCGGCTCGTCCACGCCAGCGGACTCCGCTACCGAGTCGCGGCAAAACCTCTGCCAGACCTTCGCCGGACGGCCGACATGGTCTTCCGCCCGGCCAAGGTCGCAGTGTTCATTGACGGCTGCTACTGGCATGGCTGTCCCGAGCACTACGTCCCACCCAAAACCAACCCTGGGTACTGGTCAGACAAGGTGGCACGGAACATGGCCCGAGACCGTGACACTGACCAGCGCCTCGCTGAGGCCGGCTGGTTGGTACTGCGCTTCTGGGAGCATCAGGACTCAGACACCTGCGCGCTCACGATCGTCAGTGCTGTCCGCGAGCGACGGCACGCTCTGGCCCGGTAGCAGATCCCGCGTCTCCGCCTTGCGCTGCTTGTCGCGTTTGTGGGCGGCGTGCAGTACAGCAGCGATCGCCCTCCCCACCGCCTCAGCGACAGGCGGGGGAAATGCGTTTCCCACCTGCCGGTACTGGGCAGTTTTACCTCCACTGAACTTCCAATTTTGCGGAAACCCTTGAATAATTGCTGCTTGTTCGACCGTCAGCATAGGGCCATCCGGACGGAAGAGGTCACGTCCTCGACTACCCTTTTTCTCGCTGTTTTCGTAGTCGTTAGCGACACCCAAGCCGGACACACCCAACTGCTTCCAAGACGCCTTTGCGCGACTCGGCCCCAGGTCAGCCCCGCCGTGCTTCTTTGAGCCGCCGACGAGTGTAGGCGCGATGCCGCCATCCCTCTTATCCGCAGCAGCCTTGGATGCCTTGTCTTTCCAATCATCGAGGCACTTCCGCGCCTCGGCTGCAATGTCTCCACCCATTTTCAGGTACGGCTGATACCTGGCCTCCATAGAGTCGTTGAGTGCCTCGAAAACGCTCTTCGGGGCGGCTGTCGCAGTGGGCCACACGAATTCGAGATCACCGAGTACATCCTTACGGATAGCCACAAGAACAGCTCGCGGACGCAACTGAGGCACACCAAAGTCACTGGCCTCTAGAACCTCCCACTTGCACACTTTGTATCCGAGGCCCTTGAAGTCTTCCTCCATACCCGTCTCGGGCCGCCTAGCTCGGCCGCCCTGAAGCCTCGCTTCGATGTAGGTACGATATTCCTCGAACTTCGCGTCTTTAATCCCTCGAACATTTTCAATCATCACTGCTTTAGGGTGAAGCTCATCAACGAGCTCTAGCATCCTAGGGAAGAGATCTCGCTCGTCATCCTTCCCCAGCTGCTTGCCGGCATGCGAAAAAGGCGGGCACGGAACACCCCCTGCAAGCAAGTCAAGCTTGCTACGCAAGAGAGGGCCACCGAGGAACCTGGACGGCTTCTCCAATCCCGCTTCAGGGTATTTCTCACTAGGCAGCGGACGGAATTCATTGACATCATCATTAATTACGTCACAATGCTCCCGCTCCCAGCTCCACCCGTCGAGAGCATCAATGTTATTCGTCAGGGTAGTCGCGGCATGCTCATCAATTTCAACAAGTGCAAGGTGCTTAAAACCGGCCGCATGGAGACCGATGGCTTGCCCCCCGGCACCCGCGCAAATCTCGATCGAGGTCAACACGTGCCCCTCGCTCAAGGTCGGCGTGTAGTCGCTGAGCGTCATCGGCTCCTCCTGGCGTGGCTGATACAGACACGCCAGTGTCGCATCTACCACCGACAACACTTACGACGCTCGCCCCATCCCACCCGGCCCAGTCAGCTTTCCAGCAGGTCTCGCAGCCCGTGCCGCATCTCGTCTCGCAACGCGGCCGGAAGCTGCCGGTACATGCCCCACGCCTGATCGATTGGCTTCAGAGGCCTGCCGTCTGCCTCCATCCATTCGAACAGCTCTTGCTTGCTCCGGCGAGGAAGCGCCTTCACCCGCTCCCAAACCTGCGCGGAGTCCATCTGGACGCCAGTCAGATTCCTGACCAGCTCATTGCACCGCGCGCACTCGGTGATCAGATTCTCGGCATGAGCACCGCTCCCCGACGCATGCGGGTTCACATGGCCAAGCGTGAGCCGGGCGTGCGAGTCAGGCTCTCCTGGGTACGCCTCGGCCGCACCAACCCCACACCGCCGGCACATGTGCCTGTCACGCTCGTACACATAGCGACGCGTCTTCGCGCTGATCTGGCGGAGTCCAGCCGCACGGTGCTCCCGCTCCCAGACCGGTGCCCCGACCTCCTCCAGATACAGCTGGTCCGGCTGCAGACTCGGCCTGTCCAGGTTCGTCCTGATTACCCAGCCCGCCGGACGAAGATCCCGCATGCGGCGATCCACCTGCTCAGCACCCGTGATGGCCGCTCGCAGCGCAACCTTCGAGAAGGTGCCGCCGACACCGACTTCATCCCGCAGCCACAGGGCCACACGCACTCGCGTGCCAAGCGTTGCATTACGCCAGTCCTGCTCCGATGACGGCACGATCCATCCACTTCCGTGCGAATGCACATGCGAGTAATGAGCGATTTGAGTGATGACGTTAGCTTGCCGCCATTTGCCGCGGCAAGTGGCGGCAAGCTGCACTTGACGACAACCGCCATAGGCAAGTCAGCGAGAGGACACCCAGATGATTCCGCCGAGCGACAGCCACCAGCCGCCCCCAGGCCTCACATGCGTCGAGATCTGTGCCGGCGCCGGTGGTCAGGCCTTGGGGCTGGAGCGTGCCGGATTCCAGCACACCGCCCTCGTTGAACTGGACGGCGATGCAGTACGAACGCTTCGCACGAATCGCCCGCACTGGAATGTCCTCCATAGCAACGTCCGCGGCCTCTCCGTTGCCAGGCTCTGGCCAGGTGGCACCGAACAAGAGGTAGCGCTCCTCGCAGCCGGCGTGCCGTGTCCTCCGTTCTCACTGGCAGGCCAGCAGCTGGGGGCGGCTGATGAACGAGATCTCTTTCCAGATGTGCTGGCGCTCGCTGCATGGCTGAAGCCGAGGGCTGTTCTGATTGAGAACGTCAAAGGAATCCTGCAGGCAAAGTTCGACGGCTACCGCGCGAGGGTGCTTCGGCGGCTCAAAGAGCTCGGGTACGCGACCAACTGGCAGCTTCTTCGCGCCTGCGACTTCGGAGTGCCGCAGCTGCGCCCACGGGCGGTTCTTGTCGCTATGCGGCCCGCTTCTTTTACGAAGTTCGCCTGGCCGACACCGACTACGTGCCCGGACACCGCCCCGTCAGTGGGCAGCGTGCTCTACCAGTCCATGGCCTCACAAGGCTGGGAACTCGCTCATGAATGGGCGGACGCCGCCACCCGCATCGCACCGACGCTCTGTGGCGGGTCCCGTAAGCACGGCGGAGCCGACCTTGGCCCGTCCCGGGCAAGGCAGGCATGGGCGGAACTGGGCGTCAACCTCGATTCGTCTGCGACCTGATGGGTCCCGCTGGTCCGGCGTCTTGCCCTGATTTGTCCGTCCGGCCGGTGCAGGGGCCTTCGCATGCGCTG